>JASHOF010000154.1 GCA_030041255.1 Acetobacteraceae bacterium
TACCAAGGCATCGGCCGCGGTACATGCGCGCATCGCCATCGCACCATCAAATGCTTCCCAGCGGGCGCAGTCGTACCTACGGCAGCGTTTATCGAGCTTGGCGTTTTTTGCTGAATTCCGGGGATGGGCCGCCGTTCGCGCAGCCTCATCGGCCCGTTCGAACTCGCGGTCCATCTCCAGGAACTTGAGCCCGAGGGCATAGACGGCGCCGGTCGGGGCGGTATCGGCCGGAGCAGCCAAGGGCGCTGTCATGGCTGGGCCTCCGTCTGGGCCAAACGGCTCGCCGCGAGCATTCGTTTGGTCGCGGCCCCGGTGGTCTTCACGTCGGCTTCGATCGCGGCATTGGCCTCTGGCGATATGCTCTCGACGACGCCCCACGCGAGATACCCGCAGAGATCGAGGGTAACGATCTCGCCGTCCCATGTACGCTCCGCCTCGGCCAGGGCAGCGCGCGCCATGGCACTGATTCCTGCCGGCGTCTTCGGCGTGATGTCTAACTCGTAGAGCCTTTCTTCGATCCGCCGCCATTCCTCGTCCCCGGGCTTCAGCCGCTCTTGCAACTGCGCCTCTCCTTCGAGCGTCGCATGCGGCACGGTCCTGTAGAGTTTCTGCTCGTTTGCCCCGATGGCGACCAGCCGGTTGCAGAGCCGGATCAGCTCGGCTTCCTCGGCGCTGGGGGCCGCTTCAGCCGTGGCAGGCAGAACAGTGCCGAGACCGGCAGCCATCGCCGCCGCGGCGGTGCTGAGTAGAGCACGCCGGCGGGATGCGCTGGGGGCGATTGTGGTAGGACTCTCGATAGCCTTCATGGTGGTTTCCTCACTGTGAAGGTCAGGCCCGGGCAGTGCTGTAACCACCACCCGGGCCGACTTTTTGCCCGCGTGCCGCGCGGGCGCGGATGTCAGCCCTGCCGGCGCAGCGGCTTCACCTCGGCCACCGGGCCGGCATCTGGCATCAGGAGCGCCGCGATCGGCTTCGCCACGGCCTCGGCGGCCTGGCGCACCGGATCAGCGGCAAAGTGCGAATAGCGCGCGGTCGTCTGCGTGCTGCGGTGCCCGAGCACGCGGCCGAGCAGCGGCAGGGAAAGGCCGCTCATCGCGCCGTGCGACGCGAACGTGTGCCTGCAATCATGCAGCCGAACGTCGGGCAGCCCGGCAATGGCACGGATGCGCTGCCATGGCTTTTCCAGATCGGCAAGCTGCTTGCCGGCCGCGGCGCCCGGCAGAACGTGCGGATTGCCTTCTTCGCGCCGGCTCCGCTGTCCCTCGATCACGGCCAGCGCACCCGGTGCCAGCGGAATGTCTTTCGCGCCCGTCTTGCTGTCCGGCAGCCGGAGCACGCGCTCGCCGACATCAACCATATCCCACGTCAGATTGAGGATTTCCCGCAACCGTGCTCCCGTCAGAAGTAGAAGCCTGATCGCCGGCGCCACCGAAGGGTGTTCCGCCTCAAGCCGGCCCGGCAGGCAGCCCTCGGCGATCCCGACCGCCTCGGCAGCCGTCTTGCCGGCGGCAAGCGCCTCGGCCTTCATCCGCTTCCGCCACGCCTCGGCACCCTCTTCCGTCCATCCGGCTTCGCACTGCGCCAGCACTTCGCCGAGCCGGGCAATCTCGGCCTCGGAGAGGAAGCGCTCGCGCTTGTTTTCTGGAAAGCGTTCGATGCCAACACAGGGATTAGATTTCGCTGGCCGCATTTTCCATCGCTCGGCCAGGTCGAACATCTTCCGCGCCACGGTCATGGTGAAATTCGCCTGGCGCGGCGTGTCCCGGAGCTTGTGGTGGAGCTTGGTGATGTCCTCTGTCGTCACGTCCCGAGTGGCGAGTGATCCAAGCTCCGGGACAATGAACCGCTCGATGATGCGCCGGTACTCGAATGCCGTGCGGGGCTTGAGCTTGGGGTCTACGTGCTTCTCCAGGAAGTCCTCCGCGAGCTTGGCAACCGTCCTGGCCTTCTTCGCCTCGTCGCGGGCAGTGGCAGGATCGTTGTCGCCTGCTACCTGGCCGAGCAGCTTCTTTGCCTCGATACGCGCCGAATCCGCGGTCCATGGCGAGCCATGCAGCCCGATCGTAAGCCACCGCTGCCGGCGCCCACCTGCCCGGTATTTGACCATATAGGCGCGGGAGCCGGACGGCAGCACGCGCAGCCCGAAGCCCTTGATCTCGGAATCCCAGATGGTCGAGCCGGGCTTCGCGGCCGTGACAATCCGGGCGGTGAGCTTCGTCTTGCTGAGCTTCGGCATGGTGGGCGTTCCCCGTGCAACCAATGTGCTACCACGTTTTCGGCATCCATGGGAAGCCATAATCAGTGACCGGAAATCAGATACCCTTTGAAAATGCCGCTTTCTCGCGGTCTCGGCAACCATGAGCAACCACCGGAAACGTAGGCTCACAAACTTCTAAGCTGTGGGTCGCTGGTTCGAGTCCAGCAGGGCGCGCCAAATACCGCCGAATCTACGATTGCCTGCGAACAGTCGTGCAAACTACGATGATAGAGGATCATTGTCGCAGGAAGGGCGCTGTTCGGCAGCCGTCGGCGTCTTCATTCGCTATACAGACAGTAGTTAGCCCGGATTTCTCAGGGTTCCCCGAAGCCCGGATCTCATTGTGCATTCTGTGAGCCGCATCAAGTATTTACGGTGCGTGTCACGTCACCGACCGCACGGGACGCAAAACAGACTGTTTCCTTCTTGATTCGGATCGAATTCCTATAGTACTTTGATTTTAGGCTAAAATTCGGAATATCTGCCCGCAATCGCTATGGGCGTTTGAGAAATGGGGGCTAAGGCACCAAATGCTGCGCGTGGGCGCGGTGGATCGCTAATGTCTCCGTCAGCACCGATTGTCCATTCCATCGGTGGGCGACGAGGAAACGCCCAACCGTAAGTCCCTTCCTCTGATAGCTTGTTAGGTTGAATGGCGGTTGGCTTATCAAATTCCTGAAACTTTCCCATGCTCTGTCGCTCTTGTGGGCAATGGCATTGCGGATTCGCTTCATTTTTTCGAGATCGTCATGCCGTGGCAGAGGCCGGGTAAAGCGATGGTTCGCGGGCAAGAAAGTGTCAGCTCGCGTCTTGACCAAGCCATAATCCCATTCGACAAATTTTTGCGGATGATCAGGGTGAAAGAGGATGCGTTCGGCAATGCGCCGTGGTGCGCCCTTCACACGGAACTCCTTAACATCCTTGCGGACGAAGCCGGTTGGTTCTTCGGAAAGGTCGTCTGTAATGAGCTGTTGGATAAATTCTTCCCAGTGCGTCCACGCGCTCAAGAAAAGTCCTTCGGACAGCTTGTGTTGGTCAGGAAAAGTGAGAGGTCTGCCGTGGCCAACCAGTCCGGCTATCTTATGAGCTACCGCGTCAAGGTGATTAATCGTAGCGACGAAGTCGTCCCTGTGCTCTTCCTGGATCGTCATGACGCGCTGACCCGCCAACCGTGCAGGTCGTGTGGATACATACGGCTTGGCACTGGGAGGGAGGCCGCCATCCTACTACCCCGAATCAGACTTGAGTGACACAGATCCCCCGCGTCCGATCGCCATCTTTTCCCTCTCCCTTTGGGAGAGGGGTAGGGTGAGGGCCCGGGTCAGAGTGAATTACTCAACGACAAAAGTGGGTACTACATTCTTTCCAACGCCGCCGCCGCCGATGACGCCAACAGGAATAGCTTGTTTGGATTCAGCGGGAAGCGTCGGAAGCCGAACCCTTCATAGAAAGCCGCCGCGCGGGCATCCTTGGCGTCGACCATGATGGCGAAAACGGCGAGCGATTGCGCGGCACCCAGGATACGTCGCACTGCGTCCGCCACCAGAATCTCACCGACGCCCTTGCCGCGCACCCGGCTGTCGCGCGCCAGTCGCCCGATCAGCGCAGCGGGAACGCCATCGTAGCGGGGAAGCTTGTGGGCAAGCTCTTCCGGCAGATCGTGGAAGTCCAGCTTGAAGGAACTCAGGCTGTAGAAGCCGACCACGCCCAACTCGGAATCCACGGCCACGAACACGCGCGCGATGTTGCGGCGTTCATCCTGGCCTGCCCGCCGTCGAAACCAGTCATCAAGTTCGGCTTCTCCGCAGGAGAATTTCGACCGATCGTGCTGCCTGCTGAGCGGCTCCAGGATGACGTCCAATCGTCAGCCCATCAGGTCGCGATGACGCCGCAGGGCGGCAATCAGCTTCTCCGAAGGTTCCGGCGGGTTCATCAGCGCCTCGAAGAAGGCTTCTCGGTCGGCGCCCGTCAGAACCAACCGCTCATGCTCGTCCAACACCCGGCGCGCGCCCTCATAGGCAAGGTCTCCCGCTGTCAGGCCGGTGACAGCCATGGCCCGCTGGATCAGTTTCTTGGCCAAGGGGCCAACGCGTAACTCGATTCGTTCGCGCTTGATCTCGTGGGTTGATTTTCGACGATTTGAGGCAGCGGGCATGATCTTCTCCATCCTGTCAAACGTACGGTATTATGCCGTGCATTTCAACATCGTTTTGCCTTCGCCGAACCGTGTAGCAGCAGGGCGCGCCACAGCCGGCGACATCAGCCCCGCGCGACGGGAACAAGGCGTCAATGCGCGGTGAGATCGACCAGCGACGTGCGCGTTGCACCGCGCAGCAACGCTTTTCGCGCCTGCCACTCGGTCGGCGGATCGAGCGTTTCATAGAAATGCGCCTCCCGGCCGGCCAGCGATGCAACCGGCACGCCATCGCGATAGAGAAGGCGGTTGCCGGTCAGCGCGGCAAGCTTCGGGCCCGGCGTCAGGATGCCGGCCAGGTTGAGCGGGTCTGCGCCGCTCAGGGAAATCCAGTCCCCCGAGCCGTTCTTGCGTCTCGTTTCGCGCAGCAGGCCGACGGCATCGGGCAGTGCGAACTGCTCGCCGGCGAAGCCGGCAACGAACCGGCCTCCCCTGATCTCGCCCCGTGCTTCCAGGCGTCGATACACCCGAAGCAGGTCCCGCCAGGGCGGCAACCAGGGGGCTTCGCGTTCCAGCATCCGCCAGAACACGATGCCGTAGCGCAGCAGCAGCGCCCGCGCGGCGTGCTCGACAGCCTCACTGCCGGCAGGCTGCCCGCCGCCGTTGCCGCCGCCGCGACCGACGATCGACCATCGGCCGGCATCGTCCATGGTGAACGGGATGCTGCGGCGCCTGCGGTAGCCGCCGGCACCCGGTTGCCGCCGGTCGGAGGGGACGAGCAAGGCCCGCAGCCCGGCAAAGCCATCCGAAGCGACGAGGCCCAGTGCGACCAGTTCGGCCAGCGCCTCTTCGACCTTGGGACGAAGCAACCCCGTGCCCGTCACAAGCTCGTCGAAAAATGACGCGCCGTGCCCGCGAATATAATCCGCCACCGCCTGCGCCGGACCGCTTGGCTGGGCGCCTTCGCTATTGGCCGACAAATCCATCCAGAGCGCTCTCCGACGGCGCGCAACCAGCGTGATCGGCGTGGTTCGAACCGGCGCGGGCCCGCGCTCTCCGCCATTCTGGCGCGGGTTCCGGGGCGCCAGTCGGGCCCAGGCGATCCGGCCGGCGAGGCACGCCTCGTCGAGCCAGGCCGGCTCATAGTCGGCGATCCGGGCCGGCAGGATTTCGCTCTCCCATGCCGCCGCAGGAGCCTCGAATCCTTCGAGTTGGGCCATGATCACCCCGGCGGCATCCGGCCCTTCCATGCGCGCCTCGGCACTGACGCGCTGCCAGGCGAACAGGAAGCGCAGGAAGTCCCGCGCCGCGACGGGCTCGATCTCGGCTCGCAGGCGCTTGACGGTGTAGCGATGGATGCGAGCAAGCAGGTGCCGGTCGCACCACTCTTCCAAATTGGTTCCGGGCGTGAACCGCCCGCGCATGGCGAAGCCCTCGATTTCCAGCGCCGCCAGCGCCGCTCCGATCTCGTCCGGCGGGAGCCCGAGCGGAGTGGCCAGCGCATCGGGCGTAACCGGACCCTGGCCTTCGAGCCGGCCACGCAAAACCTCGATCAACGCCTCCTCGCGCGTGAAGGCGCGCTGCCGGTGGGCGGCCGGTGGCGCCATTGCCGGATCGAACGTCGCCTCGGGGAAGATGGCCTGGAACTGCGCCAGCCGCTCGGCGGCGATCCAGATTTCGGCGCCGGGCGCATGCAGCAAAGCCACGCGGTTCTCTTCCGCGAGCGCCTTGAACCAGCCGATCCAGGCGGTCTCCGCTTCCTCGGCACTGAGGAATCCGAGCCACACCAGCGCGTCGTGCGCTTCGTCCGCAGTTGCCGGCTCGGGCCAGGCCTCGGCACGCACGCGTGCGATCGCCTGCCCGTCGAGTCGGCCGATGTCCCCTGCGGTTTCAGGATCGAGCCACCGGCGGTTGGCGACCGCCCGGGTCCGCCGCTCCTCGAGCGGCGCATCGTCCAGGTAGGCATACGGCCGTGCCGCCAGCACCTCGCGCGCCAGCGGCGAGGGTTCAGTGAGATCGCGCGCGACGATCCGGATCTCGCCGGCTTCCAGCCGGCGCAGCAGCCGCTCGAAGCCGGCGATATCCATGGCTTCGTTCAGGCAATCGGAAAGCGTCTGGTTGACCAGCGGGTGGTCCGGGATTTCCCGCTCGCCGACGAGGTTTTCCGCGCAGGCGATCTGGTCGGGGAAGACGGCGCCGATCAGATCCTCGGCCTCCATCCGTGCGATCTGGGGCGGGATCCTCTTTCCGCCCCGCATGCGCGGCAGGGCGAGCGCAATGCCGGCTACCCAGCGCCAGCGCGTGGTGAACATCGGCGCATCGAGCAGCGCCTGGACCAGGACCGTCCGCGCGCTCGAGGAATGCAGATAGCGCGCTGCTTCGGCAAGCTCGAAGCTGTGCGCGGCCGTCAGCGAAAGCACGATGGTGTCTTCGGTCGCCGCCGCCTGCAGCTCGAAGTTGAACTTGCGGCAGAATCGCTTGCGCAGTGCGAGCCCCCAGGCGCGATTGATCCGGCTGCCGTACGGCGAATGGATCACGAGCTGCATACCGCCGGATTCGTCGAAGAATCGCTCCAGGACGATCGTTTCCTGCGTCGGGAGTGAGCCGAGCGCAGCGTGCGAGGCGGCCAGGTATTCGGCAAGCTGGGTGGCGGCCGGCTCCTGGAGAGTGAATGTCATCGCGAGCCAGTCCGCCAGGGATGCCCCGTCGGCGCCGTCTGCGAGCCGGGCGGCACACGCGCTCCTCAGGCGGGAGACCGAGCGGGAAAGTTCGTCGCTGCGGCCCGGGGCCTCTCCCAGCCAGAAGGGAATCGTCGGCGGCAGGCCGTGCGCGTCCTCTACCCGCACGATGCTGCGTTCGACGCGGATGATGCGGTACGACTGGTTGCCGAGCTGGAATATATCGCCGGCCTGGCTCTCCACCGCGAAGTCCTCGTTCACCGAGCCGATCGAATGGTTTTCCGGTTCCAGGAACACCTGGTAGTCGGCGGTGTCGGGAATCGTGCCGCCGGAAGTCAGCGCCGTCAGGCGCGCCCCGCGCCGGCCCCTGAGCTTGCGATTGACCGCGTCATGATGCACCAGCGCGCCGCGCCGGCCGCGCCGGGTCGTGAAGCCGTCGGCGAGCATATCGACGACGTCGGCGAACTCTTCGTCCTTCAGCGCCCGGAACGGCCAGGCCCGGCGGACGAGGGAGCCGAGCGCATCCTCGCCCCACTCCTTCGCCGCGACCTCGGCGGTGATCTGCTGGGCCAGCACGTCGAGCGGCCGCTCGGGAATGGAAAGCCGGTCGAGTTCGGCGCTGCGGACGCTCTCGAGCAGGGCCGCACATTCCACCAGCTCGTCACGCGACAACGGAAAGAGCCGGCCCTTCGGCGTTCCGCCAACGGCGTGTCCGGAACGCCCGATCCGCTGGAGAAAGCTCGCGATCGAGCGCGGCGAGCCAAGCTGGCACACCAGATCGACATCGCCGATGTCGATGCCGAGCTCGAGCGAGGCGGTTGCGACCAGCGCCCGCAAGGCGCCGTGCTTGAGGCGCTGCTCGGCATCCAGCCGCAGCTCCCGCGCCATGCTGCCGTGATGCGCGGTGACCACGTTTTCGTCGAGGCGCTCGGAGAGCTGCCGCGCCACCCGCTCGGCCATGCGGCGCGTGTTGACGAAGACGAGCGTCGTGCGATGGGCCGAGATCAGTTCGGCCAGCCGGTTATAGAGCTCCGTCCAGACCTCTGCCGACATCACCGCTTCCAGGGGCGAGGGCGGCATCTCCAGGGCGATGTCGCGGGCGCGGATATGGCCCCAGTCCACGATTTCGCACGGGAGGGTCTCTTGCCCGTCGTTCCCGACCAGGAACCGCGCGACCGCCTCGATCGGCCTCTGGGTGGCCGAAAGGCCGATCCGCTGCAGCCGGAGCGGGCACAGCGCCTGCAGGCGCTCGAGCGAGAGTGCCAGGTGGGCACCGCGCTTGTTGGGCGCGAGGGCGTGGATCTCATCGACGATCACGGTCCGCGTCGTTGCCAGCATGGCGCGGCCGGATCCGGAGCCGAGCAGGATGTAGAGCGATTCCGGGGTGGTCACGATGATATGGGGAGGCTTCCGTCGCATCTGGTTGCGCTCGGCGGCCGGCGTGTCCCCGGTCCGGACCCAGGCGCGGATATCGACCTCCGGCAATCCCTGCTCGCGAAGCTCGGCCCGGATGCCGGAGAGCGGCTCCTCGAGATTTTTTTGAATGTCGTTCGAGAGCGCCTTGAGCGGCGAGACGTAGACGACCGATGTCTCATCCGCGAGGCCACCCTCGATGCCCTGCCGGACGAGCGAGTCGATCGCCGCCAGAAAGGCTGCCAGCGTCTTGCCGGAGCCGGTCGGTGCGGCGAGCAGGGTATGGCGCCCGGCATGGATGGCCGGCCAGGCCGCCGCCTGCGCCGGGGTGGGGGCGCCGAAGCGGCACCCGAACCAGGCGGCAACGGCTGGGTGAAAAAGATCAGGGAGAGGCATCGGGCGCACGGCGCATAGTGTGGAGAATGTTCGGCTCCAGGGCGGATGACGGCGCGAAGCCGCGGGACATTTCGCTTCATCATATAGGCATGCTCCGGCCGGCCGGCGTCACCCCGATTCTGACGCCTGCTTTAACCCTTCGGCAAGGTCGCCCGGGCCTTGATAGGACGCTGCTGCCCGCGGCCCCTGGAAGGCGAACGATGGACGCGCTTCTGACCGTTTCACGCACATTTGTTGGCGATCGCCGGGCCGTTACAGCTCTGGAATATGCGCTGATCGCCTCGGTGACGATCGCCGCGATGGCGGTCGCGGTGCCCATCATCGGCACGCGCCTCCTGGGCATATTCAGCAATCTCGCAGCCAGCTTCTGATACCGTAGCCACACCCGGGGGCCGGTCTTCGCGACCATGCGCCGCCGGGAGTGGCCGTGCCTCAATGGCCGGCACGAATGCCGGATACGAAACCTGGTTCCGGGCCGGGCGAAGATGCTCGAGCGCTTAACGTTTTGGCAAGCGGTTCCGTGATTTCCTGGGGAAGACGAGGTCTCGCGCTCTCGGTGCGCCAAACCTTTCGGAGAAAATTCCGGGTGTTCGTCACGCAACCTCTCATGGACCGCCGGCCCTCGCGCCGTGCGGAGGAAAACAGGAACCGGAATCATGATCCCGTATCTGATGACGTGGCTCGCGTTGAAGACCGATCGGCGCGCCGTCACCGCGCTCGAGTATGGAATGATTGCGGCGCTGATCGCGGCCGTGATCGTCGGCACGGTGGCGACGCTGGGTACCCAACTCGAAAACGCGTTTTCGACCGTCTCCAACGCGCTCTGACCGATCGGCCCGGTAGGCCGGCCGCCGGCGCCGGCAGGGCACGCCTGACAGGGCGTGTCCGCCTGCACCGGTCCGGCATGTCGGCCCAGCAGCCTCACCCAAAACGGGTGGCCTGATGCTGCACCATTTTCCGCAGTTCGCCGCGGCCTCACTCACGGCTGCAAGCGTGGTGCTGCTGCTCGCGGCCACCGCGACCGACCTCGCCTTCCGCCGGGTGCCGAACATGGTCTCCGCCTTGTTGACGATCAGCGGCCTCATCCTCCGGGCCCTGTCAGGTTCCCTGGCGAGCGGCCTGATCGCGGCGCTGGCGGTGTTTGCGATGGCGGCCTTCTGCTGGCGGCGCGGCTGGCTCGGCGGCGGCGACGTCAAGCTCCTGGCGGCGGCAACCCTTTCGCTGCCGCCGCTGCTCACGCCCTCGTTCCTGCTTGCCGTGGCGCTGGCCGGTGGTGCGCTGGCGCTCCTTTACCTGGCTCTTTCGCTGCTGCTGCGAGGGAGCAGTGCCAGCATGCGAGAAGCCGGACTTCCGGCGCTGCCGCCCGAAGCGTTGCCCGGGCGCGCCGGGATGATGCGATTTTTCCAGCGCCTGCTTCGCATCGAGCGGTGGCGGATCCGGCAGCGGGGCTCTCTTCCGTATGCCGCAGCGATTGCCGCGGGCGCCTTCTTCGTCCTGATCAAGCAATGAGGTTGCCATGGCCATGCGCGTCGCCCTCTTCGCTCTCATGGCACTCGGGCTGGCCGGCTTCGGCACCGTGGCCTGGATCGCCACCCGGACCCCGGCGCATCACGTGGTGGTGGCCGCTCCGCCGCAGAAAGTTGCCGTTCTGGTGGCAGCGCATCCGCTGAAGCCCGGAGCGCTTCTGCAGCCGGGCGATCTTGCTTCGGAGAGCGTGCTCTCCACCGCGGTGCCGCCCGGCGGCACCGCGGATTCGCCAACCGAACGGGCCGGCCTGATCGGCGCCATGATCCGCCGTCCGATGGTGAAAGGCCAACCGATCCTGCCGTTCGACGTGATGCGCCCGGGTGATCATGGCTTCCTGGCGGCCGTGCTCGCCCCCGGGATGCGTGCGGTGACCGTCGGGATCGATGCCATCAGCGGCAGCGCCGGCCTGATCTGGCCGGGAGACCAGGTCGACCTCGTGCTGACCCAGCAGATCTCCGACAACAACCTCCCGCTCGGCGAGCGTCTCGCCGCCGAAACGGTACTCACCAATGTCCGCGTGATCGCGATCGACCAGCGTCTCATGCAGGGCGAAGATCCGAACGGGCTGCACGCCGTCACCAACCTCGGCCGCACGGCCACCCTCGAGGTGACGCCCCTCGAGGCCGAACAGGTGGCGGTTGCATCGCGGCTCGGCCAACTCTCCCTGGTGGTGCGCTCGGCCGACCATCCCACGAAGCAGGCGGAGAGCGATCCCCCGGCGATCGCCTGGGCGGGCGAAGTGTCGCCCGCGCTCCAGGTGGCGACCCCGACCCAGGGCCCGGCCAAGACACTCGATCTGTTCCGAGGCGCGGCGAACGTCGAGAAGGTGCATTTCTGATGCGCCCTCGTCCGATGCGCGTAAGCGCAGCGCTTGCGTTCGCACTCTGTTCGACAGTCGCGCTCGCAGGGGCGGCGATCGGCCAGCCCGCGCCAGGAGAAAGCCGAATCGTCGTTGCGGCATCCGGAGACGACTGGATCAGCGTGGCCGACGCTTCCGGGCATGTGATTCTCGGCCGGCTTCTGCACGCGGGCGACAAGCTCGCTCTGCCGGAGGGACCGGGGTTCAGCTTCACAGCCGGCAACGCCGCGGCAACGACCCTGCTGGTCGATGGCCGGGCGGCGGCACCGCTCGGAGCTGAGCACGAGGTCGTCAGCAACCAGCCGCTGGAGGCGGCGCTGATCGAAGCCGGGCGCCTGCCGGCGCAACGCGCGGCTGCTCGTACGGCCGCCGCGGTCCCCAATGCCGCAACGATCGCGACCAGCACCGCGCCGCAGCCGGTATCTCAGCCTGCCGCCCCTCCGGATGCAGGCAATAGCCCCATGAGCCGAATCGTTGTCGCCGCTTCCGGGGACGATTGGGTCAGCGTCTCGGATGCAACCGGGCGCCTGATTCTCGGCCGGCTTCTGCACCAGGGCGACCAGCTCGCGCTCCCGGAAGGGTCGGGGCTCGTCTTCACAGCCGGCAACGCTGCCGCAACGACTCTGCTGGTCGATGGCCACGCCGCCCCGCCGCTCGGGGCGGAAGGCGAGGTCGTCAGCAACCAGCCGCTGGAGGCGGCGCTGATCGAAGCCGGGCGCCTGCCGACGCAACGTGCGGCTGCTCGCACGGCCGAAGCGGGTCCAGGCGCGGCCGGCACGGTGACGATTCCTGTACCACAACGGAACGAGACGGTCGCCGAGCCCCTTCACAAGGTTGCCTCGGCGGTCGCCGAGCCGCCGCCGGCAGAGCAGCCTCCCGCGATTGCCGAGCCAGGCCACGCGGCCCCCAGCCGGATCGTCGTCGCCGCCTCGGGCGATGACTGGATCAGTGTCGCAGACGCTTCGGGACGCGTGATTCTCAGCCGGCTGCTGCACAAGGGCGACCATCTGGCGCTCCCGGAAGGTTCGGGGCTTGTCTTCACCGCCGGCAATGCCGCGGCAACGACCTTGCTGGTCGATGGCCAGCCGGCCGCACCGCTCGGGGCGGAAGGCGAGGTCGTCAGCAACCAGCCGCTGGAGGCAGCGCTGATCGAAGCCGGGCGCCTGCCGGCGCAGCGTGCAGCGGCTCGCGGAACGGCAACCGGGATCGCCGTAGCCGCCGCGCCCGCCGCGAGCGCGGCGATGACCGCTCCCCTCGCTGCGATGACTCCGACCACGGCAAGCACGCCCCGGCACGCCGCTTCTCTGCGGCCGGTCGCCATGGTCGTTCCCGTCGAATCGCCCGATTTAAGCGAGCCTGCCGCGCCGCCGGCTGTCGAGCCTTTCAAGCCGGCCGGCGTGCAGCGCCGTGCACCTGTCGCCGGGCCGCTGGCGACAGCCGCACCTCCCACCGCGATCGCGTCAACAGATCCCGGTTCGATCGGTAACACGCTCGCGCTGAGATCCGGGGCGGGCCAGGTCGTCTCGCTCGCGGTGCCGGCAGCCAGCGTGTTCACCGCGGATCCGAAAGTGGCCGACGTGCGCCCGGCCAGCCCGACGAGCCTGTTCGTGCTCGGCGTCGCACCCGGGGAAACCACGATAGCCGCCCTCGACCAGGCCGGTCACCCGATCGCCCAATATCGCGTGATCGTCACGCCATCGGCCTTCGGGCCGGATGCCGCCGCCGCCGCCATCAGCCGCCTCGTGCCGGGCGCAGAGGTCAGCCTGAGCGCGCTGCCCGATGGGCTCACGGTCTCCGGAACCGTCGCCAACGCGGCCGATGCCGCCGAGATCATGGCGCTGGTCAGCGGCTTCGCCGGTCCGAAACAGACCGTGCGCGACGAGCTCAACGTGCTCTCGAACGTGCAGGTTTCATTGCAGGTGCGGGTGGCAGAGATGGACCGCACGATCACGCGCGAACTCGGCGTCAACTGGCAGGATCTTGGCACGACCGGCGGCAAGATCACCGCCAACTTCATGGCGCCCAGCGCGCTCGCATTCCTGAACGACGCGCAGAACACGTTCAACTTCTCGTACCAAAGCGGGAACACGAACGTAAACGCGATCATCGACGCGCTGGCCCAGGACCAGCTCGCGCGCCTGCTCGCCGAACCGAACCTGACCGCCATGAGCGGCCAGACGGCGAGCTTCCTGGTCGGCGGCGAATTCCCGATTCCCATCTCGCTGCAGAACGGCGAAATCTCCGTCCAGTTCCAGCCCTACGGCGTCTCGCTTTCGTTCATCCCGACCGTGCTGGCGGACAATCGCATCAATCTGCGCGTCCGCCCGGAGGTGAGCCAACTGACCACCCAGGGCGCGGTGCAGCTCAGCGAAGGCAATTCGACGATCCAGATTCCCGCCCTTCTCGTCCGCCGTGCCGAGACCACGGTCGAGCTGGGCAGCGGCCAGAGCTTCGCGATTGCCGGGCTGTTGCAGGACCAGGGGACGCAGGTGGACCAGGGCCTGCCGGGCCTGAACGAAATCCCGATCATCGGTGCGCTCTTCAACTCCAACAGTTTTCAGCGTGAGGAGACCGAACTCGTCATCGTCGTGACGCCCTATATCGTGCGCCCGGTCAGCCGCCCGTCCCTCTTGAGGTTGCCGACCGACAACTGGTCTCCGCCCTCGGATCTCGATCGGATTCTGTTCCATCGCCAACAGGCTCTCGGCACCGGGGCCACGCCGGTTGCCCGGATCCCGGGGGATGCCGGGTTCATCGCGCAATGAGGGGAACGAACGTGCGCATTCTTCGCCTGTCTCTGGCGCTGCCGATCCTGCTCGCGGCATCCGGCTGCACGACGGTGCAGGACCCCATGATGCGCGAGGGCACATGGCATCCCACGGATGTCAACGCGGCCAACCTGGCAGCCATGGTCGCCAACCCACATGATCTCGTCGAGGGTGAGCAGGCATCCGGCACGACCGGCCCTGAGGCCGTGCTGCCGGTGGCGCGGCTCAGGGCAGACAAGGTCAAGCCGCTGCCGAACAATTCCATCGTGCAGATCGGTGGCACGACAACCAACAACAGCAGCTCGGGCGGCGACTCCGGCGGCGACTCCGGCGGCAGCGCATTGTCCGGGAGTGGCGACTGATGCCCGACGATGGCGTCCTGTCCGCGAGATCTCCCGCCGAGGCCGGGGCCAGGGGCGAGCGCACGGCGATTCTTGCGTTCGTCGCCGACGCGGAGTCGGAGACGGTGCTGCGCGAGGCGATCGTCGAAGCACTGCCGCAGGGTATGGAGGTGCGGCGGGGCAACATCCGCACCGCGATCTCGGTGCTCTCGCGAACGGCCACTCCGAGGGTTCTGATCGTCGATGTCAGCGGCGAGGAGCAGCCGCTCACCGCGCTCGGTGATCTTTCCCAGGTGGTCGAGCCGGACGTGCGCGTGCTGGTGATCGGGGACCTGGAAGACGTCAACTTCTACCGGCACATCACGCGCGGGCTCGGCGCGCTCGAGTATCTCTACAAGCCGCTCTCGCGCGACATGGTCGCGCGGCACTTCCGCCCCTTCATCGTCGACGAGAAGAATGCGTCCGAGGCCGTGCTCGGGGGGCGCATCGTCACCGTCACCGGGGTCCGGGGCGGGGTCGGGGCCACCACCATTGCCGCCAACCTTGCCTGGCATTTCGGCTTTGCGGCGCGCCGGCACACCGTCTTGTTCGACCCGGATCTCTATTGCGGAAGTGCGGCGCTGCTTCTCAATGCCAAGACCGGCAGCGGTTTGCGCACGGCGCTCGAATCACCGCAACGGATCGACGAACTGTTCGTCGAGCGCGCCACCCAGCCGGTCACCGAGCGGCTGCAAGTACTGGCGGGCGAGGAGAAGCTTTCCGACTCCCTGACCTACGCGCCCGATGCGGCGGCGAAACTCCTGGAGGCGCTCAGGCGGCGCTACAATTTCGTTGTCGCCGACGTACCATTCCTGCCGCTGGCACTCAACCGCGACCTCCTGGATCTCGCGCATCAACGCGTGCTGGTGCTCGACCCCACGCTGGCGGCGGTACGGGATACCTTGCGCCTGCTTGCCCTGCCGCCCGGGCCGGCACAGCCACGCCGTGCCGTCGTGGTCCTGAACCGGGCAGGCCGTCCGGGCGGCCTCACGAACCGCGAAATCGAGGACGCGCTGAAGATGAAGCCCGACGTGACGATGCCGGACCTGCCGCGCGTGGTGGGGACGGCAGCCAGCATGGGCGAACCGGCGGTCGCGGCGCGCGGGCCGTTTCGTGCGGGCATCATAGAACTGGCACGCGAGGTGGCGTTCGTCAGGCTGCTCGATTCCTCGGCCGGAGCCGGCAGCACCGAGCTTCTCGAGCCGCGCCGGCGGCGGCGATTCTTCGGGCTGTTCGGATGAGCCAGGCCCAGTCCTCCGGATTCGGCCGCCGCACGGCCCGCCGGGAGGAGGCGCCCGAGGCGGCGCACCCTGCGCCGCCGCCCGATCCGTCCGATCCCCCCCTGCCCGCTTCGGTGGTATCGACCACGGCATCCCCCCGCCCCTCATCCAGCGAAGCGATCGCCGAACTGCGACGGGTCTGTCTCTCGCGCCTCGATCCGGTGGCCGCCGCGGCGACTCAGGCGGATCGCCTGACCGATGAGATCGAACGGATGATCGCCGAGATCGCGACCGACCGGCGGGTGCAGCTCAATGCCCGGGAACAACGCGCATTGGCCGGGGAACTGGTCAATGACATGCTGGGGTTGGGTCCGCTCGAGCCATTGCTCGCCGACGACTCCATCAACGACATCATGGTCAACGGCCCGGAGCGCGTCTTCATCGAGCGCCGCGGCAAGCTGGAGCAGACGACCGTGCGCTTCCGGGATTCGCAGCACGTGACCAATGTCTGCCAGCGCATCGCCGCCGCCGTCGGGCGAAGGGTGGACGAGTCGAGCCCGATGGTCGATGCGCGGTTGAAGGACGGCTCGCGCGTCAATATCGTGCTGCCGCCGCTGGCGCTCGACGGGCCGAGCATCTCGATCCGCAAATTCGCACGCAAGGTGATCGACTTCGCCCGCCTGATCGAGATCGGCTCGCTCACCGCGCCGGTTGCACGGGTGCTCGAGATCGCTGCGCGCTGCCGGCTCAATGTCATCATCTCCGGCGGCACGGGCTCGGGCAAGACCACGCTGATGAATGCCATGTCGCGGCTGATCGACGCGACCGAGCGGATCGTCACCATCGAGGATGCCGCGGAACTGCAACTGCAGCAGCCGCACGTGGTGCGGCTGGAAACCCGGCCGGCAAGTCTCGAGGGGCGCGGCGAGGTGACGCAGCGTGACCTGGTACGCAACGCACTCCGCATGCGGCCCGACCGGATCATCGTCGGCGAGGTACGCGCCGGGGAAGCCTTCGACATGTTGCAGGCGATGAACACCGGCCACGACGGGAGCTTTTCCACCGTTCACGCCAACAGCACGCGCGATGCCCTGACCCGCATCGAGAACATGGTGCAGATGGGCAACATGGGACTGCCCGAAAAGGCGATCCGGGCCCAGATCGTCGGCGCCGTCGATCTCATCGTGCAGGTGGAACGGCAGCGCGACGGGATGCGCCGCATCATCCAGGTGACCGAGATCTGCGGCCTGGAAGGCGAGGTCGTGACGATGAACGACTTCTTCATCTACGAAGTGCTGGGCGAATCGAGCGCCGGCCGCCTGCACGGACGCTACAAGACCAGCCGCGTGCGGCCGGGCTTCTCGCAGAAGCTCGCCTATTTCGGCCTCGATCGCGCGTGGCTCGCGGCCCTCGACGAGGCGGAACGGTGAACCCGCTCCTGCTCGAACTCCTCCTTGGAGCCTCCGTCGGCTTGGTCGGGCTTGGAATCTCCTCGATCCTCATCATGCAGTTGCAGCGTGTCAGCGACCAGCGGCGGAGGCGCATCCAGGCCGCGACCAAGCCATATCTGCCGGTGGCCGAGGCCGAACTCGTCAACCTGTTCCGCCGCGCGAGAGTGAGCCGGATGGCGCGGCTCGGGCGGCGCGCGGCGAGCCTTATTGCGTACGATCCGGCCCGGCGCGACGTCTATCCCGCGCCCTGGTGGGTGGTCGTGATCGCATCGCTCGCACTGGCCCGCGGCGCAGCCGGCATTCTTGGCGGATTGTTCGGGTCGGTCTCGCTGGCACTGGTTCCGCTCGGAGCCGTGTTCCTGGTGCGGGCGTTCTTCGGCTGGTGCGATGCCCGGCGCAGCCGGACCCTCTTCCAGCAGATGCCGGATGCGCTGGCGATGATCGTCCGCTCGGTGCGTGTCGGCATCCCGATGCAGGAGGCGCTGCAGGTCGTGGCCCGTGAGGGCGCGGAACCGACGGCCAAGGAATTCAACATGCTTGGCAACCGCGTCATGATCGGCATGCCGCTCGACGAGGCATTGCGGGAGATGGCGGATCGCAACAAGCTCGCGGAATATCGCTTCTTCGCGACCGCCCTCTCCCTGCAAAGCCAGACCGGCGGCGGGCTGACGGAGACGCTGGAAAATCTTGCCGATGTCATCCGCAAGCGGGTGGCCCTCCGCGCCCGCGGCTATGCGCTGGCTTCGGAAGCGCGCACCAGTGCGGGCATCCTCGCGGCACTTCCCGTCGTCTCGGGCGTGGCACTTTGGTTTCTCAATCGCAAATATGCCATGCAACTGTTCGTTGATCCGACCGGCGAGAAAATCTTCGGCTCGGCAGTGATCTCGCTGGTGGTCGGCATCCTCGTCATGCGCAGCATGATCCAGCGCAGCCTTTCATGAGCGGGGCGGATCTCCTGCTGCTGGTGGGCGGGGCAGCCCTGTTCTGCCTTGTCTCGGCCGGGATGCTTCTGCAAGTGACCGCCCGGCAGAGCCGGTTTCGCGCCCGCGTCCGGCTGGTGCAGGCGAGCACGGGGCTCTTGCCGGTCGACCCGCCGGCGGCGGCGAGC
This sequence comes from Acetobacteraceae bacterium, assembly GCA_030041255.1. Classification (GTDB taxonomy): domain Bacteria; phylum Pseudomonadota; class Alphaproteobacteria; order Acetobacterales; family Acetobacteraceae; genus JAKAWQ01. The sequence goes on from JASHOF010000154.1 coordinate 18,192, forward strand.
GGCCACGGCATCCTGCGGCTCGTCGCCATGATCGGCACCGCCTTTGCGCGGAGCGGCCTCTTTTCCACCCGCACCCTCACCGAGTTCGAACAGACGCTGATCTCGTCCGGCTTCCGTGGCCCGAACGGGCTCGGCCTTTTCGTCGGCGGCAAACTGCTGCTGGTCTGCACGCTGCCGCTTGTCGCATGGCCGCTGGTGGGATCGCTGCATCTGCCGGGACTGCTTCGCAACGTCTTTGTCCTCGGTGCCGCCGTCCTCGGCCTCCTGGGTCCGGATATGATCGTGCGGCAGATGCGCAGCCGATATCTCCGCCAGCTCGAAAAGGGAGTTCCGGACGCCCTCGACATGCTCGTCATCTGTGCCGAGGCGGGCCTGAGCCTGGAGCCGGCGATCAGCAAGGTCGGGGTCGAGATCGGCTTTGCCAACCGCGCCGTCTCCGAAGAGCTTGCCCGGACCGCAGGCGAGCTTCGCATCACTTCGGATACGCGCGCCGCGCTCGTCAATCTCGGCAAGCGCACGGGGCTCGAGTCGTTGAAGCGCCTTGGCGCCGTTCTGACGCAGAGCATCCAGTACGGCACCCCGCTCACCCGCGCGCTGCGCGTCCTGTCCGCCGAGATGCGCGAGGAGATGCTGACCCGCTTCGAGGCCAAGGCTGCCCGCCTGCCGGTGCTGCTCACCGTGCCGATGATCACGTTCATTCTGCCTTGCGTGTTCATGATCGTGGGCGGTCCGGCGATGCTCAATGTTCTGCACGCGTTTCACCACCATTGAGGATTGGCAAAATGCGAATCCTGTGCATCTTTGCGGCGCTCGCACTGGCTTCCTGCGCGGCGCAGCCACAAACCTCCGGGACGGCGGCCGGAAAGTTGAAGGTTGCCGACGCTGCTCTGCAGGGGGGAGACCCGGACATGGCGTTGCACGTGGCCGACGCCGTGCTGGCCCACGATCCAACCGACGTCGAGGCGCTGGTGCGCGAAGGGGATGCCCTCGTCGCACTCGGCCGTGAGGATGAGGCAGCGCTCAGCTATCAACATGCGCTGGCGCTCCGGCCCGGCTCGAAGGAAGCCCGCATCGGGCTCGGGCGCATCCGCCTGAAGACCGACCCGGCGGAAGCGGAGCGGCTCTTCGCCGAGGTGGTGGAGGCGCACCCGAACGACGTGCCGGCACTCGTCGACCGCGGCATTGCCCTCGACCTCCAGGGGCGGCATCAGGCCGCCGCTGCCTCCTACCGTGCCGCGCTTGCCGTGCAGCCGGATGACACTGCGGCAGAGGTCAATCTTGCTCTGTCCCTCGCCCTGGCAGGCCATGCCAGGCAAGCGGTCGCCATGCTGCAGCCGCTCGCCGAATCGGGGACCGCGAGCAGGCGCGTTCAGGACGACCTTGCGGTGGCATTGGCGATGAGCGGCCAGACCGAGGCCGCCTCCGACGTCCTTTCGCCGGAACTCAACCAGAACCAGATCGCAACCGCGATTGCCGGCTACCGGGCGTTGCAGGTCGATCCCTGATCCGCAACCGGCCCGCCGACACGGGTCTAGCCCGCGATCGCCCGAGGCGGAATCGTCGGAGGGCGTGAATCGCGGGCTCGAATAAACCGCGAGACCCATGTCGGGCTGCACAGTCAGCCCGACACGGGTCTGGGGGTTTGACACTTCCGGCCGGGCAAGCCGAGTATGGCCGTTTGCCCCGGCAGCAGCGCTATGACCTGCCGGAGGGGCGAGCACTGGAAGGAGTTGATCGCCGGATGATCCCCCCACTGATGCCAACCTATAATCGTTCCGACCTCGCCTTCGAGCGGGGCGAAGGCGCTTGGCTGGTGACGGGGGACGGCCGACGATTCCTCGATTTCGGCGCCGGCATCGCCACCTCCTCGCTCGGGCACGGTCATCCGCACCTGGTGGCTGCGATCGCCGCGCAGGCAGCGAAGGTGATGCACGTCTCCAACCTCTATCGTATTCCGGAGGCGGAACGCCTGGCCGAAAGGCTGATCGGGGCGACGTTCGCGGACTCCGTGTTCTTCTGCAACTCGGGCGCCGAGGCGAACGAGGGCATGCTGAAGCTGATGCGCAAGGCGGTGGCCGAAGAGGGTCGTCCGGACCGCTTCCGGGTGATCTGCTTCGAGGGTGCCTTCCACGGCCGCACCCTGGCGATGCTGTCGGCGACCGGCAATGCCAGGTACCTGCAAGGGTTCGGCCCGCCGGTGGATGGCTTCGACCACGTTCCCTTCAATAATCTCAATGCCCTGCGCGCCGCAATCGGGCCCGAAACGGCAGGCATCCTGGTTGAGCCGGTGCAGGGAGAGGGCGGGATTCGTCCGGCGAGCCTGCAATTCCTGCGCGACCTCCGCGCCACATGTGACGAGTTCGGCCTGCTGCTCGGCCTGGACGAAATCCAGTCCGGCATGGGCCGGACCGGCAAGCTCTTCGCGCATGAGTGGGCCGGCATGACGCCCGACGTGATGTCGGCGGCGAAGGGAATTGCCGGCGGTTTCCCGATGGGTGCGATCCTGGCCACGGAACGGGTGGCACGGCATATGACCGCCGGCACGCACGGCAGCACGTTCGGGGGCAATCCGCTCGCGTGCGCGGCCGGGAACGCAGTGCTCGACGTGATGCTGGCGCCTGGATTCCTGGCCGAAGTGGAGCACACCGGCCGGCGGCTGTGGCGCGATTTGAAGCGCCTGGTGGCCGACTATCCGGAGGTTTTTTCCGAGGTTCGCGGCGCCGGCCTGATCCTCGGCCTCAAATGTGTGCCGCCGCAAGCCGAGGTCGTCGCTGCCTGCCTGGCAGAGGGCCTGCTTGCGATCACGGCCGGGGAAAATGTGCTCCGCCTGGTGCCGCCCTTGATCGTGCGGGAAGCGGAATGCACGGCCGCAGTGGAGATGCTGGCGCGCGCCGCGCGGCGATGCCTGCCTTCGAACGCCCGGCTGGCCGCGAAATGAGCGGGGCGCTGAGACGGGCGGCGGCGGAGCCGGAAAATCCGGCTGTGCCGCGGCCAAGGCATTTCCTCGATCTTCGCGACTTCGACACCCCGACACTGCGACAGATGCTCGAGGTCGCGGGCGGCTTCAAGCACGCGGGCGGAGTCACCTCGCGCCCGCTTGCCGGCCGGATGCTGGCGATGATCTTCGAGAAGCCCTCCACCCGCACGCGCGTGAGCTTCGAAGTGGCGATGCGCCAGCTCGGCGGGGAAGTGATCGCCCTTTCCGGCAACGAGACGCAGCTTGGCCGCGGCGAGACGGTGGCAGACACCGCGCGCGTGCTTTCACGCTATGTGGATGCCATCCTGTTGCGCACCGACCGCTCGGAAAAGCTTGCCGAGATGGCGGCCCATGCGACCGTGCCGGTGATCAACGGCCTGACCGAAGCGTCGCATCCGTGCCAACTCATGGCCGACGTGATGACCTTCGAGGAGCATCGCGGCCCGATCGCGGGCCAGGTCGTGGCCTGGTCCGGCGACGGCAACAACGTCGCCCGGTCCTGGATCGAAGCAGCGGCGCGGTTCCAGTTCACGCTGAAGCTGGCAACGCCCGATTTGCTGCGCCCGCCGCAGGAGCTGCTCGACTGGGCGCGGGCGGAGGGAGCGCAGATCGAGCTCACCGCGTCGCCGGAAGCGGCGGTCACCGGCGCGCGCTGCGTGGTCACGGATACCTGGGTCAGCATGTCCGACGATCCGAACGAGAGCCGGCACAACCTGCTCGCCCCCTACCGCGTCACTCCGCGGCTGATGGCACACGCAGCGCCCGACGCGATCTTCATGCACTGCCTGCCGGCGCACCGCGGCGAAGAAGTGGACGGGGCGGTGATCGACGGACCGCAATCGGTGGTGTTCGACGAGGCGGAGAACCGGTTGCACGCCGAAAAAGGCGTGCTGGCCTGGGTGTTCGGCGCCGCCCGATAAACGCGATACCGGGTACGGTACCGGGGCCGCGGGCGAAGGCCGGCGGCCTTTCATACCCGTGTTCCACTCTATCCACAGGCCGGCCGAGGCTGCCAGATTCTGTCCAGGGCGCTAGAGTGGGCGCCGCATGAGCACCATCGAGTCGCCACTGCTCGGCCAGACTCTGCGCCGCCCGCCGTCCAACCTCGAGGCCGAACAGGCTCTGCTCGGTGCCCTGCTCGCCAACAACAAGGCGTTCGAGAGGGTTTCGGAATTCCTCGAGCAGGACCACTTCGCCGACCCGGTACACGGGCGCATTTTCGAGGCAATCCGCCGGCGGATCGAATCCGGACAGCTCGCCGATGCGGTGACGCTCCGGGGCGAATTCGAACATTCCGGCCTGCTCGAGGAGGTGGGAGGCACCGCCTACCTCGCGCAGCTTCTTGCGGCCACCGTCGGCATCATCAATGCCGGCGAATATGGCCGCGCAGTCCATGATGCGTGGGTTCGCCGCCAGCTCATCGAACTCGGCGAGGTGGTGGTGAACCGGGCCTTCGGCAGCGAGCCGGAGATGGCCGGGCCGGCGCAGATCGAAGCGGCGGAACAGGCGCTTTACGACCTCGCGACACGCGGCACGCCGGGCGGCGGCTTTCTGACATTCGAGCGCGCCCTGGCGGAGGCGATCCTGGGCGCCGAACGCGCCTTCAAGCGCACCGGCCATGTCTCCGGCCTGGCGACCGGATTGCGCGACCTGGACGCCAAGACCGGCGGTCTCCACCCCTCGGATCTCGTGGTCCTGGCGGGCCGCCCCGGCATGGGCAAGACGGCGCTCGCGACCCGTATCGCGGCCGGCGCCGCGCACACGCTGCTGGCCGACGCTGGAGGAGAGCAGAGGAAGGGCGCGGTCGCGGTCTTCTCGCTCGAGATGAGCGCCGAGCAACTGGCAACCCGGGTGCTGGCCGAGCAGGCCCGCATCAGCGGTGACCGGATCCGCCGCGGCGATATCGGCCAGCGCGACTTCGACCGTTTCGTCTCGGTCTCGCGCGAAATTGGCAACCTGCCGATCGAAATCGACGACACACCGGCGATCACGCTTTCGGCGCTGCGCACGCGCGCGCGTCGGCTCAAGCGTACGCGCGGGCTGGAATTGATCGTCATCGACTATCTGCAACTGATGCGGCCGGCCGCCGGTACGCATCCAGAAAGCCGCGTGCTCGAGATCAGCCAGGTGACGCAAGGGCTGAAGGCGATCGCGAAGGAACTCTCCGTGCCCGTGCTCGCTCTGGCCCAGCTCTCACGTGCCGTCGAGGGACGCGAGGACAAACGCCCGCAACTCTCCGACCTCCGCGAGTCCGGAACGATCGAGCAGGATGCGGATTCGGTGATGTTCATCTATCGTGACGAGTACTATCTCGCACAACGTGCGCCGAAGCAGATGGCCTTCGACTCCGAAGAGCGCTTCCTCGAGGCGACCGAGAAATGGCAGCGCGACATGGAGCGTGTGCACAACCGGGCCGAGCTTTTCCTGGCCAAGCAGCGGCACGGCCCGACCGGCAAGATCGACCTCTTTTTCGAGGCCGAGTTCACCCGCTTCGCCGATCTCGACCTGCATCACGGCGATGTTGCCGGCTGACATTTCGCCCGCCGTCCTTGAAATCGACCTCGGTGCCATCGTCGCCAACTGGCGGCTTCTCTCGGCACGGCATCCCGCCGGCGCGGTTGCCGGCGTCGTCAAGGCCGATGCCTACGGACTTGGCGCGCAGGAAGTTGCTCCGGCGTTGCACCTGGCGGGCTGCCGGCATTTCTTCACGGCGCTGCTCGAGGAGGCGCTGACGCTCCGCCCGCTCCTGCCGGGGGCCATGCTCGCCGTACTGGATGATCCGATCGTCGGCACCGAGCACGTCTATCGCGAGCAGGGAATCGTGCCGGTGCTCGGCTCGCTCGACGAAATCGGGCGCTGGCAGGCCGAAGCGCGCCGCGCCGGGACATCGCTCGAAGCGATCCTGCACATCGACACCGGGATGGCCCGCCTCGGTTTGATGGAAAGGGAAGTCCTGGCCCTGGCAGCCGATCCGTCTCTCCTCGAGGGAATCTCGATCCGCTACCTGATGACCCATCTCGTCAGCGCCGAGTACCCCGAAGATCCCCTCAACGGGAGCCAGCGGGAACGATTCGCATCCCTGGCGGCCCGCTTGCCGCCGGCTCCGCGCTCGCTCGCCAATTCCTCCGGAATCTTCCTTGGTTCGCACTTCGCTTCCGACCTCGCGCGGCCGGGGGCGGCGCTCTACGGCATCAACCCCACACCGGGTAAGCCCAATCCCATGCACCCGGTCGTCCGCCTCAGCGCGCGCGTGCTGGCTGTGCGCGCGCTGGAGGCCGGCCGGAGTGTCGGCTACAACGCGACCTGGCGCGCTCTCAGGCCGAGCCGGATCGCAACACTCGGGGTCGGCTACGCGGACGGTTGGCTGCGCAGCCTTTCCAACCGTGGGGCTGCCTTTTTTGACGGCCGGCGGCTGGCGCTGGTAGGCCGTGTTTCCATGGACCTGACCACTTACGATGCAACCACGCTGGCAGACCTTGCGCCGGGTGCGTGGCTGGAGCTGATCGGCCCCGCCCAGCCGCTCGCCGCCGTGGCCGAAGCAGCCGGCACCAATGAGTACGAGATCCTGACTTCGCTCGGGCGGCGCTATCACCGCGTGTGGCGCGGCACGTGAACCTGCTCGCGGATGTTCTCGCGGGCATCGGGCGGCCGGTGCTCGGCGTTTGCTTCACTGCCGGCCGGCTCGCGTTATTCGCACTCGAGGGCCTTTCGCATCTGCTGCGCCCGCCCTTTCATTTCCGGCGATTCGGAGCCGCCTTGGTCGAAATGGCCTATTTCAGCCTGCCCGTGGTGGCCTTGACGGCGATCTTCACCGGCATGGTGCTGGCGCTGCAATCCTACACCGGTTTCGCCCGCTTCTCCGCGCAAGGCGCCGTCGCCTCGGTGGTGGTGCTGTCGATGACGCGGGAACTCGGGCCGGTGCTGGCCGGCTTGATGGTGGCAGGCAGGGTCGGCGCCGCCACCGCGGCGGAGATCGGCACCATGCGCGTGACCGACCAGATCGATGCCCTTTCGACACTTTCGACCGATCCGATGAAGTATCTCGTGGCGCCGCGCCTCCTGGCCGGCATCGTCGCACTGCCGATGCTGGTGGTGGTGGCCGATATCCTCGGCGTGTTCGGCGGCTTCATCGTCAGCACGGCTTCACTCGGCTTCAACCCGGCGATCTACCTGCACAGCACGTTCACGTATCTCGAGACCATGGACGTGGCTTCGGGGCTGATCAAGGCGGCCGTATTCGGCTTCCTGATCGCGCTGATGGGTTGCTACAACGGCTATACGAGCCGGGGCGGAGCGCAGGGGGTCGGGCATGCCACCACCGCCGCGGTCGTTTCTGCCTCGATCCTGATTCTCGCCTTCGATTATGTGCTGACGCAGCTCTTCTTTGCGCGATGACCGGCTCGCTGCCGAAAATCCGCGTCCGTGGCCTCGCCAAATCGTTCGGCGAGAAGCACGTGCTCGACGGCGTCGATCTCGAGGTTCCGGCCGGCACGTCGATGGTGGTGATCGGCGGTTCGGGCTCCGGCAAATCCGTGCTGATCAAGTGCATCCTTGGCCTCATCGAACCCGATGCCGGCCGGATCGAAATCGACGGCGTGGACCTCCTGTCGTTGAGCCCAAGGAAGCGCCGCGCGATGACGGCAAGGATCGGCATGCTGTTCCAGAACGGAGCGCTCTTCGATTCGCTGCCGGTCTGGGAGAACGTCGCCTTCGGTCTCATGGCGCAGAAAATGCTGCGCCGGGTCGAAGCGCGGGCCCGGGCGGGCGAGATCCTGGGCCAGCTCGGGCTCGCCGCGAGTGTCGGAGAGCTGTTCCCGGCCGAACTCTCGGGCGGCATGCAGAAGCGCGTGGCGCTGGCACGCGCGATCGCCGCAACGCCGGATATTCTCTTCTTCGACGAGCCGACGACCGGGCTCGATCCGATCATGGGCGCGGTGATCGACGGCCTCATTCTCGACTGCGTGAAGCGGCTCGGCTCGACCGCCGTCGCGATCACCCACGACATGGCCTCGGCGCAGCGGATCGGCGATGCCGCGGCGATGCTGCATGGAGGAAGGATCGTCTGGAGCGGCCCGGCCGCGTCTCTCCTGGAAAGCGGCAATCCGCTGGTCGATCAATTCACACACGGCCGGCGCGAAGGTCCGATCAGGATGGAGCTTCGTGCCTGATGGCCAGGCCCGCGACGCGCTATGTCTGCCAGTCCTGTGGCGCCGTTGCGGCCCGCTGGCTGGGGCGCTGCGAGGCCTGCGGGGAATGGAACACGCTGTTCGAAGAGGCTGCCAGAGCCGGGCCTCAGGCCAGGCCGAGCCGGGTGCCGCCGGTCGGCTTTGTCTCCCTCGCCGGCGAGAGCGCACCCGAACCGCGCACCGCGACCGGGATGGGTGAACTCGATCGCGTGCTCGGCGGCGGGCTGGTGGCGGCATCCGTCGTGCTGGTGGCCGGCGATCCCGGCATCGGTAAGTCCACCTTGCTCCTCCAGGCAGCCGCGACGCTGGCACGCGCGGGCCGGCGCGTGCTTTATGTTTCGGGCGAGGAATCGATCGCGCAGGTCAGGCTGCGGGCACGCCGGCTCGGGCTTGCCGATGCGCCGGTGGAGCTTGCCGCGGCGATCGATCTCAACGCCATTGCTGCGGCGCTCGAGCGGAGCGGCGCTCACCTCGTCGTCATCGATTCGATTCAGACGATGTGGATCGAGGCCGTCGAATCCGCGCCCGGTACCCTGAACCAGGTGCGCGCAAGCGCGTTCGAATTGACGCGGCAGGCGAAGAACGCCGGCTTTGCGCTGGCGCTGGTCGGGCACATGACCAAGGATGGCGCCATCGCGGGGCCGCGCGTACTCGAACACATGGTCGATGCCGTGCTCACCTTCGAGGGCGATCGCGGACACCAGTTCCGAATCCTGCGCGCAACCAAGAACCGGTTCGGCGCCACCGACGAGATCGGCGTCTTCGAGATGACGGATCGCGGGCTTGCCGAAGTGGCGAACCCGTCGGCGATCTTCCTCGCCGAGCGGCGCGGCAACGTGGCCGGGAGCGCCGTCTTCGCCGGGATCGAGGGCACCCGGCCGGTGCTTTTGGAAGTGCAGGCGCTGCTGGCCCACGGCTCGGGCGGGACCCCACGGCGGGCGGCCATCGGCTGGGACGCCGGGCGGCTTTCCATGCTGCTGGCGGTTCTGGAGGCCCGGGCAGGGCTTTCTCTCGGCGGGGCCGACGTTTATCTGAACGTCGCCGGCGGGCTTCGGATCAGCGAGCCGGCCGCCGACCTCGTCGTGGCGGCAGCCGTGGTTTCCGCTGCCACCGGGATGCCGACGCCGGCGGATATGGTGTTCTTCGGCGAGGTCGGGCTGTCGGGGGAAATCAGGCAGGTGGCACAGGCGGAAGCGCGCCTGAAGGAGGCGGCGAAGCTCGGTTTCACGGCGGCAGCATTGCCCCGCCGGGTGGCACGGGGAGCCCGGCCGCTGGCCGCGCCGGAGGGGTTGGAGCTTGCCGGGCTGGGTCATCTCTCCGATCTCGTCGCGCGGTTCCGCAAGCCGGGACAGCCGCCGTCATGAGGCTTGGCGAATCCGAGGCGAGTGAGGCTATACGAGGCGGGCGAGGGCAGCGGTTGTATGAACTGGGTGGATCTGCTGGTTCTCGGCGTGGTCGGCCTTTCGGCGCTGTTCGGCTTCGTTCGCGGCCTGGTGCGGGAGGTGCTCGGGATCGGCGCCTGGATCGGCGCGGCCCTGCTGGCGGTACTCGCCTTCCCGTGGGCGGCATCCGAGGCCCGCGGCATGATCACCAATCCGGACATTGCCGACGGGGTCGCGATCGCGGTGGTCTTCCTGGTCTGCCTGGTCGCACTCTCGCTGATCGCGGCCTGGATTGGCGGCGTCGTCCGCAACTCTGCGCTGGGTGGGCTCGACCGCACGCTCGGCCTGATTTTCGGCGTAGCTCGGGGTGCGGTGCTGATCATGATCGCCTATATCGTCGTCGGGCTGGTCGAATCGCCGGCGGCATGGCCGCCGGCGGTACTCGGTGCCCGGGCATTGCCCTACGCCTATGACGGAGCCGCCTGGATGGTTCACCTTCTGCCGCAGCACTATCGTCCGGCGGTCACTCCGCCGCCGTCTCCCGGTGCCGATGCGGGGGTGACGCCGGAACCGCAAGGCCCGTCACTCGATCCGGCGAAGCCATAGCGGAGTTGCGGATGACCCCTCGCGCCGATCGTCCTGAAGATGACACGCCGCACGAGGAGTGTGCGGTGTTCGGCGTGTGGAACGCAACGGACGCAGCGCCCGTCACCGCGCTCGGGCTGCACGCGTTGCAGCACCGCGGGCAGGAGGCGACCGGGATCGTCTCCTTCGACGGCGATCACTTTCATTCGTACAAAGGTCTCGGCCTGGTCGGCGACAATTTCGGTGACGCCCGCGTGATGGCCGGGCTGCCGGGAACCCATGCAGTCGGGCATAACCGCTATGCGACCACCGGGGATACGGTGCTGCGCAACGTGCAGCCCCTCTATGCCGACTTCGAATTCGGCGGCCTGGCGGTGGGGCACAACGGCAACCTGACCAATGCACGGCGTCTTCGGCGGGAACTGGTGCGCCGCGGCTGTCTCTTTCAATCGACCACCGATTCCGAAGTCTTCGTCCATCTGATCGCGATCAGCTCCTACTCGACCGTGCTTGACCGCTTGATCGACGCGCTGAAGCAGGTCGTCGGTGCCTACAGCCTGGTCGCGTTGACCAATACCGCCCTGATCGGGGCCCGCGATTCGCTTGGCGTCAGGCCGCTCATTCTCGGCCGGCTGGCCGGGGCAGACGGCAATCCGGGCTACGTCCTGGCCAGCGAAACCTGCGCCCTCGAGATCGTGGGCGCGGAGTTCGTGCGCGATGTCGAAGCGGGCGAGATCGTCGAGATCAGCGCCAGGGGCGTGCGCAGCATCCGCCCGTTCGGTCGCGCGCATTCGCGCTTCTGCGTCTTCGAGCACATCTATTTCGCCCGCCCGGATTCCACGATGGACGGCGTGTCTGTCTATGCGTCACGCAAGCGGATCGGCGCCGAGCTCGCCCGCGAAGCCGGCGTTGCCGCGGATGTGGTGGTGCCGGTTCCGGATTCGGGCGTGCCGGCGGCCATGGGCTATGCCATCGAGAGCGGCCTTCCCTTCGAGCTTGGCATCATCCGCAACCATTATGTCGGGCGGACCTTCATCGAGCCGACCGACCAGATCCGCCACCTCGGGGTCAAGCTGAAACACTCGGCCAACCGCGCCGTGCTGGCGGGCAGGCGGGTGGTGCTGGTGGACGATTCGATCGTGCGCGGAACGACCAGCCGCAAGATCGTCGAGATGGTGCGCGCCGCCGGGGCGAAGGAGGTGCATATGCGCATTTCCTCCCCGCCGATCCGGCATTCCTGCTTCTACGGCATCGACACTCCCGAAGAGAGCAAGCTTCTGGCCTCGCGGTACGACATTGCCGAAATGGCCGCGCTCATCGGCGCCGACAGCCTCGCCTTCATTTCGATCGACGGTCTTTATCGGGCGCTCGGCAAGGGCGCGCGCGATCCGCGCCGCCCGGCTTTCTGCGATGCCTGCTTCACCGGCGATTACCCGATCCCGCTCACCGATTTTACCGCCAACACCGAACGGCAGCTTTCTCTTCTGGCAGAGGATAGCTGAGGATTGCCGGGCCCGCTGGAAGGCCGGCTGGCGCTCGTCACCGGCGCCAGCCGCGGGCTTGGTGCGGCGACCGCGGTGGCGCTCGCCCGGCTGGGCGCCGACCTCGTGATCACCGCACGCACCATCGGCGGTCTCGAGGAGACGGACGATGCGATCCGCGCGGCAGGCGGGCGGGCCAGCCTGGTGCCGCTCGATCTTCGCGACGGCCCCGCGGTCGATATGCTCGGCCCGAGCATCGGAGAGCGTTTCGGCCGGCTCGATGCGCTGGTCGCAAACGCCGGGGTGCTCGGGCCGCTGACACCGGCCGGCCACATCCTGCCCGACGCCTGGGCAGAGGTGATCGAGGTCAATCTCGGCGCCGCCTGGCGGCTCATCCGCACCGCCGCGCCGCTGCTGCTGGCCGCCCCCGCCGGGCGGGCAGCCTTTGTCACCGATCGACGCGCGCGCATGCCGCGTGCCTATTGGGGAGCCTACGGAGCCAGCAAGGCCGGAATGGAGTACCTGGCACTCGCCTGGGCCGAGGAGACCCGCAACACCCGACTGCGTGTCAACCTGTTCGATCCGGGACCGATGGCAACCAGGCTCAGGCTCAGGGCCATGCCGGCAGAGGATCGGAGCGGGCTTCCGGCCCCGGCAGAAATCGCCCCGGCGCTCGCCGCGCTGTGCCTGCCCGAGGAGACCCGCCACGCCGCATTGATCAGCCGAGCCCCATCGCCTGGCGGATGAAGAAGCGCTTGAGCGGCGGAATCCGATCGACCCCGGCAATCCCGAGGTCGCGGACGAGGCGAAGCGGCGGCAGGTCGTTGCCGAAAAGCCGCTCCAGCCCGTCGGTTGCGGCCAGCATCAGAAGATTCCGTCCCCGCACGGCACGCTGATAACGCGCCAGGACGGCGGGGCTTCCCGGATCTTCGCCGGCGGCGACGGCATTCTCGATCAAGCCCGCAAGCGCCATCGCGTCACGCCAGCCGAGATTGAGGCCCTGGCCGGCGATCGGATGAATGCCGTGTGCCGAATCGCCCGCCAGGGCAAGCCTCAACCCGGTGACGCGATCCGCGAAGTGGGCGCCAAGCGGGTAGTGGAAGCGCTTGCCGAGGGGGCGAACGGCGCCCAGGTGCGAGCCGAGCCGGCGCTCGATCTCGGCCGCGAAGCGCCTCTCGTCGAGACGATGGAGAGCCTCGGCCAGGCGTGTCGGTTCGGTCCAGACGATCGCGGAGACATGCTCCTCCGGCCCGTCCGGGGTGACGGCAGGGCTCATCGGGAGCTGCGCGAAGGGCCCGGCCGGCAGGAAATGTTCAAGCGCGATGTTGCGGTGCGGGCGGGCATGCGCGATCGCGGTGACGATCGCCTGCTGGCGATAGGAAAACCGGGTGAACGGAATGCCGGCGGCGCGCGCAAGGGGGCTCGCCTTCCCCTCGGCGGCAACCACCAGGCTGGCAATGATCTCTGCACCATCCGTCGCCGTCAGCCGGGCTTCTCTCTCCTGTCGCACGACGCGAACCGTGGCCGGCGCCAACACCGAGACTGACGCCAGCTCGCGGAGGCGCGCGTTGAGCGCCATCCTGAGGCTCCGTGCCTCGACCATCCAGCCGAATGGGCCGGCAGCCTCGCCCGCCTCCCGATGGCCGAACCGAAGCGAGAGCGGCGATGGCGGATGGCCGAGGCGCCCGTCCGTCACGCGGATGCCGAGGATCGGGCAGGGCGCATAAGGCAGGAGATCCCAGATGCCCCCCGCCTCGAGCAGGGGGCGCGACCCGGCGGCGATCGCGTAGGCACGACCGTCGAAATCCGGGTGCTCCATCGGCGGCAGGGCGGCGCGGTCGATCACGGCGGTCGCGATGCCCGCGGCGGCGAGGCGGCAGGCCAGGGCACCGCCAACCGGCCCCGCGCCCACCACCGCTACGACGACCTCGATCCTTCCCGGCATCGCGCGCCCGGAGCCCTTTTTCCATCAGATGGTTCCGCTTTATACGCTAAGATATCGATTGAACGGAGCCGGAGTTCCGAATCGGCTATGGCCGCTGCTGCCTCGATGCAGAATCTTGCCTCACCGACGCTCAAGGCGCTGATCCGCCGCCGCACGGCCGAGTTGGTGGGGGTGGTGCTGGGGCTCGCCGCGATTGCGCTCCTGCTCGCGCTGGCATCCTATGACCCGAGCGATCCTTCGCTCGATTCGGCGAGCGGTGCAGCCGTGCATAACCTCGCCGGGCCAGTGGGCGCGTGGCTTGCCGACTTTCTGCTGCAGGGTTTCGGATTGGCCGCCCTTCTGCCCGGGCTGGTGGGACTCGCCTGGGCCTGGCGTATCGCCTCGCAACGCGGTCTTGGCCGGCTCGCTCTTCGGCTTGCAGGCGCGGCGGTCGCCCTGCCGGCACTCGCTGCGGTTCTCGGCGGCCTGACCCCATCCACCGGAACGTTCGCCTGGCCGGTCGCCGCGGGTCCGGGCGGAGCGATCGGCCAGATACTCGGCAGTGCGGTGCTCGGGGCGGGCCACGGGCTGCTGGGGCCGTTCGGCTTCCTCCTCGCGTGGTTCCTGCTCGCCGGCCTCGCCGGCTGCTCGGGTTGGATCGCGCTCGGCCTGACCGGCACGGAGTGGCAGGCGGCCGGGCAGGGCGTCGGGGGGGCGGCGCGCCTGTCGGCAGGGCACGGGCGGCGCGTGCTCGGCTTTCTTCTCCGCGCCGGCCGGTGGCGCCCGCTGGCATCCGATGCCGGCGGAGCGGCCGTCGGTGTGCCGGACCCGATCAGGACGGAGCCGCACCTGGAAAGGGCGCCCGCATCCGCTCCTCAGCCCGCAAGCGCTCCGGCCGGCCCTCGGATATTGCCGCGGCGCACGCCGCCGCCGCCACGCCAGGAGAGCCTGCCCCTGGAGGAAGGCTTCCAGTTTCCGCCGCTTTCACTGCTCAAGTCGGCACCGGCACGGGCCATCAGCGGCCCCTCCCCCGAATCGCTGCAGGCGAACGCGAGGCTCCTCGAATCGGTGCTCGCCGATTACGGCGTGCAGGGCGCGATCGTGGAGATCCGGCCCGGGCCGGTGGTCACGCTCTACGAACTCGAGCCGGCGCCCGGGATCCGCAGTGCCCGTGTGATCGGACTTGCCGACGACGTGGCGCGCAGCCTGTCGGTCACCGCCGTGCGGATCGCAACCGTGCCCGGGCGCAACGTGATCGGCATTGAAGTTCCGAACTCGCGGCGGGAGACCGTCTTTCTTTCTGAACTGCTGGCGACCGAGGATTGGACGAAACACCCGGCGCGGCTGGCGCTGGCACTGGGCAAGGATATTTCCGGCGCCCCGGTCTTCGCCGATCTGGCGCGGATGCCCCATCTGCTGATCGCCGGCACCACCGGCTCCGGTAAATCGGTCGGCGTGAACGCCATGATTCTTTCGCTGCTCTATCGGATGCCGCCCGAGCAGTGCCGGATGATCCTGATCGATCCGAAGATGCTCGAACTTTCCGTCTATGAGGGCATTCCGCACCTGATCGCGCCGGTGGTGACGGAACCCCCGAAAGCGGTGACCGCCCTCAAATGGACGGTGCGCGAGATGGAGCGCCGCTACCGGGCGATGAGCCAGCTCGGCGTACGCAACATCGGCGGCTACAATGAACGCGTCGCGGCGGCCCGCCTCAAAGGCGAAGTGATGACGCGGCGCGTGCAGACCGGCTTCGACGCCGAGACCGGCCGGCCGATTTTCGAGGAGCAGCCGCTGGCGCTCGAAGCGCTGCCGTTCATCGTCGTGGTGATCGACGAGATGGCAGACCTCATGATGGTCGCCGGCAAGGACATCGAAGCGGCGGTGCAACGTCTGGCGCAGATGGCGCGCGCGGCCGGGATTCACGTCATCATGGCCACCCAGCGCCCCTCCGTCGATGTCATCACCGGCACCATCAAGGCGAACTTCCCGACCCGCATCAGCTTCCAGGTGATCAGCAAGTTCGATTCGCGCACCATCCTCGGCGAGCAGGGCAGCGAGCAACTGCTCGGGCAGGGCGACATGCTTTACATGATGGGCGGCGGGCGCATCACGCGCGTGCACGGGCCCTTTGTCTCCGACGCCGAGGTCGAGGGAGTGGTCGCGTTTCTGCGCGAGCAGGGAGAGCCGGCCTATATCGAAGAGATCACCGAAGCTGCAGAGGAAGAATCCGCCTCGCCACTCCCGAATCCCGGCGACCTCGGCCCGGACGGCGAACGCGGCCTGTACGAGCAGGCGGTGACGCTGGTCGCCCGCGAGGGCAAGGCTTCGACCTCCTTCATCCAGCGCCATTTGCAGATCGGTTACAACCGCGCGGCGCGGCTGATCGAGCAGATGGAAAAAGACGGCATCGTCGGCCCGTCCAACCACGTGGGCAAGCGCGAAGTGCTGCTCGGCGGCGGCCGCAACGAGGACTGAGAGCGCTCAGGCCGCGATCGGCACCAGGCGCACTTCCGGGGCACCGGGCGCCGCTGCGACGAGCGGCTCGCCGTCATCGCCTTGGCCGGCCAGCAACGCGAGCGTCTTCTCGATTGCCTGGGCGAGCTTGCGATACTCACGGCGGAGCTGCTGAGCGTCCACCTTCCCTGCCTCGAAGCGATAGACCGCCGAACCAACCGCCTTGGTGTGCGCTGCCGCGAGCGCTTCCATCCGTTCGACCAGCACATAGGTGGGAACGATGGCGGCGATTTCCTCCTCACGGAGGAATGTCAGGCGCCCGATCGTGCCTCGATAGACGGCGCAAGAGCCCCGGGCGGACAGCACATACCCCGCATCGGCGCGAATCAGGCGCAGATTCTCGCGCATGAGCTCGAGCAAGCTCGCGAGTTCGGCGGCGAGCGCGGCACGATGGCGGCGGCTGTCGCGACGGGACTGGAAGATGAGGTAGCCGCGGTTGAAGCCGACGTTCACGATCAACATCAAAAGCACGGCAATGAGCGGAATGAAATGCCAGGGAAGGGAGAGATCGCTGCCGGAGGAGAACATCGTCGGGGTCTCCGTGAGTGCGGGCGGACGCGCCGCCCCGGGGCCATTGCGGGGCCAGCATATCGGCCGGCACAGTCATCTGGAATGCACATCATCGGCGGCTGGAACACGCGACCGCCGTCGAGCTTCCGATGATCGCCAACCATCTTTCATGAGATGGTGGTGCGGACGGCGGGACTCGAACCCGCACTCCCCACTGGGGAAGCAGATTTTCCTGCCACTTCGGCTTCCGCCGCCACCGGCCACGACTGCCGGCGTTCGTGGTCTGGACTATCCCTTCGCCATGGCCCGCCAGGGCTTCAGGCGCCGCCCGTCTAGTCTCTACACCTTCCCCGACTCGACATTCGGGGCTTGGCTCGGGATCGGCCCGTGCCCCGCAGAATGTGCCGGGCCGCCGGCGTTCCCCGAATTTGGGCGGTTCTGCACCACAGGTTTCCCCGCGGGCACTCCGCTTACGAAGTCTGCCGCGTCTGCCTTTCCGCCACGTCCGCGTCTCTTTCCGGAACCTTCCTCCTTTCAGGCCTCGGCCGCGATACGGCACGCGATATCGAGCCCGCTTCGAATCAGTTTTTCGCTCGCCTCGGGCGTGCGGAACCCACTGTGCGCCGAAAGCGTGACATTTTCGAGCCTGGTCAGTGGGTGGTCGGCCGGTAGCGGTTCGCTCGCGAAGACGTCGAGCGCCGCATGGCCGATCTTTCCTGCCTCGAGCGCCTCGAGCATCGCCTGCTCATCCACCAGCGCTGCACGCGCGGTATTGACGAGGATTGCCCCGGGGCGAAGCCTGGCGATGCGCGCGGAATCGAGGAAGCCTCTCGTCTCGTCGATCAGCAACAGATGCAGCGAGACGACATGGCTTTCCGCGAGTAGCGTCTCGAGCGGAACGAAGCTGACAGCGGGAGCGGATTTCGGCGTCCGGTTCCACGCCAGGACCCGCATTCCGGAGCCGGCGGCGATGCGCGCCACTTCGGCTCCGATGCCGCCGAATCCGATCAGCCCGATGGTCTTCCCGGTCAGTTCCATCCCCTCGGTGCGCAGCCACTCGCCCTGGCGCATCCCCCGATCCATGCGCGCAAGCCCGCGCGCCGCCGCCCACATCAGCGCGATCGTGTGCTCGGCGACCGCCGTATCTCCGTAACCCTTGATGATGTGGACCTGGATACCGAGGCCGGCGAGTTCTTCGGGGTGCATGTAGCTGCGGGCGCCGGTGCCGAGGAAGATGATGTGCCGGAGGCCGCGGCAGCGACGCATCGCTTCCGTCGGCATGGGTGTGTGATCGTCGATCACGAAATCGGCACCGTCGAGCAGGCGGGGCAGGGATTCGGCCGGGACGTGATCCTCCTCGTAGAGAACGATCGGCGGGTCGCCGGCCCGGCGCACCTTGCGGTAGACGTCGCCGAGAGCGTCGCTCGCGTCGATGAACACGCCTTGCATGCCGTTTTCTCCGCCTTCCCGACCGATAGTGCGGAAGAGCCGATCGCGCGGCAAGCCACTGCCCTGGCCCGTTTGCCGGCCGGCGGAACCCTCCGGCGGGACCGGTTGACTTGCGCCATGCCGGGGCTGCAAGTTTCATATGAACAGGGTGCAGTAAGGCCCTGCCGGGGGAGGTAATCGACAAGGTGGCGCTCGTACCCGGAAGGCATCATCCTGCCGCCGAGGATCGTTCCAGAAGAGGAGGCGCACATGAAAACAAAGCTGCTGGTAGCCTGTTTCGGCCTGGCACTGTTGGCGGGGGCGTGGTGGCCTGGCCCGGCGAGAGCCGCTACCTCCGGGCCCGTCACTGACCCGCTCGGGGTCATCCGCATCCCCAAGGGTGCGCCGATCGTCATCGGCGGCTATTGGGTCCTCTCGGGCCCGGACACCGCTCTCGGGCTCGACGAGAAGCGGGCGGTCGAAGTGGCCATCCACGACATCGGCGGCAATTTGCTCGGGCACCCGATCGAATTCCAGGCCGAGGACGACCAGTGCGACGCCGAGGGCGGGCAGACGGCGGCCACCAAGCTCGCCTCGATCCCCAATATGGTGATCGTGCTCGGCCCCGCCTGCTCCAGTGCCGCCACGCCGGCGGCGCCTATTCTCTGGCAGGCCGGGATCGTCGATATCGGCACCGCCTGCACCGCGCCCTCGCTCACCGCGCCCGACCGCAAGGCGACCTACGACGGCTTCGTGCGAACCGTCTTCAGCGACAACGACCAGGGCGCCTTCGACGCCCACTACATCTACGACGTCTTGAAGCTGAAGACGGCGGTCGCCGTGCATGACGGCAGCCCCTACGCCGAGCAGCTTGCGCACGTCTTCGCCGGCGCCTTCACCCAGCTCGGGGGCAAGGTGCTCTCGATCGAGGCGGTGTCGCCGACCGAAGTGGATATGCACCCGGTGCTCACGCGCATCGCGAGCGAGAAGCCGGACGTCATCTACATGCCGATCTTCGTCGCGGCGTCGGCGCAGATTCTCCGCCAGGCCAAGGAAATACCCGGCCTCCAGCATGCCTTGATCTATGGCGGGGCCTCGCTGATGGCGCCCGACATGATCGAGGCCGCCGGGCCTGCCGTGGTCGGGTTCCATATCGGCTACCCCGACGTTTCGCCGACCTCGATGGGCAAGACCTACCCCAAGCTGGTCAGCGAGTACACGAAGATGTTCGGCGAAGCGCCGATCTCGGGCTTCCACGCCAACGCCTATGACGGGGCGACGCTCGCCTTCAAGGCCATCGCGGCGGTCGCCAAAACCGACTCCGCGGGCAGCCTCTATATCGGCAGGAAGGCGCTCCGGGATGCGGTGTTCGCCACCACGTTCGACGGCACGAGCGGCCCGATCGCCTGCGATCAGTATGGCGAATGCGCCAAGTTCAAGGGAGCGGTCTTCGAGTACACGAACGCCGATCCGAAGACTTTCAAGATCGGCGTGAATCCGAAGAAGATCTGGCCCTGAGCGTCAGCGCCCGCTCCCGTTGCCCGGCCTGGTGTGCCGACCCTGGCGCCCGTCACCCGGGAAGTGACGGCGCCGGTCGGCACACGAGCGTCCTTCACCCACCGTTTGCTGCCGCCGGCAGCAAACGGAAAGGGGACCGGCAGGTCACAAGAAACGAAGAGTAGTGTGCCGACCGCTCCGGCGCATCCCACGGTATCGAGCGTTGGAGTCGGCACCCGAGCATGAGCGCCGGCCCCCTCGCCATTCCTTCTGTCGCCGCGCGGCGCGGCGCCGCTCGCATGAGCGCCGTCTCCCTGGCCCTGTGGACGGTCAGGTTTCTGGTGGTGGCGCTGGTCGTCGCCGGCACGATCGGCACCATTCTCAAGGATCGTTACACGACCGCCCAGTGGTTCGAGTTCGTCCTGTTCGGACTGACCATCGGCAGCCTGTATGCACAGGTCGCACTCGGCTACACGATGGTTTACGGCGTGCTGCGCCTGATCAACTTCGCCCATGGCGATATCATGATGTGCGGCGCCTTCGCCGGTTACTTCGTGGCGACGCCACTCGAGAATTCGGGCTTTCTCGAGGTGCATCCGGTGCTCGGCATGGCGGCGATCCTGGCCGCAGGGATGGTGGTCTCGGGTGTGATCGCAGTGCTGACCGAGCGCATCGCGTACCGGCCGTTTCGCCGCGTGCAGGGATTCGCGCCCCTGATCTGCGCGTTCGGCGTGTCGTTCTTCCTCGAGCAGACCTTCCGCGGGCTGTTCGGCTCCAGCGTGAAATCCTATCCCGCTCCAAAATGGGAGGGGGTGGAATTCCACTGGGCCGGACTTTCGGTGCCGGGGGTCGACCTGCTGGTCATCGTGCTGGCCGTCGCGTTCATGGCGGTGCTCTACCTGATCGTGCAGAAGACGCGCATGGGAATGGCGATGCGCGCGGTTTCCGAGGACGGCGAGGCAGCCGCGCTGATGGGCGTCGATGTCGGGAAGGTGATCGTCTTCACCTTCGCCCTCGGCGGCGCGATGGCCGGTATCGCCGGCGTGTTCTACGCGTTTCTTTTCAAGCAGGTGTATTTCTACATGGGCTTCACGCCGGGCATCAAGGCGTTCGGCGGGGCGGTACTGGGCGGCATCGGCAGCGTGCCGGGCGCGATGCTGGGTGGATTCTTCCTCGGCCTCGTCGAATCGGTCGGGCCGTCACTCTTCCTCGACGGGATCGGGATCAAGGCTCCCTATGAGCTGCGCGACGTCATCGCCTACACGCTGATGATCCTGGTGCTGGTGTTCCGCCCGCAAGGGATCCTCGGCGAGCACATGGCGAAGAAGCGCGCATGAAGACCCTCACGAAAGCCGCAACCACCGGGCTCTTGTTCGGCGTCGGCGGCGTCTATCTCGCGCTGGTCGGTCTGCTCGAGATGATGCAGGCACGGCCGATCGTGTTCGGCGCCGTGAATCTCGGGCAGGCCGTACTGGCGCTGCTCGCTCTCGCCTGTGGGGCCGTGGCCGCGCGGGATGCCGGGCCGGCTTTTGCGCGCGCAGGCGCAGGGCTGCTCGGCGGCCTGCTAGCCGGCGCGCTGATGGCGCTGCTGCAAGTCATCGTGGCAACGGTGCCGTTGCAGGGAATGTTCATTGCCGCCTCGCCGGCGCTCAGGAATATGCTGGCGTTCGGCTTCGCACCAGGGCCGGGCGCGCTGGCCATGCTGCTCGGCGGCGGGATCGGCGGCCTGGCCGGCGCAGTGCTCGCGGTCAGCGTGCCTTCGCTGAGAAGGGCGATCGTCGCCGGCGCGGCAGCCGTGGTGATCGCCGGGGTGTTCCAGGAATTGATCCAGTTGATGATACAATATGAGGGCATCATCGGCTGGATCCGCGATTTCGTTTACACGTGGCAGGGATTACGCCCGCAAGGAGCGGTCGCGATCTTCGTGATCGCCGGCGGGACAAGCCTGGTGC
This sequence comes from Acetobacteraceae bacterium, assembly GCA_030041255.1. Classification (GTDB taxonomy): domain Bacteria; phylum Pseudomonadota; class Alphaproteobacteria; order Acetobacterales; family Acetobacteraceae; genus JAKAWQ01. The sequence goes on from JASHOF010000154.1 coordinate 39,631, forward strand.
TGTCCCATCGGTCGTCGGCCGGTCATGTGCCGAGCCCGGACCAACGGCGCCGCCGGCGTTTCATCTCGGCCGGCGTCGCACTTCTCGTCCTCGTGCTGATGCCGCTGCTCGCCGGGGCCTATATCGGCGAAGTGCTGATGCTGGTCGGCCTCTACATCCTGATGGGGATGGGGCTCAATCTCGAGGTCGGGCTGGCTGGCCTGCTCGATCTCGGATTTGTCGCGTTTTTCGCAGTCGGGGCCTACACCACGGCGCTGCTGATGTCCGGCAGCTCGATCGGGCTGCTTCACCTTTCCTATTGGGAGGCGATGCCGATTGCGGTCTTGGTCTCCATCCTCGGTGGCGTGCTGTTCGGCCTGCCGGTCCTCGGCGTGCGCGGCGACTATCTCGCGGTGGCAACGCTCGGCCTGGGCGAGATCGTCCGCATCGTCGTGCTGTCGGATTTCGCCGCCCCCTTGCTCGGCGGTCCGCAGGGAGTGCTGGATATTCCGAAGCCGAGTATCGGCAGCTTCGAGCTGGGAAGCCCGGTGAAGCTCTTTTACCTGACGCTTGTCTGTGCCGGAGTGGCCGCCTTCATCGCCTGGCGGCTGGAGAATTCGCGCCTCGGCCGGGCCTGGGAGGCGCTGCGCGACGACGAGGACGTGGCGCAGGCGCTTGGCGTGAACCTGATCCGCTCCAAGCTGCTCGCCTATGGCCTCGGCGCTGCCTTCGCCGGCCTCGGCGGCTCGATCTTCGCAACCATGCTGGGGTCAGTCTATCCGTCGAGCTTCCAGCTCCTGATCTCCATCAACGTGCTCGCGCTGATCATCGTCGGCGGCATGGGCAGCCTCCCCGGAGTCGTTCTGGGCGCGATCGCGCTGATCGGCCTGCCCGAGCTGTTGCGCGAATTCGGCGAGTACCGCTACCTTTTTTACGGGGCGGCCCTGATCGTCATGATGCGGTGGAAGCCGGAGGGTCTTTGGCCATCCGAAGTCCGCTCGCGTGAGCTGCATGCCGCCGCCGGCGAAGCCGAGCCCGTCGCAGCGATGGAGCCAGGCTGACCGCCATGGCGGAAGCCTCGCTCCTGCTCTGCCGCCGCCTGACCCGGCGCTTCGGCGGCATCGCGGCGCTGACCGACCTCGATCTCGAGGTCGCTTCCGGCGCCATCCACAGCATCATCGGCCCCAACGGCGCCGGCAAGACCACCGTCTTCAACTGCATCACCCAGAACCTCAGCCCGACCTCGGGCGAGGTCTGGTTCCGGAGCGACCGCATCGATGGGCTCACCCCCGATCGGGTCGCCGCCGCCGGCATCAGCCGCACCTATCAGAATATCCGCCTGTTCCGGAACATCACCGCGATCGAGAACCTGCTCGTCGGGATGCATCTGCATGTGCATTCCCATTGGTGGGGTGCGGTACTGGGTACGCCGCATACGAAGCGGGAGGAGGCACGCGCCCACGCCGAGGCGCTGAAGCTGTTGCATTTCATCGACCTCGCGGGCCGCGGCGATCTCCTGGCCCGCAACCTCGCCTATGGCGAGCAGCGACGCCTCGAGATCGGCCGCGCCCTCGCGACGCGGCCGAAACTGCTCCTGCTCGATGAACCGACCGCCGGGATGAACCCGCACGAAACATCCCGGATGATGGCGTTCATCCAGAGAGTGCGCGCCGAATTCGACATTACGATCCTGCTGATCGAGCATCAGATGCGTGTCGTCATGGGAATGTCGGATCGCGTCACGGTGCTCGACCATGGCGCCAAGATCGCCGAGGGCACGCCCCCGGAGGTGCAGGGCGACCCGGCCGTGATCGAAGCCTATCTCGGCGTCAAGAGCGCCGCTCCCACGGCGGCGCGGGATCACGCGGCTTCCCTCCTCGGCGCCGCCGCCTCGGAGCGCTGAGATGGCGCTGCTCGAGCTCTCGGACGTGCAGGTGTTCTACGACAAGATCGAGGCCCTGAAGGGAATTTCGCTGAGCGTCGAGGCGGGCAGGATCGCCACCCTGGTCGGCGCCAACGGCGCCGGCAAATCGACAACCTTGCGCGCCGTGAGCGGCCTCATCCATCCGCGTGCAGGAACCATCCGCTACGACGGCACCACGCTCGCCGGCCGCCAGCCGCACGAGATCACCGCGATGGGCCTGGTGCAGGTGCCCGAAGGGCGGCGCATCTTCGGCCGGCTCACGGTGGACGAAAATCTCGCCATGGGCGCTTTCACCCGCCACGACCGCCGCGGCATCGCCGAGGATCGCGAGCGCCTGCTTCAGCTCTTCCCGCGGCTCCGCGAACGGCTGCACCAGGTGGCCGGCACGCTTTCGGGTGGCGAGCAGCAGATGGTGGCCACGGCGCGCGCACTGATGGCCCGCCCCAGCATGCTGCTGATGGACGAGCCGAGCATGGGGCTCGCACCGATGCTCGTCGAACAGGTGTTCGAAACGATCCGTGCCATCAATGCGGACGGCGTCACCATCCTCCTGGTGGAGCAGAACGCGCTGATGGCGCTCTCCATCGCCGATCACGGCTACGTCCTCGAAAGCGGCCGGATCGTGCTCTCCGGTCCGGGTCGGGATTTGCTGGACGACGAGCGCGTCCGCCACGCCTATCTCGGTTGAGCCGCCGCCGGCGCGGCCTCGGGCCGATGGCACACGGCGGCAATCTTGTTGCCGTCGAGATCGCGCACATAGGCCGCGTAATAGTTCTCGTGATAGTGCGGGCGGAGGCCGGGCGGGCCTTCGTCGGTGCCGCCGAGGTCGAGCGCACGGCGCCAGAAACGATCGACCGCCGCCCGCGAAGGAGCAAGAAAGCTCACCGAGACACCGTTGCCGGCACTCGCCGCCTGGCGGTCGAACGGCCGTGTCACATAGAAGCCGCCCTCCCCTTCCCGTCCCCAGCCGGCAAACCCCTTGCCGGTTCGCTCGCGCCTGCTCCCAAGTTCGCCCAGCACCGCGTCATAGAACGCGATCGCCGCGGCAATGTCGCTCACGCCCACGGTGAGGTGGCTCAGGATCATGCACCGGGATTACACCTTGCCGGCCTGCCTGGCGAGGAGGAAAGCCGCTCATGAAGTTCGCCGACCGAAAGGAAGCCGGGCGGAGGCTCGCGGAACGGCTGCTTCGCTTCAAGGATCGCAAGCCCCTTGTCCTCGCACTGCCGCGCGGGGGCTTGCCGGTCGGTTACGAGATCGCCCGTGCACTCGCCGCGCCGCTCGACGTCGTGCTGGTGCGAAAGCTAGGCGCACCTGACCAGCCCGAGCTTGCCATCGGGGCGGTAGCGCTCGCGACGGAGCCCGAGATCGTTACGGACCCTGACCTGATCGCCGCCCTTGGCGTCTCCTCCCCCGAATTCGAAGCCATCAAAATGCGCGAGCTTCGCGAGCTCCACCGGCGAAGAGATCTGTACCGTGCCGGCCATCCTGCGGCTTCGGTCGCCGGCCGCACTGCCATCCTCGTCGATGACGGAATCGCGACCGGGGCGACGACGCGTGCGGCCTTGCGTGCCACCCGCGCCGGGAAGCCTGCATGGCTCGTGCTCGCCGTGCCGGTGGCACCCGCCGAGACCCTCGACGCACTGAGAGAAGAGGCAGACGAGATCGTCTGCCTCCAGCGGCCGCGCTGGTTCACGGCGGTCGGCCAATTCTATCGCGATTTTCCTCAGCTCGAGGATCGCGAGGTCCTGGATCTCCTCGAGCAGGCACGGATGTGAGGTCAGGGGCAGCGGAAGAAGCTGACGCGTGCAACACCGTGGCAACGCTCGGCAAGCAGCGTCCCGAGCGATGGCCGCCCCTCGCGTGCCGGCGTTTCGACAACGACGAGCGCCGCCGGCGCGATCCAGCCCGCGGCCGCGAGCGCCGCGAGCGCGCCGGCGGGAAGCGCAGCCTCGCCATACGGCGGATCGAGAAAGATGAGGCTGCATGGCCGGCCTGGCGGAGGACGCGTGGCATCCCGCGCCATGATGCGCGCCCGGTCCTCCATCCCGCAGGCCGCGACATTCGCGGACAGCACCAGGCGCGCTCTTCCGTTCGTCTCGAAGAACACCGCCTCCGCCGCGCCGCGCGAGAGCGCTTCCAGCCCGAGCGCACCGGTGCCGGCAAAGGCGTCCAGGACGCGCGCTCCGACGATCGCCTCCGGCCCTGCCCAGGAGGCGTGGGCCAGGCTGTCGAACAGCGCCTGGCGCACAGGATCCGCGGTCGGGCGGGTTTTGCCTCCGCCGGGTGCGCCAAGGCGGCGCCCCCGCAGCGCTCCGCCGATGATCCTCATCCGGCGCCAAGCTGTTCGCGCAGCACCTTCGGGGGCACTTCCCGCACCGCGCCGCGCGGCAGATTGCCAAGCTGGAATGGCCCGTACGCGACCCGGATCAACCGGGTGACCGTGAGCCCGAGATGCGCCAGCACGCGCCGCACCTCGCGATTCTTTCCTTCGCAGAGGCTGAGGCTGAGCCAGCTATTCGTGCCCTTGCGCGCATCGAGCAGAGCCTCGATCGGCCCGTAGGTCATGCCGCCGATGCTGATGCCCCGACCGAGCACGGCCAGGGCCCGCTCATCCACCGACCCGTGCACGCGCGCCCGGTATCGCCGCTTCCATCCCGCCGATGGAAGCTCGAGCCGGCGCGCGAGGGCACCGTCATTGGTCAAAAGCAGCAGTCCTTCGCTTGCCAGATCGAGCCGTCCGACACTGACCACGCGTGGCAGGCCCGCCGGGAGGTTCGCGAACACCGTCGGGCGACCCTCTGGGTCTCTGTGCGTCGTCACCAGGCCGGGCGGCTTGTGGTAGCGCCAGAGCCGGGTCCGTGCCGGCCGATCGACTGCCTTCCCGTCCACCTCGACGACATCGCCGGGCTGCACGAAGCTCGCCGGATGCGCCACCGGCGCGCCGTTGAGGCGCACGCGGCCGGCTGCGATCATCAGTTCGGCGGCGCGGCGGCTGGCCACTCCGGCGGCGGCAAGAAAGCGGGCCATCCTGATCCCGCGCTCCGGTCCGTTCCGGCTTGCCTCGCTCACCGGCGGCATGCTGCGATCAGGGCATCGAACAATCGCCGGTCTCCGGGATCGATCAGGAACTCCGGGTGCCACTGCACGCCGATGCAGAATTTCTCCCCGGCCAGCTCGATTCCTTCGATCACGCCGTCTCCGGCGCGGGCATTCACAATTCCCGCGCCCGCCTCGGCCACCGCCTGGTGGTGCGCTGAGTTGACCATCATCCGTCCCCTGCCGACGATGGCGGCAAGCGCGGTGCCCGGCACGAGAGTCACGGCGTGGCCAGCCTGGTGGCGCGGATTCGGCTGCTCGTGTGCGAGCGCGCCGGGAACCTCGGCCGGAATGTGCTGAACGAGGGTGCCGCCGAGTGCCACCGCCAGGAGCTGCTCGCCGCCGCAGATGCCGAGCACCGGCAGTCCGCGGGCAAGCGCGCCCCGCAGCAGGGAAAGTTCCGCCGCCGTCCGGCTCTCTTTCAGCACCAAGCTCGGATGCCGGCCGGCCGCACCGTAGAGCGAAGGGTCGACATCGAATGCTCCGCCGGTCACCACCAGGGCGTCGATACGATCGAGATAATCATCCGCAAGGCCCTCGTCGTGCGCGAGCGCAACCGGCAGGCCACCGGCACCGGCAATGGCGGCCGCGTAGTTCCGGCGCACGGCATACCAGGGATAGGGCGAATAGCCGCCCGGCTCCTCGGCGTCCAGCGTCAGTCCGATCACCGGGCGTGATGTCTGCATGGCGTTCCGCGATCATGTTGGAGAAACGGAAACCGGCTCACCGTTGCGCCTGCCCGGCCCCCGCCGGCGGGAGCCGCGGCACGCACGCCCGGAAACGATCGGTTTCCACTGTTTCTCTTTTTCCGGAGCGGGGCCAGCCTCATTTGCCACTGGAAGATCGAGAACGCCCGGATGCGGGCAAGGAGACACCATGATCGACATTCGCCCATATCAGGACCTCGGAGGCGGCCACCACGGCTGGCTCGATACCCGTCATCATTTCTCGTTCGCGGATTACCATGATCCCGCACGCATGGGCTGGGGCAGGCTGCGCGTCTGGAACGACGACGAGATCGCCCCCCGGAGCGGCTTCCCGCCGCATCCGCACGCGGACATGGAGATCGTCACCTATGTGCGCGAAGGCGCGATCACCCATGAGGACAGCCTCGGCAACCAGGGCCGGACGGAAGCTGGCGACGTGCAGGTGATGAGCGCCGGCACGGGCATCCGCCATGCCGAATACAATCGTGAGCCGGAGGCGACGAAAATCTTCCAGATCTGGATTCTGCCGACCGGGCGCGGCGGCCCGCCCACGTGGGGACAGAAGCCGTTCCCGAAGTCCGATCGGGCCGGCCAGTTCGTCACGCTCGCCAGTGGCTTTCCGGAAGATGGGGAGGCGCTTCCCATTCGCACCGACGCCCGCGTGCTGGGCGTTGCGCTCAGGAAAGGTCAGAGCGTGTCCTACTCGCTCGGATCGGGCCGGCACGCCTATCTCGTTCCCGCGACCGGCCGGGTCACGCTCAACGGCCGGAACCTCGCCGCGCGTGACGGGGCGGCGATCGAGAATGAACCCACGCTTTCCCTGACCGCGCTCGAGGATGCCGAGATCGTCCTCGTCGATGCTGCCTGACGGCGTCGGCGCCGCCGCTGGACGCCACCACGCTGCGCGGGCATCAAAGCCCGATGTCGGCGATGGAAATCGCACTCGAGGAAGCCCGCGCAGCAGGGCGTCGTGGCGACGTTCCGGTGGGCGCCGTCGTGCTCGGCGCGGACGGCGCCATTCTGGCTCGGGCGGGCAACCGGGTCGAAGAGAAAGACGCCGCGGCGCACGCGGAACTGCTTGCGTTGCGCGCCGCGGCCGAAAAGCTGGCCACGCCGCGCCTCTGGGGTTGCGATCTCGTCGTCACGCTGGAGCCCTGCCCGATGTGCGCGGCGGCGATCAGCCTCTATCGGATCCGGCGCCTGGTTTTCGGTGCCTACGATCCGAAAACCGGCGGCGTCGAGCATGGTCCGCGCATCTTCGCCTCGCCCTCCTGTCACCATCGCCCGGAGGTCATCGGCGGCGTGCGGGAGCAGGAATGTGCCGCCCTGCTGCAAAACTTCTTTGCCGGGCGCCGGCTGGAGCCCTGAGCGCCTCCTGAAACGTGCCCGGCCGCAAGACTGCGCGCTGGGCTTCAACCACGTGGCGCTGGAGGTCGGGGACCTCGACGAAGGGCATGTCGCCCGAGCCAGGTTGATTCACGGCACGCCCGTCAGCCGCCTCGGCCCGATCGGGAGCGACCTCTCGAGACTCCACATCGAGTACCCCGAATCAAACGTGAGTGGCGCATATCCCCCGCGCCATTCGCATCATTCCCCCCTTTGGGAGAGGGGTCGGGGGTGAGGGTCTGGGGTGGGGCAAATCACTCATCCATGAAAATCGGCACTAGGCACCGACAACCTCGAACGTCACATCCACATTGTTGCGAGTGGCGTGCGAATAGGGGCAGATCTTCTCGTGCGCCTCCTTGACGAGTGCCGCCAGCTCCGCCTGCTTCAGGCTCCTGTCCTCGACGCGCATCTTGACCGAGAGCCCGAACCCGCCACCTTCGCGCGGGCCGATCGAAACCGCAGCCGTCACCTCCGCCTTGCTCGCATCCTTCTTCTGCTGCTTGCCGACATAATCGATCGCACCACCGAAGCAGGCGGCGTAGCCGGCAGCGAACAGATGCTCGGGCGTCGCGGTCCCCGGCTTGCCGGGCCCTCCCATTGCCTTCGGCACGGAGAGCTCGGCTTTCACCGTGCCATCGCTCGACTCGGTATGTCCGTTGCGCCCGCCGGTTGCGGTTGCCGTCGCGGTGAAGAGCGGGTTGATCTTGTCCATGCTGCCTCCAAACCTTCTCGCCACTCGATGCAAAGCATCCCTCCGCCCGAGCGCGGAGGGTGTCCTGGCCGGCAGTACTCCTTTCGGGCCGCTGTTGCCAGATGCCGGGCGCGCGCGGCCGGGCTTCTCTGTCATGGCGCCGATCCCCGGGCTCCCTCCCCGCCTCTTGATGGGCACAGGGGACGGGCGAACAATCGGCGGGCAAGTCGAGGACGCTCGGCGTATCCGCACGCATTCGGGAGAATCGAGGAATGAGCGTACGCATCGGCACCAATCCGATTGCCTGGAGCAACGATGATCTGCCGGAGCTGGGTGGGGAGACGCCGCTCGAGACCTGCCTGTCGGAAGCGCATGCGGCAGGCTTTGCCGGTATCGAGAAGGGAAACAAGTTTCCGGGCGACCCCGATGCACTGAAGGCGGTCCTCGCGCGCCACAGGCTTGTACTGGTTTCGGGCTGGTACGGTGCAGCGCTTCGGACTCGCACCGTCGAGCAGGAAATTGCCGCCATGCGATCACACTTCGAACTGCTGCGCGCACTCGGCTCGTCCGTCATGGTCTTCGCCGAGACATCGGATACCGTGCAGGGCCGGCGCGACGTGCCGGTGGCCGAGAGGCCACGGATGAGCGAGGCAGAGTGGCCCGGCTTCCTGGAACGGCTCTCCCGGCTCGGAGACTGGATGGCCGGGCGCGGCGTCAGGATCGCCTTTCACCCGCACATGGGGACCGTCATCGAGAGGGCGGAAGAGATCGATCGCCTGCTCGACGGCACGCCGCCTTCGGTCGGCCTCTTGCTGGATACCGGGCATCTCGAATTCGCCGGCGAGGACCCGGCGCGTGCGGCCGCGCGCTGGGCCGGGCGGGTCAACCATGTGCACGCGAAAGACGTCCGGCGCGAGGTGCTCGCGCGGGCCCGCCGCGAGCGCATGAGCTTCCTCGACGCGGTGGTTGCCGGCGTCTTCACCGTGCCGGGCGACGGCATGCTGGACTTCTCCGCTGCCCTCGCCCCGCTCGCCAAGGCAGGCTACCGGGGCTGGCTGATCGTCGAGGCGGAGCAGGATCCCGCCAAGGCACACCCCCTCACCTATGCCCGCAAGGGCTATGCGCATCTCAGGGCAACGGCGGAACAAGTGGGATTGCGGACCGGCTGAAGGAGCGGGCCGATGAATATCTGCATGGCCGGCTACGGAATGATGGGCGTGTGGCATTCCGAAGCGCTGAAAAGAACCGATGCAGTGCTGCACACCGCCGTCGGCCGGCGCCCGGAAGCGGTGTCCGCCTTCGCCGAACGGTTCGGCTACCGCCAATGGACGACGTCGCTCGCCGCAGCGCTCGCCGACCCGGAGATCGATATCGTCATCCTCGCCACCCCGAGCGAGCAGCACGAGGAACAGGCGATCGCCTCGCTCTCCGCCGGCAAGCACACCCTGATCGAAATCCCGATTGCCATGAGCCTTGCCGGCGCCGGGCGCGTGGTCGCAGCGGGCGAGAAGAGCGGCAAGGTGTACGGGCTGAGCCACCCGATGCGATTCCGAATCGAACGCGAGGCCCTGCGCGGGCGCCTTGCCGCCGGCGAGGAAAAACTCCGCCACGTCGCCGGCCGGTTCTTCATCCCCCGCCTCAGGAATATCGGGGCGACCGGCTACGTGCGAAGCTGGACCGACAACATCCTCTGGCATCATTTCTGCCACTTCGTCGATCTCGGGCTATTCCTTTTCGATGGCGCGCCGATTCGCCGGATCCAGGGCCAACTCGGGCCCTGCCACGAAAAGACAGGGATTCCCATGGAGTGCGTCGTTCTCGTCGAGGCCGCGAACGATGCGACCCTCCTCGTGCACGGCTCCTACCACGCTGCCTTCCGGCTCTATGACAAGCTGATCGTGACCGACCGCGACACCTATCTCTTCGACACCCTCGCCGGCTCGCTCCGCACCGCGTCCGGCGCGGTCGCCATCGAGAGCGAGCAGGAGAACGCCGCCCGCATCATTTTCGACTTCCTCGACGCCGTGCGCGGAGGCCGGCCACCGCGTGCATCCGGCCCCTCCGTGCTGCCGGCGATGCAGGTTCTGCAGAGCGTGCAGGACGGCTGGGACGCGCGCTACGGCAGACGTCCGATTCCCGGGCGGCCGATCGGATGACCATCACCGGCCTCACGCCGCGCGGAATACCGTCACCGGCCCCTCGACCCTGATGCCGACCTCTTCGCCGATGCGCGGGCACATGTGCCCGGCCACCCGGGCACTGAGTTCGGGGGCCCCCGCCACCTCGCAAAGGACGAGGGAGACGCTGGCATCGTGCCCGTAGAAAGTGACACCGTTGACCCGTGCCAGGGCGTCTGCCGACTCGCCGGGGGGGACGAGCCGGATCTGCTCGGGACGAATCAGGACCTCGACCTCGCCGTCCGGCATATCGGGTGCAAGCGCGAGCCGGCCGAGGCTGCAGCGCACGGTGCCATCGATAGCCTGGCCGCTGACGAGCACGGCTTCGCCCACGAAGCGCGCCAGTTGGGCATCCAGCGGGCGGCGATAGAGAGCCTCCGGGCGCGCCACCTGCACCAGCCTGCCGTCGCGTAGCACCGCCACCTCGCGGCCCATCGAAAGCGCCTCCGGCTGGTCGTGCGTGACCAGGAGCGCGGTGGCCCCGGCGGCGAGGAGCGCCGCGGCAACCGCCTGGCGCGTCTCGGTCCGCAGGCCCGGATCGAGGGCGGCGAACGGCTCATCGAGCAGGACGAGCCGGGGCTTCGGGGCCAGCGCACGAGCCAGCGCCACGCGGCTCTGTTCCCCGCCGGAAAGCTCGTGCGGCGCCCGCACCGCGTACGAGGCGGGAAGCCCGGCCAGCGCCAGCAGTTCCTCGGCGCGGCGGCGATCCCGCCGTTGCGGGCGCGGCAGGCCGAACAGGACATTGTCGGCAACCGAGAGATGCGGAAAAAGAGCGCCTTCCTGCGCCATGTAGCCGATCCGCCTTCGTTCCGGCGGCAGGTGCACGCCAGGCCCGGAGGCGGTTTCACCGCCGATCCTGATCCTGCCCGCGTCGGCGCGTTCGAAGCCCGCCACCAGCCTGAGCAGCGTTGTCTTACCGCTGCCCGACGCGCCCAGGATGGCAACCAGCGTCCCGGCCGCCACCGAGAGATCGACGCTGTCGAGCACGCGATGATGCTCGAAGGCCTTGGCCAGCCCGGCGATCTCCAGCGCGGCCACGGTCTCTTGCGGCCTATTGCTGGAACAGTCGGGTCGCGCCGAAGCGGCGCGCCAAGAGCCAGGTCGAGAACAGCGAGAGCAGCACCATCATCGCGGCGTATGGCGCCGCGGCGGCAAAAGCGAGCGTCGATGTGTCGGCCCAGATTTGCATGGCAAGCGTGTTGGTCCCGATCGGCGCCAGCAGGAGCGTCGCCGTGAGTTCGGTCACGATCGAGACGAACACCAGTGCCGCGGCAGCGCCAAGGCCGGGCCCGGCGAGAGGCAGGATGATGCGCCTGGTCACGTTGAACCAGCCAAGCCCGAGCGAGCGGCCGATCTCTTCGAGCCGCCGCTCGGCCTGCATGAGCGCCGCCCGCACGCTGACCAGCGCCAGCGGAAGAAAAAGGATCGCATAGGCGACGATGAGCGTCGCTGCCGTCTGGTAGAGCGGCTGCACGGTGCGGATCGTGATGGTGATGAAGGCCAGTGCAATGACGATCCCCGGCACCCCCTGGCCGAGATAGGCGCAGCGCTCCAGCACTGTCACGAGCCGCCCCGGAAAGCGCGTTGCGAGGAGGCCAAGCGGCAGGGCAAGCGCCACCGTCAGCGCGGCGCCGGCGAATCCGAGCCAGACCGAGGAAAACGTCGCCTCGGCCAGCCCCTCGAGCGAGACCGCGACCGGTGTGACGGCGGCCGACCCGTGGCGGGTGAGCCAGTACAGGATCATGCCGAGCGGCAGGCCGAGCGCCGCCAGCACCAGCGACACGAACAGGGCAAACACCGGCCAGCGGGCGCGACCGAGGGAGAGCAGCGTGACCGGCCGCCGCACGCCGGCGCCGATGCGGGCGTAGCGCGCGAGACCGCGAATGCGGAGTTCTGCAAAGAGGCAGACCAGGCAAAGCAGGAGCAGTACCAATGCGAGCAATGCCTCGGCCGGGCCGTTGAACCCGGTGCGGTACTCGGCATAGAGCTCGGTGGTGAAAGTTCGGAAGCGTAACAACGCGAACGCCCCGAACTCGACCAGGACGTTCAGCGCCACCAGCAGCATGCCGCCCAGCAGCGCCGGGCGAAGCTGGGGCAACACGACGCGAAGGAAGGCACCGGAGGCGCCCTGGCCGAGCGAGCGGGCCGTCTCCTCGAGCCCCGGATCCATTCCGCGCAGGCTCGCCGCAACCGGCAGATAGACGAGCGGGAAATAAGAGGAGGTGACGACAATCAGGGCGCCCAGAAAGCCTTCCAGCGCCGGGCTGATCGAGAGCCAGGCATACGAACTGATGAAGGGCGGCACAGCCAGCGGCACCGCGGCAGCCACGGCGAAAAAGCGCCGCCCCGGCAGGTCGGTGCGCTCGACGAGCCAGGCCGCCGCCGTCCCGACCAGCGCCGCGCTGAGCGTGGCAGCGATCACGAGACCGATCGTATTGACCAGGAGTTCCGCCACCAGCGGGCGCCACAAGAGCCGCACCGCTTCCGCCGGGCCGATGCGCGCGACCTCGAGCAGGATCTCGCCGACCGGCAGCACCACGATGAGCGGCCCTGCCACCGCCGCGGCAAGCAGAAGCGGAGGCGGCCAGCGCCGGCGGAAGACCGCACCGGGGAGCCTGACCCCGGCCAGCGGCGCCGGCGCCTCCGGCATCAGATCAGCCCGGCCTCGCGCAGCAGTTTCGCCGCCAGGCGGTCATCGCCGAGGGAGGCCACGCTGATCTCCGGGGGGTGCAACTCGGAAAATGGCTTCAGTACCGGGTTTGCGGCCACGCCCTCGGCGAGCGGATATTCGAAATCGACCTCGCCCTTGGCGAGCATCTCCTGCGCCGGCCGGCTGACCAGGAAGGCCAGGAAGCGCTGCGCCTCCTCTGGGTGGCGCGCGGACTTCAGCACCGCCGCCCCCGAGATGTTGACCAGCCCGCCGGCATCGCCCGGCGGAAAGTGATAAAGGCGGCTCTTCATTTTTTCGGGCCCGACCGCGACCCCAAGCCGCGCCCAGTAATAGCTGTTGATGATGCCGGTTGCGACCGCACCGCGATTGACCGCGGCGACGACCCCCTCGTCGTCCTGATAAAGGGCGGCATTCCTTTTCAATCCCTTGAGCCAGGCGAGCGTGGCCGCCTCGCCCTTCAGGGCCGCCACCGCATCGACCAGGGGCAGGAAGTCCGAATCGGTCGGGGCGATCCCGATTTTGCCCTTCCATTGCGGCTCTGCCAGATCGAGCAGCGAGGCCGGCAGCGCGCTTTCCTGGATCAGCGAAGGATTGTATGCGAGCACGTTCTCACGGGCGAGCACGCCCACCCACAGGCCGTCCGCGGCGCTGAAGCGGGACGGGATTTTGGCGAGCGTTGCCGGATCGACCGGCGCCAGCAAACCTTTTTCGGCGAGCAGCACGAGTTCGGGGGAGTTCTCCGTGAAAAACACATCGGCTGGCGAGCGCGTCCCCTCGGCCACGATCTGATTCGCGATCTCCGGCCCGTCACCCGAATGGACCCGGACCGGAATTCCGGTCTCCTTGGTGAAGAGCCCGGTTACCAAGGCAACGGCCTGGGGGTGCTGGCCGCTGTAGAGAGTCAGGGGGCTGGCCGCCCCCGCCTTCCGGGCCAACCCGGCGCCGGCGACGGCGGCGAGTGTGGCGGAGAGGAAGAGCCGCCGACCCGGGCGGCGATCCGGCATGGAGGAGTGGGACATGGGTTTCTTCCTGCAAGGACAGACAAGGCGTATATGCGAATTATTCTCATTTGCAAATCCCGCCCCGCCACCGGGTCTCGCGGTTTATGCGAGCCCGCTCATCGACTCGGACCCCGAAGCCCTTGAGGGACCTGTCGCGGTAAGGTACCTGTCGGCCCGGCGAGGTCGGTGAG
>JASHOF010000016.1 GCA_030041255.1 Acetobacteraceae bacterium
GGAGCGCTTAGCCGGCAATGAGAACCGCGATGACCTCATCCAAGGTAAGGTCCGTAATGCTGTGGACCATTTGAAGCGCCCCATCCCACCCATTGGACACGTATCCGATTCTTAGAGAACTGTTCCGGGCGGACGATGGAGACGCTACGGCAAATATGGCGATTCGGCTAGGGATCCGCGAAGAGGACCTTGGTCACCATGGGGATGCGCGGGCCATTCCTCCGGGGCGGGTTCGCGACCGGCGATGAAGAGCCCCATGTCGGGAAAGCCTGAGCCCCGGTTACGCAAGTTGGGCACGCAGAACACGCGCGGCTTCAGCTTTTCACCGGCCGCGTTGAGTGCGCCGGCGAGCGCGCCGTAATAGCTGATCTCTCCGGTGCCGGCCCGCGTGGCGTGGATGCGGGCAATTTCGGCGAGGTAGTCGGACAGAATTGGGCGGGTCATGTCGGACGTTCTTCGTTGGGTCGGCCGAGGGTGCCGTGATCGTGCGATTGGCGGTATCCTGCCCTCATGCCCCGAGTCGCCGTGCAACCCGACCTCTTCGCCGCGGCCGAGCCGGGCGTGACGGGCCCGGACCCGATCGCCACGCTTACGGATCTGCTCGCCCGGTTGCGTGCCGCCACCGCACCGCCGTGGGCGGACGCCGCGGCGGCGATGGCCGAAGAGCATCGCATCCTCGGCCTCGCGCGCCAAGCCGGCGAGGAGGGAAGCCGGCTCGCCGCGGCGATCCTGGAAGAAACCGAGCGGCTGCTTTCGACCGGGTGACGCGTTCCGAGGCCCGGCTTTCGCTTCGGTAAGCGGGGGTCTTTGGGAAGCCATGGCTTCGATCGACATCGTTGCGATCGTGCTGGCGGCGGCGGCGCTGATCGGCGCGGTCAACGATCGGTGGGCGCGGGTTCCGGCGCCGATCGGAATGCTGCTCGGCTCGCTCCTGGTGGTGCTGCTGATTGCGGCGGCGGATAGAATTCTGCACCTGCAGATCATGCAGCCGATCCGGACGCGGCTGGCCGCGGCCGATCTGCCGCACGTTTTTCTCGGCTGGGTGCTGGCACTTCTGCTGTTCGCGGGCAGCCTCCATGTCGATCTTTCGGCACTCCGGCAACACAGGCGGGTGATCTTCGCGCTGGCGACGATCGGCATCATTCTCTCGGCGACGGTCTTCTGCTTCGGGCTTCGTGCGTTGCTGTGGCTGGCCGGGAGCGAAGTAGGGCTCGCGTGGTGCTTCGTGCTTGGCGCGATCCTGGCGCCGACCGATGCGGTGGTGGTGGAGACGCTGCTCGGCCGGGCCAAGCTTCCGGTTCCGACGCGCTCGGCGATCGTGGGCGAAAGTCTCTTCAACGACGGCGCGGGCGTGGTGCTGTTCCTGGTGGCGCTTCGGCTCACCGAAGGAAGCCCGGCCGGCCAGGTGCTCGGGCACGGGCGGCTGGCGGCGCTCATGGCCGAACAACTGATGGGAGGGGCGGCGCTCGGGGTCCTGTGCGGGCTGGCGGCGGCCTGGACGATCCGGCGGGTGGCGGAGGATGCGATCCGCATCATCGTCTCGCTCGCGCTCGTCGTCGGGTGCTACCGGCTGGCGATCGTCGCGCAGGTTTCGGGGCCGGTTGCCGTGGTGAGCGCCGGGCTGCTGCTCGGCTGGGCGCTCGGGAACGCGGCGGAGCGGCCGCCGATCATGGAATTCTGGTCGCTCCTGGAGCGGGTTCTCAATCTCGGGCTCTTTCTCGGGATCGGGGTGCAGGTGCTGGCGCTGGCCGTGACATGGCGGCAGGTGGCGATCGCGGCGGCGGCGGTGCCGATCGCGCTCTGCGCGCGGATGCTGAGCGTGGCGGTGCCGCTGGCGGTCTCGGCGCGGGCGGTTCGGACGGCGGCGCGGCAGACGGCGGTGCTGACCTGGGCGGGAATGCGCGGGGGGATTTCGATCGCGCTCGCACTGACATTGCCCGAGTCCGGGTATCGGACGGGGCTGCTGGTGATCTGCTACGCGGTGGTGCTGTTCAGCATCGTGGTGCAGGGGCTGACGCTGCCCGCGCTGCTGCGGCGGCTCTATGCGGAGGAGGCGGGTGAGGAGGGACCGATAGTACCCGGAAGCATGCTTGGGTGACACAGGCTCCCTCACCCCAGACCCTCACCCCCACCCCTCTCCCAGAGGGAGAGGGGAGAAAAAAGAAGACCCTCTCCCAGAGGGAGGGGGGAAGATCCCAGAGGGAGAGGGGAAGGTGTTTCGTGGTCATGGGAGTGAGTCGCTCAGGAGCGAATGGCGGAAGCATGGAGCGGTCCGCCAAAGCCATGAGATTGATCGAGACCATCAATGAGGAGCGGGACGATCGAAATTCATCCCGCTCAAGGGAACTGTTTCCACGGCGGCGGGAGGCGCGGCTGTCCGAAATCGCGTTGACAGAGAATATCAAGATGCGGTTTTCTACTAGAGGTAGTCAACCGGTCGGGGGAACGTCGGATGCGGATGCCAACCGGGCTCGTGCTGGCTTCTCTGTTGTTGGCGGCGCCGAACGCGGCGGCGCAAACGTCTTTCCGGCCGGACCTCGCGCAGACGCTCCAGGCCCTGAGAACGGCACGGCCATACCAGGACAACAACGGCGCCGTGCCGCCGCACAGCGTCTATTCCGGGCCGCTCTTCACGCTGAACCATGCCTGGCCCACCGAGCCGCCCCCGCCGCTGACCAACGCGCCGTGGCAGGCGGCGATCCATGACGGAAAGATCACGCCGCAGAACGCGGCCCTCTACGCCGCGGCGTTGAAGGCGGCGGTCTCCGCCAACGGACGCGCGCTGATCATGCACTACGACACCTGGGATGCCGCCAAGGCAGGATGGTACAACGAGCCCTGGCTGGGCAGCCTGCGCGAAGCCATTCACGGCACCTACGCGGCGGGTGAATTCGGCCCTGGCATCTTCCCCGACACGGGCCTCAGGGCGAACTTCACCACCCATGTCGTGACCTATTACGATGCGCGCGCGGCCTATGCGCTGCATGCGTTCTGGGGCGCTTCGTCGATGCACCCGGCCCTGGACACGCAAAGTGCGCAGTTCCCGGAAGGGTCCATCGTCGTCAAGGCGGCGGTCTTCACGAGCGAGGATGCGAGCAAGCCGCTCGGCTGGTGGGACGCGATGAATGGCGCCGAGGTGTGGCCGCTCTATCTCGGCGTGGGGTCGGGCAACTCGCCGCCGCCAGAGGTATGGCCGGGCTACGTGGCGCAGTTCGATATCATCGTGAAGGACACGCAATCCGCGCCGAAGACGGGATGGGTGTTCATGACGCTGGTCTATGACAGCGCGGCGCCGG
This sequence comes from Acetobacteraceae bacterium, assembly GCA_030041255.1. Classification (GTDB taxonomy): domain Bacteria; phylum Pseudomonadota; class Alphaproteobacteria; order Acetobacterales; family Acetobacteraceae; genus JAKAWQ01. The sequence goes on from JASHOF010000016.1 coordinate 3,297, forward strand.
GCGATGCCTGGGACAAGATGGTGCTGCTCGGCGTGCAGTGGGGCAACGACCCCGAGGCGACGGCGGCCGGCATGCCGCTCGAGGAAAACTGGAACAATCCGAAGGCGCCGCTCTATGCGACGGAAACGCTGGGGTGGGGAGGCCGGCTTTCCGGACCCAACGACGGCGCGCGCAACGACATCGCGGTCAACGGTGCGGCGATCAAGAACGCGCCTGATTCAAGCTGCATGAGCTGCCATAGCACCGCGGAGTGGAACGCGACGACGCAGCGGATGGATTCGTTCCTGCTGCCTTCGTTCTTCACCGTGAACCCGCCGGGCTTCGAGCTGTGCGGAGAGGACGGCAAGCCGGACCCGAAGGGCAGCTTCATCTGCTCGCCGGCGCCGGGTTCGGCGGCGTGGATGAAATGGTTCCAGGACCGGCCGGGCACCGAGGCCATGGATGCGGGTTCGTTCGCCACCGATTTCGACGAGGTGTTCTGCTTCAAGTCGCTGAAACTGTGGTGGGCCGCGGTGGGCCCGGCAAGCCAGCCGACGCCGCTCCTGCTCAGGCTTCCGGGCCACGGGCAGCGCTTCAATCTCTACAACGGCGCGCCGCTGCCCCCGGCGGGAGATTGAACGCCTCGAGCGGCGGGAGGCCGCTCGAGGCGTACCGGGCCTGAAGCCGGGCGGCGCTCGAGACGGGGGCGGGCCGGCGAGGAGGGCGGCTATCCGCGCTTGCCGCGCCAGCCGCGCTCGATTAGATGTCATCGATGGCGCCCAGCAATGCTCAGACCGTGCAGCGGCACCGCGCCCGGCGACGCGCCCAAGGGCTCAGGCTCCGGCAGTTGTGGTTGCCCGACACCCGCACGCCCGAATTCGCGGCACAGGTGGCGCAAGCCATCGTTGCGGTCGCCAGGCTCAGCCCCGAGGATGAGGCGATGCTCGACGCGTTCGAGGAGATCGCGGCTGGAGAATTGCGGAAGTGGGATTAGAGCGCGGGGCCGTTGTCGTTGCCTCGCTCCGCGATCCTTCCGCCAAACCCCGCCCATTCGTCGTCATGCGCTCGAACCATTTCGCCGGCCATGGACTGGTCACGCTCATTGCGGTCACTGCGACGCTCGCTGATGCGCCACCGCTCCGCGTTCCCCTAGACCGGTGTCGGGCTGACTGTGCAGCCCGACACCGGTCTCGCGCTTTATTCGAGCCCGCGATTCACGCCCTCCGACGATTCCGCCTCGGGCGATCGCGGGCTAGAGCAATTTCCGTTCGCCATGGCTCACGGTAACTGCTCTAGCTTTTTGTTTTGGCGAGCATCTTCACGCGATCAGCCGATTCCGTCTGATCGCGATCTGCTCTAGGGGCACCATCGGCCGGCTTCCGCCCACGGAGATTACGAGTTTTTAATCCGCAAGAGGAACGCGGCCGCCAATCCGATCAAGGCGCATCGCGCTGTCGCCGGGTTGGAACGGGCTCACCGCGACACCGCTGGGATGCACTGGGATTTCCGTTCCATTGCGGTCGATTTGGCGTTCACCAGCCTGCCGCGATCTGCTAGTAAAATCCCATCGTGGCTGCCGGGGGCGGATCGCCCTACCGGCGAGGCTCGAGATTCGGGAGGTGCAGGATGATCAAGAATATCAACCGTCGGAACATGTTGAGTGCTGGCGTTGCAGCCGGTGTCGGCGCCGCTGCAGGCGCATTCGGCGTCGCCAGCGTCGGCCCGGCGCGGGCCGCGGTGCAGCCGAAAGGGAAGATCCCGTCGACGCCG
>JASHOF010000155.1 GCA_030041255.1 Acetobacteraceae bacterium
TGGCGGTGATCGTGATGGAAGTGAGCGTACCGAGCGTCGAGTTGAACAGATCGATGGAGGAGTTTGCGTCTTCGCTGGTATAGCCGCTGAGCGTGTCGAAGGTGAATGTCTGGGTGATGGTGTCCGCGCGCGCCGGGCCGGCGGCGAGCAGCGCCGCACCCCCCATCAGTACTGCTGCGAGTGTGGTCCGCACGTCCTTCTCCTCTCGCTTCCGGCGCCCGCGTTGTGCCGTGGGCCGGATAGGAGCAGCAATTTTCGTGCCAGCTATCCAAGTACTTGATAACGGCTGTTTCCTATTTTCTGAGATTCTCGATCTGTAAATTATGCCGACATGTAACAACCAGGCGCAACGGCCCTGCGGGCCGGCGGGCAGTGCCGGAATTTCTTACACTCGAGGCGGGCCTGGCGAACGGATTGCCCGCCCGGGCGGATTGCTATCCCACTGAAAATCAAGCGCTGCTTCCGGACTTTCCGATGGCCTGGTCACTTCGCTCAGACCCGGCCCCGGACCGGGCGGAGGGTGGTACTGCCCCGATCCAGTTGCCGGCCGGAGATTCGTCGGAAATTTTTACAGTTGGCGACAACACGCCGCGCGGCCTTGTTCATCAAGTGGTTGTGACCCTTTTCCTTTTCATTTTGGCATCGAGTTGGCACACTTATTGCTTTTCATCCCTTGTCGCGTGTTTGCCCGGCAAACGCCAGGAGGCGACCGCCACTGAGAAGGGGAAGAACATGAAGCACGTTCCGCTCGCCCTCGCCGCAGCCTCCGTCGCGATCGCGCTGATCGCGGCCGGCCAGCCTGCTTTTGCCGACCCGCTCGACTTCGACTTCACGTTCACAGGGAGTGGGGCAACTCCGGGAACGGTGACAGGAGAGATCGAAGGATTGACCAATAACGGCACCTCAGCCGCAACGGCCGTGTTCATCACGAGCGCAACCATAACATCCCCGATCTCCCCGACATACAACGTCGTCCAGGACGTTGTAGGTGGCATCAACTCCTTCACGGTCACCAACGGAGTCGTCACGGCCGCCAGCTTTTATGCTAACAATGCCACCACCTATGTGCTCACCTTAGGGACGGTTGAAGGCGGATCGGAGAATGAATTTGTCAACCTTTCCACCGTTCAGATCATAGCAAATGACCTTGGTCTGTCCGGGATCACGTTCACGCCTGTCGTCCAGCCGGTTCCCGAACCGTCCGCCCTCGCCCTGCTCGGCACCGGCCTCTTGGTTCTCGGCCTGGTCGGCTGCGCTTCCCGCCGGCGCCGGCTTCCGGCAGGCGGGTTGCGATCGAGCGCTTGAGGGAGCGGAGATGCCGTTTCGTGGGCGGGAGGTCGGCGGCTTCGCCATAGCGCTTCATCAGCCAGCCGAGCGTGCGGCGCGCGATCGCCCGAGGCGGTATCGTCGGCGGGCGTGAAGCGCGGGCTGGAATAAACCGCCCCGCGTGGAGATGCAGTCACAGCGAGCCCCACCATGACGGAACGATCGGCCTTCGACCCGATGCTGCTCCCCGAGAGCAATGCGACCAGCTATCCGGAGCCGCATCGCGCCGCGAACCAGCGGCGATGGAACCGGCGGCCTGGCGATCATGCGGGGCTCACCCGTTTCGGCGTGAATGTGACGCGGATCGAACCGGGCGGGCAATCGTCCCACCGTCATGCGCACTCGCGGCAGGACGAGTTCGTCTATGTCCTGCGGGGCGAAGTCGTACTCGAGACCAATTCGGGTCCGGAGGTCTTGCGGGCCGGGATGTGCGCCGGGTTCCCGGCGGGTTCCGGCAATGCCCATCGCTTCCTCAACCGCTCGGCGGAAGACGTTCTCTTGCTGGTTGTCGGGGACCGCACACCCGGCGACGAGATCACCTATCCCGACATCGACATGCAGGGCCGCATGCGGCCGGACGGCACATACCGATTCTTCCACAAGGACGGAACGCCCTACTGAAGGAAGTCAATGGGCGGCGACGGCACCACCCACGCGAGGGCGGGGGACCAGCGCCAGGAGCACGATCGAGCCGATCAGCACCACGCCCATGAGGAAGAAGCAATCGGCGTAGGTCATCGTGTAGGCCTGGGTCCGCACCATGCCGGCGAGTTGGGCGAGCGCCTGCTGCGGCGCAAGGCCGGCCGGCGTGCCCCGCGAGACGAGGAGCGAGGCCGCGCGCTCGAGCCAGGCGTGGACGTCCGGGGAGGTGGGGGTCAGGCGCTGCGAAATGATGTCGAAATGAAAATGCTCGCGCATGGTGGTGAAGGTCGAGAGCATGGCAATGCCGAGCGAGCCGCCGAGATTGCGGAACATGTTGAAGAGCGCCGAACCCTGTGCCTGCTCGGCGCGCGCGAGGCCGCCGGTGGCCAGCGCGGAGAGGGGGACGATGATGAAGGGCTGGCCGAGCGCGCGGACGAGTTGCGGCAGCACCAGCTCGGGCCCGGCGGTCAAGGGGCTCATATAGCCGTTCATCACGGCGCTCACGCCGAACAGCAGGAAGCCGAACGCCACCATGAGCCGCGCATCCACCCGCTTCATGATCATCGGCACGAACGGGATGATGAGGAGCTGCGGCACGCCGTACCACATCGAGACCATGCCGATCTGGAGCGCGTCATAGCCCTGCACCTGGCCGAGATAGACCGGCATCAGATAGACCGAGCCGTAGAGCCCGAGCCCCATCACCAGCCCCAGGAGCGAGGCGGCGCCGAAACCCCGCCGGGCGAGCAGCCTGAGATCGAGGAACGGCTCTTTCCGCACCAGCTCGATGACGATGAAAACCGGGATCGCGATCGCGGCCGTTGCTGCGGCGTAGCGAATCCACTCGGTGGTGAACCAGGCCTTCGCCTCGCCCTCTTCGAGGAAGGCGATCAGCGAGCCGAGCCCGGCGGCCATGAAGAGGATGCCCCACCAGTCGCCTTTGCGGAGCAGGCCGAGCTGCATCTTCTCGCGATCGATCCCGTACCAGACGGCAGCGATCACGGCGAGCGCGGGCAGGACGTTGATGAAGAAAATCCAGTTCCAGGACCAGGCATCGGTGATCCAGCCGCCGATCGTGGGGCCGATCGCCGGGGCGAAGGTCGCGGTCACGCCGAACATGGCGAGCCCGACCGGCTGGCGGGCGGGCGGCAGCTTCCCGAGGATGATCGTGAGTGCGATCGGGATCAGGACTCCGCCGGTGAAACCCTGCCCGGCGCGGAAGACGATCATCTCTCCGAGGCTGCTCGCGGTGCCGCAGAGGATCGAGAAGAAGAGGAAGAGGATGGTGTTCCCGATCAGGTAGAGGCGAAGCGAGAACACGCGCGAGAGCCAGCCGGTGAGCGGGATCACCACGATCTCGGCGACCAGGTAGGCGGTCGAGATCCAGCTTCCCTGGTCCGGCGAAGCGGAGAGCCCGCCTTCGATATTGGCCAGCGAGGCATTGGTGATCTGGATGTCGAGCACCGCCATGAAGGCGCCGAGCACGCCGCCGAGCACGGCGATCCAGTCGCGGAGGGGAATGCGCGCGTTCATCGCACGGCCTGCCCGCTCAGTGCCAACTGCGTGGCGGCGGGGTCCGGCGCGGTGTTCACGGTCGCTTCGACCGAGAGCCCCGGCCGGAGCGCGTTCGCCAGCGGATCATCCGCGGCCAGCGCGATCTTCACCGGCACGCGCTGCACGATCTTGGTGAAGTTGCCGGTCGCGTTCTCGGGCGGCAGCAGCGCGAACTGCGAGCCGGAGCCGGGGGCGAGGCTTTCGACGTGGCCGCGAAAGGCGTGGCCGGGGAAGGTATCGACGGAGAGGGTCACGGGCTGGCCGGGCAGCATGTGTCCGACCTCGGTCTCTTTGAAATTGGCGGTGACGTAAATCTGCCCGCCCATCGGCACGACCTGGAGGAGCGGCGTGCCGGGCGAGACGTACGCACCGAGCCGCACGCCGCGATCTCCGATTACGCCGGCGAAGGGCGCCTTGATCACCGTGTAGGAGAGGTTGAGTTCGGCGGTTTTCTGCTCGGCCTGGGCGGCGAGGAGGGAGGCGGCGGCCATGTTGCGCTCGGCCGCGAGCACGCCGATCTGCCGCTCCGCTGCGGTTGCCGCCGCTTTGGCGGAGGCGAGTTTTGCCCGGCTCTCGCCAAACGCCGCGGCGGTGCGCTCGGCCGACTGCACGGTGCCGAAGCCGGTCCTGCTCAGCCGCGCATAGCGTTCCGCGTCGGCGGCGGCGAAGCGGGCCGCCGCCTCATTCGCGGCGATCAGGGCGTTGCTGGATGCGACATTCGCCACCTGCTCGGCGATCTCGGCGCCGATGTCGCCGAGCCTGGCATTCGCGGAGGCGACGTCTGCCTTCGCCTTGGCCACGGCGGCGAGGAACGGCCGATCGTCGATCCGGGCCAGCACCTGGCCGGCCTGGACGGGCTGATTGTCGGTGACGTCGAGCTCGGAAATGGTGCCCGCGACCTCAGGGCTGATGGCCACGCTGTCGGACTGGAGATAGGCGTCGTCGGTCGAGACGAGAAACTTCGTTGCCTCCCACCAGCGATAGCCGCCGGCGCCGAGGGCGGCGGCGGCGAGCACGGCGGCGGCTGCCAGCAGGTGCCTCCGGTGCCTCCTGAGAGGGCTGGGGCGCCGTGCCGGCAATGGCAAGGGGGTTGCCTCGCCTGCCCAACCGCGGGCGCTGAAGCCGGGCTGGAGGGGGTTGGCGAGATCATGGGAGGGTGAAAATGCGGGCGGGGTTACAGTGACATCGTGCAGTTCCGGCGCCACCTTCTCGATGGTCCAATCGGGGATGTGCTGGTCCATGAGGGTCTCCGAGGCGAATCTGGACTAAACCGAACGGTTCAGTCCATTAAGCTTTCCCTGGCGCCTGGTCAACGGAGAACTGAACCGTTCAGTATGCTTCTGGTGCACCGCAAGGCTGCGCAGAACTCAGGACGCAGGGCTTGACAAAACTGAACCGGGTAGTTTAGTGGCAGGCATGTCACAAGCCGAGGCCGTGCCGGATCGGACGGAGCAGACGCCCAAGCAGCGCGACATCGCGTCTGCCGCGACGCGGCTTTTCATGGCGCAGGGCTACGCCGACGTCTCGATGGACGCGATCGCGCGCGCCGCCGGTGTCTCCAAGGCCACCCTTTATGCCTATTTCGCCTCCAAGGAGCGGCTGTTCGCGAGCCTCGTCGGCGAGGCCTGCCGCGTTTCCGGTCCGGCTTCCGTCGAGCTTTCGGACGGGGAAACGGATGTCCGGGCGACCCTGAGTACGCTCGCCGACCGCACGCTGCATTTCATGCTCGAGGAACGCTCGCTGGCGATCTACCGCGTGGTGATCGCGGAGGCGGCGCGCTTTCCCGAGCTTGGCCGTGCCTTCTACGAGCGCGGCCCTGCCATCTCGCGGCGCGCCCTGACCGCCTGGCTGGAACGGCAGATGGTGGGGGGGAAGCTGCGGGCGGCCGATCCGGGGATCGCCGCCGAGCAGTTCACGGGCCTGCTGAGGACGCATCTGCAGATGCGTGCGCTGCTCGGCATCGATCCGCCGCCGACGGAGGAGGAAATCCGGAGCACCGCTCAGGCGGCGGTCGAGACTTTTATGCGCGCCTACGCCCCGGGCTGAGGCCCGGATTGTCGAGTCGGTCCCGCAATGAGTGGCGAGCCAGACCCTTGTCGGTCTGACTCTGCCGTCCGACAAGGGTCTAGGACATTGTTTGAGCCCGCGATTCACGCCCTCCGACGATTCCGCCTCGGGCGATCGCGAGCCAGAGGGAGAAGGGCACGATGAACGAACCGTGCATCGTCGGCTGGGCGCACAGCCCGTTCGGCAAGCTCGAAGAGCCTGACGTCGAAAGCCTGATCGCGCGGGTTGCCGGGGCGGCGATCGCCGATGCGAAGATCGCGCCGGAAGAAATCGACGGGGTCTTCCTCGGCACTTTCAATGCCGGCTTCAGCCGGCAGGGCTTTCCGTCCTCGCTGCCGATGAACGCGCTGCCGGAGCTTCGCTTCAAGCCCGCCACGCGTTACGAAAACGCGTGCGCCTCCGGCTCCGCCGCCGTGCATGGCGGGCGTGATTTCATCGCTGCCGGGCGCGGCCGGTTCGCACTCGTCATCGGCGTCGAGAAGATGACGGGGGCGACGGCGGCGGAGATTGCGGATCATCTGCTCGCGGCCTGCTATCGCCGCGAAGAGGATGACGTGCCGGGCGGGTTCGCCGGCATCTTCGCGCGCATCGCGCAGTCCTACTTCCAGCGTTACGGCGAGCAGTCCGACGCGCTGGCCGCGATCGCCGCCAAGAACCACAAGAACGGCGTCGATAATCCCTATGCGCAGATGCGCAAGGATTTCGGCTACGATTTCTGCCGCCAGGAGAGCGAGAAGAATCCGCGTGTCGCCGGTCCGCTCAAGCGCACCGACTGCTCGCTCGTCTCCGACGGCGCCGCCGCCGTGGTGCTGACCGATGTCGAGACAGCCTTGACCATGAACAAGGCGATCGTG
>JASHOF010000156.1 GCA_030041255.1 Acetobacteraceae bacterium
ACTGGCGATGTTCGCGGCCAACTGCATCTTCCCGCTGATCTATACGGTCCTGATTTCCTTCCAGCATTACCAGATGCTGATCCCGGTGCCGCCGCGATTTGCCGGGCTTGCCAATTATGCGGCGATCTTCTCGGACCCGCTGTTCTGGAGCAGCCTGAAGGTCACGCTCTGGTTCCTCGCCGGCGTCGTGTTCCTGCAATTTCCGGCCGGCTTCGCACTGGCGCTGCTGCTGGAGCGGCTGCCGAAACGGGCGGATCTCGCAGCGACCGTGCTGCTGATACCCACCATCATCGCCCCCTCGGTCGTCGCGTTCCAGTGGATCCAGCTCTATAATTACCAGTTCGGCCCGATCAACTTCCTGCTCGGCCGCGCCGGCCTGGCGCAACCGACCTGGACCGGCAGCCCCAGCCTCGCACTCCCTTCCCTGATGATCGTCGATTTCTGGGAATGGACGCCGTTCATCATGCTGCTGCTGCTTGCCGGCCTGCGCGCGCTCCCGACCGACATCATCGAAGCGGCGCGCGTGGATGGCTCGTCGGCCTGGCAGGTGACGCTTCGCATGCGGCTTCCCTTGCTGCGGCCGGTGATCGGGATTGCCGTCGTCCTGCGCGTCCTGATGTGCTTCAAGCTGTTCGACATCATCTATGTGCTGACCGCGGGCGGACCCGGTGCCGCCACGGAGAATCTCGCGTACTTCACCTATATTCAGGCTTTCCGCTACTTCAATCTCGGCTATGCGAGCGCGCTTGCGATCCTGCAACTGATCCTCGTCATCGTCCTCGCCAAGGCATTGCTCGCGCTCACCCGCCGGTCCGGCCGGCAGGTGCTGCCGGCATGAAGGGCCGCGGCTTTGGCCTCGGCTGGGCGCTCTTCTCCCTGGCGCTCCTGCTGGCGCTTGCCTTCTTTCTCGCTCCCGTTGCCTGGATGCTGGTCACCTCGATCAAGCCGCCAGGCGAGTGGCTGACATCGCCCCCGGTTTTCTGGCCATCGCACTTCTATTGGCGGAATTTCTCCGAAGCCTTGATCCGCTGGAACGGCCTCAAGGGCCTCCTGGACAGCTTCATCGTTGCCACACTCTCGACACTCCTGTCCGTCCTCGTCGGCATTTTCGCCGCCTACGCGCTGGCGCGCTATCGCACCGGGGGTGAGAGCCTCTCCTTCACCATCCTCAGCATCCTCTTCATGCCTTCGGTTGCGGTCGGGATTCCGATGTACATCTTCTGGCGGCGGCTTGGCCTCCTGGACAGCTTCAGCGCGCTCATCTTTCAGTACACGGTTTTCAACGTGCCGTTCATATCCTGGGTGCTGAAGAGCTTCTTCGAGGATCTCGATCCAGCGCTCGAAGAATCGGCGCTCGCCAACGGTGCCACCCGATGGCAGGCGTTCGTCGACATCGCCTTGCCTCTCGCCAGGCCGGGGATCATCGCGGTTGCCTTGCTGTCCTTCATTTTCTCGTGGAACGAATTCTTCTTCGCCGTGATCCTCACCCGCGCGCGCGTGACGACGCTGCCGGTGATCCTGCCGACCCTGATGGAGGGGCACGACATTCGCTGGGGCAGCATCGCCGCCATGGCCACGGTCGCCGCCGCGCCGGTGGTGCTGATCGCCTTCATTCTGCAGCGCTATCTCGTCCGCGGGCTCTCCTTCGGCACGATCCACGAACGCACCTGAGCAGGCCGGGCGGAGCGCCGCGGCGGCCACCCTGCTCGCCCGTTTCAGTGGCCACCGAATGCGCCCAGGAGTTGCTCCCAGGTATTGAGTGAGTGGGCCGCCTGTTCCGCACTATCCTTTGCAGATTCGATGAGCCGGCCGAGATAGCCGTGGCCGGACGGCATTCCGACCTGGCGGAGGAATGTCTCGAGCTCGTTCGGCTCGATGAAGCCGTCTCCGTCATCATCGATGTTGGACATCACGATCTGGGCAAAAATCGGCCCGACGACAGCAGCTCCGAGTTCTGCGCCCATGACCTGCTCCAGGGTGAACTCCGCGTGCGACATGCTGGTTCCCGGCACCGTCTTGCCGAACAGGATGCCGAGCTTCGATACCCTGCGGAAGAAGCTGACCAGCTCGGCCGCAGAGACCTTGCCGTCATGATTGAGATCCAGGACCGAGACGACGGCATCCGCGCAGGCGTGCGGGTCCGTGTTGCAGGCGTGCTGAACTGTCGAAATCGAGTCGAGAAGGCCCGTGAGATCCGAAAGATAGTCCGCTACGAGCGGCCATGGCTTTCCCGCAATCTCCGGATTGTCGCACCTGATCTCGGAGATTTTCGGCACCTTCACCGCGCCGGAAGGAGAGACGAACGCGCCCACGATCCGCGATCCCGAGCGGGTCAGCTTGAATTTCGCCGGAACGAACGCGCGTTTGACCGGGTCTTCCCAGTAGGACGAAACGACCATCGATCCGTCCGGTTCGAGCTGAAGCACCGAAAACAATGACGAATCCGCCTCTATCGTCTCCGAATCCGCCTGCTCTTCGATCCCGACGGACCAGCCGTCGCCACGAAAGAAATAGGAGGTGACGTCGCTGCAGGATTCCCCGACGTACCACGCACCCTGAAGGGCGGTGGGAACGGAGAGGTCGGACGGCGCATCGGCAGCGAGCCCCGGGCCGATACGACAAACGACAATCAGGGCAGCCAAGGCCGCAGAGAACGTTATCCGGCGCACCATTCCTTCCTCCCGAGCCCGCGCACTGGCCCGCCGGCATTCCGGATCGCACAAGGCCGTACCCGAACGACCTTGTGATGACCGGAGCGTCGTGCCAGGCCATGAGAGAGAATCACCTGGTTCCGGCGTCCAGCCTGTCGTAGCCGCGAAGCCGGTAGATGGCAGCGGAAATGATCCAGCTTGCCATGAAGATGCCGATGATCAGATAGCCGATCATCCCGAAATTGTCGTTCAGCGCGCCGATGCCCTGCCAGAAGAGACCTTTCAGGCCAAGCCGGTCCTGGAGCAGGCCGAGCGCCTCGATCCCTCCCACGGCCACGGCGACCACGACGCACACGAACGTAATGGTCAGATTGTAGTAGAGCTTGCGGATGGGTCTGCTGAAGGCCCAGCCATAGGCCCCCAGCATCAGGACGCCGTCGCTGGTATCGACCAGCGACATGCCGGCGGTGAACAGCGCCGGGAAGACCAGGATCGACCAGATCGACAGGCCATGCGCCGCCCCCGCTGCGGAAATGCCGAGCAAAGCGACCTCGGTCGCCGTGTCGAAGCCAAGGCCGAACAAAAAGCCGAGCGGAAACATGTGCCAGCTTTGCCGGATCATGCGGAACAGCGGCCGGAACAGCCGCGCGAGCAGCCCACGTCCGGCCAGCAGAATGCTGAGCTCCTCCTCCTGATACGGCGCGCCGGCCTTCACCCGGCGGAAGGCGCGGTAGATGGTCGTCAGGATCACGATGTTCATCGCCGCGATCGCCAGCAGGAACAGCGCCGAGACGGACGTGCCGATCACTCCCCCGATCTCTTGAAATGAACCAAAACGGCTCTTGAACGCCGTAGCCGTGGCGGCGATCGCAACCGCCGCCAGCACGACGACCGTCGAGTGGCCGAGCGAGAAGAAGAAGCCGACGGCAGCCGGTTGCTTGCCTTCCTGCACCAGCTTGCGGGTGACATTGTCGATGGCGGCGATGTGGTCGGCATCGACGGCGTGACGCAGGCCGAAGCTGTAGGCGAGAAGGCAGGTGCCGAGCAGCGCCGGACTGTGCCGGAACTCTGCCAACGCCCACAGCCAGGCGGCGACATTGGCAGCGATCAGCACCGCATAGATGCCGGCAATCTTGTTGCGCATGTTGGCGGATCCGTCGTTGAAGACACTTGAGAACGCATACCGCATGGTCACCACCCCGACACCAATCGCGTATCATCCTATTCTGCCGACAAGGGATCCGTCCACCGGCAGCGCCCGGGCCAACCGTGCAAGGATAGCGGGGCGGAATGCGCACCGCTTTTCCGCCCCGCGTTCTAAACCCTTCCGGCCAGCGCGCGGTCGAACAGATCGAGCGCACGCGCGCGCGTCAGTTGCAGCGGATTGCCGCCGGCGGTCGGATCGACGAGTGCCATCTCCGCAATTTTTTCCCGCCTCTCGCCCGAAACGCCGAGCCCGGCCAGCGTGTGCGGCACCTTCAGCCGCTCCCTCAGCTTCAGCACGGCCTCGAGGAAAGCATCGAACGAGGCACCGAGGCCAAGGTACGCCGCGAGCCTCGAAATCTTCTCTTCGATGGCCGGGCGGTTCATCGCCAGCACATAGGGCATGAAGACGGCATTCGTCATCCCGTGATGCGTGTCATAGAGCGCACCGACCGGATGCGAAAGCGAATGGATGGCACCGAGCCCCTTCTGGAACGCGGTCGCGCCCATGGAGGCCGCCGCCAGCATCTCCGCGCGTCCTTCCAGGTCGGCGCCATCGGCAAAGACTTGCGGCAGATATGCGAAGCAAAGCCGCATGCCCTCGACCGCGATTCCCTCCGCCATCGGATGGTACGAAGGCGAGCAATAGGCTTCGAGGCAATGCGCGAGCGCATCCATCCCGGTTCCGGCCGTCACTTTGGGCGGCATCCCGACCGAGAGTTCCGGATCGAGGATCGCCACTTTCGGCATCATCCCGGGATGGAAGATCACCTTCTTGGTGTGCGTGGCCTCATCCGTGATCACCCCGGCGCGCCCGACCTCCGAGCCGGTGCCGGCGGTGGTGGGGATTGCCACGACCGGAGCGATGGCCGCTGCATCGGCGCGCTTCCAGCGATCGCCGATATCCTCGAACTCCCAGACCGGCAGCCGCTGGCCGGCCATGAAGGCAATGACCTTGCCGCTGTCGAGCGCCGAGCCGCCGCCGAATGCCACGACGCCATCGTGGCGGCCTGCGCGGAACGCCATGATGCCGGCCTCGATCCCGGAAGCGACGGGATTCGGCCGCACTTCGGAAAAGAGGGAAAACGGAACTTTCGCAGCGGCCAGCAACTCCTGAAGATTCTGCGCAACAGGCAGCAGCGCCAGCCCGGCATCGGTCACGACCAGCGGGCGGGCGATGCCGAACTCCCGGAGTATGTCCGGCAACTCCTGCAAGCGGCTTCGGCCGAGCCGGACGTTCGTCGGATAGCTCCAGTTGCCAACCAGGTTGCTCATTTCCGCCCGCCCCTCACGCCCGCTCGAAACCGCGCCGCAATTCCCAGTCCGTCACCCGCCGGTCGTATTCGAGCTGCTCCCACTCGGCGGTGTGCGCGTAATGCTCGATCACCTCTTCCCCGAAGGTCTCGCGCAGCATCGTTGAACTTCGCATCGCCGCAATCGCCGCGCGCAGGGTCTTCGGCACCTCCGGCACCTCCGCTGCCCGATACGCATCGCCGGAAAAGGCCGGCCCGAGAGCGAGGTTCTGTTCGATGCCCTTGATTCCCGCAGCGAGCAGGGCGGCCAGGGCGAGATAGGGGTTGAGGTCGGCGCCGCCGATCCGGCACTCCACCCGCACCGATTTCGTGCCGGCGCCGCAGATGCGGAATCCTGCGGTGCGGTTGTCATGCGCCCAGACCAGCCTGGTCGGCGCGAACGTTCCCGCCTGGAATCTCTTGTAGGAATTGACGTAGGGCGCGAGGAACCAGGTGATCCCGGCGGCGTGCGCCATCAGCCCGGCAAGAAACTGCTGCATCAGCTTCGACATCCCGTGCCCGGAGGCGGGATCGTAGAACAGCGCCCGACCATCCGGGCCGGCAAGAGAAAGATGGATGTGGCTCGAGCTGCCCGCCAGCGCATAATCCCACTTCGCCATGAAGGTCACCGCCTTGCCTTGCGCGTGCGCGATTTCCTTGATCGCATTCTTCAGGATGACGTGCCGGTCCGCCATCGCCAGCGCCTCCGCGTAGCGGATATTGATCTCCTCCTGCCCGGGTCCCCACTCGCCCTTCGAGTTCTCGACCGGAATGCCCGATGCCTCGAGATGCTTGCGGACCGCGCGCATCAGTCCTTCTTCCTTGGTGGTCTGGAAGATATGGTAGTCCTCGATGTAGTAGCCGGCAGTTGCGAGCCCGCGATAATCCTTCTCGTGGATGCTGCGGAACGTTTCGTCGAAGACGTAGAATTCGAGCTCCGAGGCGGCATGCGCACGATAACCGAGGGCCGCGAGGCGTGCGAGCTGGCGTTGCAGCACGTTGCGCGGAGCGTGCGGAACCGGCGCCCGATGGTGATGATCGACCAGATCGCAGAGCACGAGCGCGGTTGCTTCGAGCCAGCTCGCGCAACGAAGCGTGGACAGATCCGGGCGCAGCACGAAATCGCCGTAGCCACGATCCCAGCTTGCCGCCCGATAGCCGGGAACCGGCTCCATATCGATATCATCGGCGAGCAGGTAATCGCAGGCATGCGTTTCCTCGTGTGCCGAATCGAGGAAATACCCGGCCTGGAACCTTTTCCCGAGCAGCCTTCCCTGCATGTCGGGAAAGCAGGCGAGCACAGTGTCGATCGTGCCTTCGCCGACGGCGCTTTTCAGGCCCTCGAAGGTCAAACTCCCGGCCATGCGTGCCCCTTTCAGACGTGCGAGATGACGTAAGCGGCATCGTTGCAACCCCATCGGCGGGGCTGCAAGCGCGGCCCGGCGCTGATTGGCATGGTCGATCGGTTCCCCACCGCGCCTTGACCGCACCGGGCCAGCCAATCTAGCTTTGGCGCATGGCCCGCCTGCCCCTCCCCGCACGACGCCGACGCCCGCTTTCCGGCGGCGGTCCCGATGCGGTTGGCGGGGATCGGCGCAGCGGAATCCGCGCCCGCGCGCGACCCTCCGGCTAGCGCCTCCCTTCCCCCGACCCATCGCCCGCCCCGCCGGCCCCAGGCCCGCGGGGTTTTTCGTTTTCCCGACGACCGCACCCGGACATGCAGCACGCACCTCTCGATTTCGTCACCCTGAAGGATCGGCCCGACCTTTTGCCGATTGTCCGCTCCTGGCTCGGCAGCCGCCGCTCGAGCCTGGCCGGCCCGGAGCACTGCTTTGTCCTGCTCGCCGGCGGCGTTCCGGCCGGCACGGCGAGCCTCGCCGAGAACAGCCTGGAAACCCGCCCGGACCTCACGCCCTGGCTCGCCAATCTGTTCGTGCCGCCCGCTTTTCGCGGCCGCGGTCACAGCGCCCGGCTCGTCGGCGCGGTCGAGGCTGCCGCGCGCGCCGCGCGCGTGCCCACCCTCTGGCTGGTCACCCGCTCCGCCGAGAGCCTCTATGCGCGCCTCGGCTGGCACGCGGTCGGGCCCGCCATCTTCCATGGCGACCCCGCGACGCTGATGCGCCGGGATCTCGGCCCGGTTCAGAATCCGAAGCCGTACAGGGCGGAATCAGCCGCAACGTAAATCCGCCCGCCACCCACGACCGGAGTCTGGAAGCGCCGCACCAGACTCATTGGCTGGCTGGTGAACAGCAGCGTCCCGTCGGTGCCGCGGAATGCCCTGAGGCGCTCGTCGCCCTCCGCGCCCACCGCCCAGACCACAGGATTGGCTCCGTCTTCGGTGGTGGTCACGATTGGCGCGCCGAGCCCATGCTCCTCCGCGCACCAGGCAACGGAAATAGTCGGCCCCGGGGCGATCTTCAGCGCGACCAGGTCACCCTGCTCACCGGCCGGACAACCCGCACCCTCTCCCTCGAACACCACGAACGCATCGTCGCCGCTCGTGAAACTCGCCGGTGAGGTGCGGATCGGTACCTTCGAGACGTGTGCTTCCGCGATCTCGCCGCCGATGCCGCCGAGATTCGCGCGCTTCATCAGGTAGGCATTGCCATCCTTGCCGAGCGCCAGCACGCTGCTGCTGCCGATGAGCATCGGATTGGTGGCGCCGAGATCGAGGTCCTCATCGTCGAGCTGTTTCCAGTTGGATGGCGCGAAATAGTCCTGACCCCGGCCCGAGAATTGTCCGTCGAGTCCAAGCCGGATCACGGCCTCGCCGCCGGCCCAGCGGCGCGCATTCATTGTATTGCCGGTGGCCACGAAGAAGGATTGCCCGTCCGAGATCATGCCACCGGGCGCCCAGATCCCGCCGCCCGGCGCCGCCGTCGAGAAGCCGGAGAGCTGAGCGGGATTGGCCTCCTCGATCCCGACCACCCAGCCGTGATAGGTGCGGCAATCGCCGAAATGCCCGGCGTAAGCGACGAATACGCGGCCCCGGGCCACCGAGAGCGCGCTGCGCTGGCCCTGGTTCGCGGCGACGAAGAGCTTGTTCTGGCCGGCCAGTGCGAGCCCTACGCTCACCGGCCAGCCAGGTCTGATGTGCCCGTCGCCGAGGCCGAGCGCGAACACCAATTGCTGCGGGAAGCCGCCTTGGCCCAGCACCATGGCGGCGGCGTAGATCACGCCGCCATCGATCACCGGCGTTCCCGTGATCCCCATCGGGTCGATATCTCCGCAGGGCAGGGAAGAGGACGGCACCGGGGCGCCCAGCACGGTTTGCCAGATCGTCTTGCCATTCGCGGCTTCCAGCGCCTCGACCTCGTTCTGCTCCGTCGCAACGATCAACGCCGCCCGCTTGCCCGATGCCTGGACATAGAGCGGCGCCGCATAGACCGGCCCGACGAGGCCGACGCTGAGGGCAGGCGCGGGCGGCATGGCGCTCACCATCGCCGCCGTGAGCCCGGGCACGACGGTGCGTCCGCTTCTCGCCGCGTCGGCGTGATACTGCACGACTGCCTGCGCGCGCCCGGCACCCGCCCCGGCAAGAACCAGCGCCAGCACCGCGCAAGCCCGCAATGGAACGTGTCCCATCATTCGCGGATCCCCCTGCCCTCGCCTGATCGGCGCTATCCTGCCACAAGGCAGCCCTTTCGGGAGGAGAACACGATGCTGGAATGCACCATCGCCGGCAGCCTGCCCAAGCCATCCTGGCTTGCCGAGCCGGACCGCCTCTGGGCGCCATGGCGCCTTGCCGGCGATGATCTCGCGGCCGGCAAGCGCGACGCAACGCTGCTCGCGCTGAAGGAACAGGAAGACGCCGGGATCGACATCGTGACGGACGGCGAGCAGTCCCGCCAGCATTTCGTACACGGCTTCCTGGAAAATATCCGAGGCATCGACTTCGGCCATCGCGTCGAGATGGGCATCCGTGCCGATCGCTACAAAGCGCTCTGCCCGACCGTCACCGGACCGCTGTCACTTGCCGGACGGGTGCACGAGACGGAAGCCCGGCTGGCCCGGGCGCATACCAGGCGGCGACTCAAATTCACCCTTCCGGGCCCGATGACGATCGCCGACACCATCGCCGATGCGCACTACAACGACCGGCCGACGCTTGCCATGGCGCTGGCCGATCTCTTGAACCAGGAGGCGCGCGCCCTGGAGGCGGACGGCATCGACGTCATCCAGTTCGACGAGCCTGCCTTCAATGTCTATCTCGAGGAGGTCGGGACCTGGGGGATTGCCGCCCTCGAGCGGGCGGCGGCCGGCCTCACCTGCCAGACCTGCGTGCATATCTGTTACGGGTACGGAATTTCTGCCAACATTGAGTGGAAGCGGACCCTCGGAGCCGAATGGCGACAGTACGAAACGATTTTCCCGGTGCTCGCACGAAGCCGGATCGGCCAGGTCTCGCTCGAGTGCCGCAACGCGCATGTGCCGATAGAGCTCCTCAGCCTGCTGGCCGGCAAGGACGTGCTGGTCGGGGTGATCGACGTGGCCAACGAGGCGGTCGAGACCCCCGAAGAGGTCGCTTCCCTGATCGCCGAGGTGGCCAGGCACGTGCCGCTCCCGCGTCTCTTCCCCTGCACCAACTGTGGCATGGCACCGCTGCCCCGCGCGCTCGCCAGCGCCAAGCTGGCGGCGCTGGGTGCGGGCTCGGCGCTGGCGCGTCAACGCCTGGCCTGACGCCGTTGCTGGTACGGACCGGCGCGGCGCCGCCACGAGGGCGGAGCGCGGGTTGGCTATAGCCTGCCAGTTTGCAGTGGGAATTTTCTAATATATTGACTGTTCTGGCAAGAACATCGCTTTCTTGGCGCCCCTATTGCCAGGAACGGAAAAAATCCTTTCCTATTCCACCACCATGGTGCCGATCGCTCTCGATCCTTCGCGCCTCCGTCTGGCCGTCGCCGGCGATGGCCCTCAGGCCAGGCGGCGCATCGCCTTGCTGCGTGCCGCGGGTGCCGAGCCGCTGGCCCTCCCGGCCGCGGCGCCGGAACTTCCCCCGCTCGATGTGCTCTGGATCGCCGATCTCCCGCCAGGCGCCGCCGCGCAACTCGCCGCCGCCGCGCGGGCGCGGGGCATTCTCGTCAATGTCGAGGATCAGCCGGCGCTGTCCGACTTCCACAATACGGCCGAGCTTCGCCGTGGCGATCTCTTGATCACCGTCTCCACGAACGGACAGAGCCCCGGCTTGGCCGGGGCCATCCGCGACCGCATTGGTGCCATGTTCGGCCCCGAGTGGGCCGGGCGCGTAGCGGAACTCGGGGCAGAGCGCCGTGCCTGGCGCGCGGAGGGCCACACGCTCCGTGAGCTTGCCCTGCTCAGCGCCGATGCACTCGCGCAGTCGGGCTGGCTTCCATGAGCGCCGTCCCGCCTCTCCTCGAGCGTGCCGCGGCACGCCTGCTCGCCGCCGATTTCGCTCCGGGCTCGGTCTGGCTGGTCGGCGCCGGGCCCGGCGATCCTGGCCTTCTCACGCTGCATGCCGCGCACGCGCTGGCCAGCGCCGATGCCGTTCTGCACGATGCCCTGGTCCCGCCTGCCATCCTGGCGCTGGCGGCTACACAGCATCTCGAGCCGGTCGGCAAACGGGCGGGTTGCAAAGGGGCGAACCAGCTTCGCATCAACCAGCGCCTGGTCGCTCTCGCGCACCAGGGTCTCCGGGTCGTGCGCCTCAAAGGGGGCGATCCGCTGATCTTCGGGCGTGGCGGAGAAGAGGCGCTGGCCTTGCTCTCAGCCGGGATCCCGTTTCGGATCATCCCCGGGATCAGCGCCGCAATCGGCGGGACGGCCGCCTTCGGCATACCGCTGACCCATCGCGGCATCGCCCGGAGCGTCGCTTTCGCGACCGGGCACGACGCCCATGGCGGGCTGCCGGCAGGGCTCGATCTTGCCGCGCTTTCCCGCGGCGCAGAGGTGCTCGTGTTCTACATGGCGCTCCGCCAGGCAGCCGCGATTGCGGTCGCCCTGATCGAAGCCGGCCGCCCGCCGGAGGAGCCCTTGGCAATCCTGGCCGACGCCACCACCCCCGGCCAGCGCGCGGTGCTCGCCACGCTGGCCACTGCCGGCGCCATTGCCGCCACCCTCCCCCGTGCCGCGCCGAGCCTGATCGTGGTCGGGCCAGTGGTCGCGTTTCACGACCTGTTCGCCCCGCTTCTTGCCGCGACACCGATGACCGCCCTGCCCCGCCCCGTCGCCCTCAGAGCCTAGGAACCTCCGCCCCGATGACGCCGCCGCCGAATGTC
Organism: Acetobacteraceae bacterium; assembly: GCA_030041255.1. Lineage (GTDB taxonomy): Bacteria > Pseudomonadota > Alphaproteobacteria > Acetobacterales > Acetobacteraceae > JAKAWQ01. The sequence continues at coordinate 11,383 of JASHOF010000156.1, forward strand.
CTGCGCGCCTCGCCCTTCGCCGAGGATCAGCTTCAACTGATCGAACGCCTGCTCCGCGAGGCGAGCCCCGAGCAGGTGCAGTGGCTGAGCGGCTATCTTGCCGGCTTCCAGGCGGCCTCGCGGGCCAGGGAGCCCGCCGCATCCGCGGCCGTGGCCGCTCTGCCCCGCGCGCCGCTCACCATCCTTTACGCCAGCGAATCAGGGAATGGGGAGGCGCTGGCACGCGCCGCCCGCAAGGAAGCGCAACGCTCCGGCTTTGCGCCGACCATGCTCGACATGGCGGACACGGCGCCCGAGAGGCTGCCGCCCGGCGACCTCGTCGTCATCGCCTCGACCTGGGGTGAGGGCGACCCGCCGCAGCGCGCCGAACCGTTCATGGCGGCTCTCCTCGCCCCCAGTGCCCCGCGCCAGGAGGGCCGGCGGTTTGCCGTGCTCGCGCTCGGAGATCGTGCCTATGTCAATTTCTGCGCGACGGGACGGATGCTCGATGCTCGCCTGGCAGAGTTGGGCGCCGAGCGGATCGCGCCGCTCGAGGAGTGCGACCTCGACTATGCAGCTGCCGCCCGCGCCTGGACCACCGCGACCCTTGCCGCCTTCGCGCCCAGGGAGAGTGCGACGGACGCCGCCGTCATCCGCGTCGATTTCAGCCGCGCCGCCGCCGAGCCCGACGAATCACCGCCCCGATTCGAGGCCGAACTGACCGAGCGCCAGCTCCTCAGTTCCAGCCGCTCGACTGCGGAGGTCTGGCACCTCGAGGTGACCCATGAGACGCGCGATCTCGCCTGGGAGCCCGGCGATTCCGTCGCCTTCGCCCCGCGCAACGATCCCGCGCTCGTTTCCGCCGTGCTCGAGGCGGCGGGTCTTGCCGGCGAGGAGCCGCTTCGCACCGCGCTGGCTGATCGTTACGATATCACAACTCTGACCGCGCCGCAGCTTTCCGCCTACGCCGCCCTGACCGCAACACCCCCGCTTCCGCCTTCCTTCCTCGAAGGCCGCCAGCTCATCGACCTCCTCGAAGCGGCACCGGCCAGGCTCACCCCCGGAGAGCTTACCGGCCTGCTCCGCCCGCTGCCGCCACGCCTCTATTCCGTCGCCTCGGCGCCGGAGACCGGTGCCATTCATCTTCTCGTCTCGGCGGTTCGCTGGCAGAGCCATGGCCACGCGCGGAACGGCGTTGCTTCGGTCGATCTCGTCGCGCGGCGGACCGCAGGCGAGTGGCTTCCTTTCGCGCTTCGCCCCAATCCGCATTTCCGCCTCCCCGCCGACCCCGGCTGCCCGATCATCATGATCGGCCCCGGCACGGGCATTGCACCCTTCCGCGCCTTCCTGCAGCGGCGCGAGGCGGCGGCCGTAGGTGGCAAGAGCTGGCTTTTCTTCGGCGCCCGCAACTTCACTCACGATTTCCTCTATCAGCTCGAGATTCAGAACTGGCTTTCCTCTGGCGTGCTGACTCGCGCCAGCCTTGCCTTCTCGCGCGACCAGCCGGAGAAGATCTACGTCCAGCACCGGATGTGGGAAGCGCGGCAGGAACTCTGGCGCTGGCTCGATGACGGCGCGGTTCTCTATGTCTGCGGCGATGCCAAGGCGATGGCGCGCGACGTGCATGCGACGCTGCTCCGCATCATCTCCGACGCCACCCGATGCGATGCCGAGGGCGCCGCCGCCTGGCTCCGCGCCGCCATCGCGGACGGCCGCTACAAGCGCGACGTCTATTGAGGAAGCCATCCATGCCTCCGCTTTCCCGTAACGAAACCATCAAGGGCGAAAGCCGGTTCCTGCGCGGCACGATTTCAAGAGGGCTGGAGAATGTCGTCACCGGCGCCCTCGCCGAGGACGACACACAGCTCACCAAGTTCCACGGCGTCTACCAGCAGGACGATCGCGATCTCCGCCCCGAGCGCGCCAGGAAGCGCATGGAGAAGGCCTACATCTTCATGGTGCGGCTGCGCGTTCCGGGCGGTGCGCTCACGCCGCGGCAATGGCTCGCCATGACGGATTTGGCGAGGACCAGGGCGAACGGCACGCTCCGCCTGACCACCCGCCAGACCATCCAGTTGCACGGCGTCATCAAGAGCAATCTGCGCCCGACGATCCAGGGCATCCATGCCGCGCTCCTCGACACCATGGCCGCCTGCGGCGACGACAACCGGAACGTGATCGCAACTCCCTTCCCGACCAGCCCGGTGCATGCAGAGGTGCTCGCCACCGCGCGCGCGATCAGCGCGCATCTCCGCCCGAGATCCCATGCCTGGCACGAGATTTTCATCGACGGGACCCCCCTCACCCCGCCGGAGCAGGAAGAGGAGCCGATCCTCGGGCGCACCTATCTCCCGCGCAAGTTCAAGATCGCGATCGCCATTCCGCCGTTGAACGATGTCGATGCCTTTGCGCACGAACTCGGCCTGATCGCGATCGCCGGGGAAGGCCGCATCGCGGCCTACAATGTCGTCGTCGGTGGCGGCATGGGCATGACACACGGCGAGCCCGACACCTTCCCACGCACCGGCGACCTGATCGGCTCGATCACCCCCGAGCAGGTCCTGGCGCTCGCCGAACAGGTCGTCGCCGTGCAGCGCGACTGGGGAGACCGCTCGGACCGCAAGCACGCGCGCTTGAAATACACGATCGAGCGCTACGGCCTCGATCAATTCAAGGCGGAACTCGAGCACCGGCTCGGTTTCTCCCTTGCTCCCGCCCGTCCCTACCACTTCACCCGCTCCGGTGACCCGACCGGTTGGCTCGTGGGGGAAGACGGAAACGCGCATTACTGCCTCTTCGTCGAGAACGGCCGCATTTCCGATCGGCCCGGCCGCGCGCTTCTCTCGGGCCTCGCGGAAATCGCTTCTTTCCATGCGGGCCGCTTCTTCATCACTCCGAACCAGAATCTCCTGATCGCAGACGTTTCTCCTTCGCAACGCCCGCGCCTCGAAGCCGCCCTTTCCGCGCACGGCTTCGATCACGGCCCCTCCGTGCTCCGTCGCAACGCCATGGCCTGCGTGGCACTTCCGACCTGCGGCCTCGCACTCGCCGAAAGCGAACGCTATCTGCCAACGCTGCTTGACGCGCTCGAGGAAGTCGCGGCCGGGGCTGGCCTTGCCAAGGACGAAATCACCATCCGCATGACCGGGTGCCCGAATGGCTGTGCGCGCCCGTATCTCGCAGAAATCGGGCTGGTCGGCGTCAGGCCCGGCATCTACAATCTTTATCTCGGCGGCGCCTTCGACGGCACCCGCCTCTCGAAGCTCTATCGCCGCGAATTGTCGCATGACGGCATTCTCGGGGCACTTCGCCCGCTGTTCGCCACCTATTCGGCCGCTCGGCATCCCGGTGAACGCTTTTCCGATTTCGTCATCCGCACCGGCGTCGTCCGCCCCACCACGGCCGGCAACCGCTTCCACGAGGACCTTTCCCGCGATCTCGCCGCCGCCTGACCGTGCCCGGGTTGCCATCGCGCCGCCATTCTCAACCATAGGATGATTCCGGTGCGGGGCGGAGCGGCGGCAAGCGGAGTGGCTGGCCGAGTCGCAGGCGCTGGCCGAGGCCGATCGCGAAATGACGGTCCTGGGAGGGGCGGTGCCGTCCTTCGGCCGCGATTGATCATCGTCCGGCAACATCTTGAATGACTTCGCAGTTTGGTGCTGCCCGGAATCCTGCTGACAGGATGCGATTGCGCCTCCCGATCGGCCCGGCGAGAGTCCCGCCCATTCGGGCATGGGAGAGGCAGCATGGCGGTCGCAGGCACGAAACGGCCGGGTGCGAAAGCAAAGAAGGTCCAGAACCAGAGCCCCGGGTTTCAGGGCTGGAACACGACCGATCTCGAGGAGGTGGAGCGCCGTCGCTGGCGCGGGCTCACAGATATCGCGACCGTCGAGGCAGTCGAACCCGAGTATCCTTATTTCGGCACGTTCCTCGCCCGCTCGACCGGCGGCGGGCGCTATGACGTCGAAATCCGCTCGCTCACGGTTCGCGAGAATTCCTGCTCCTGTCCCGATTGGCGGGTGAACGGGCTCGGCACCTGCAAACATATCGAGGGCGTGCTCGATCGGTTGCGCCGCAAAGGCAAGCGTGCCTTCGAGGCCGCTGCCCGCTGGGGCAATCCCAGGGTCGAGATCTTTCCGGCGATCGACGGCTCCGCCCGCGTCTTTGTCCGCCTGCCCGCCACCCGTCCGGATGCAGCGGCGGCGCTGGCGGGGTTCCTTGATGCGGAAGGCGCATTTCGCGAAGATCCGCTGCAGGCAGTCGAGACGCTCGGCCAGGCGCTCACGCCCCTGCCGGACCTCTCGATCCGCCAATCGCGCCAGCTCGAACCCAGGCTCGAAGAGGAACGCCGGCGGCGGCGGCGGACCGAGGCGCGGGAGCAGTTCCTCGCCGAGGTCGCGGCCGGCAGCGCGACGATCGATCTCCTGCGCGCCAGGTTGCTGCCCTACCAGGTCGAAGGGATGCTGCACCTGGCATTTGCCGAGCGCGCGCTGCTCGCCGACGAGATGGGGCTCGGCAAGACAATTCAGGCCATCGCCGCGGTCGAGCTGCTGCGCCGCCGGCGAGGCATCGGGCGGGTCCTGGTGGTGCTTCCGGCATCGCTGAAGGCGGAATGGGAGGACCAGATCGCGCGTTTCACCGATCTTTCGGTGACTGTCGTTTCCGGGCCCCGACCCGATCGGCTGCGCCAGTACGCCGCGCCGGGCTTTTTCACGCTGGTCAATTACGAGCAGGTGCTGGTCGATCGCCACGACATCAACCGCCTCGTGCGGCCGGATGTCATCATCCTGGACGAAGCGCAACGGATCAAGAACTGGCAGACCAAGACCGCGCAAGCGGTGAAGCAGTTGAAAAGCCCGTACGCCTTCGTGCTGACGGGGACGCCGCTCGAGAACCGGATCGACGAGATTTATTCGATCGTGCAGTATCTCGATCCGCGGCTCCTCGGGCCTTTGTTCCGCTTCAATCGCGACTTTTACACGCTCGACGAACGCGGCCGCCCGGTCGATTACAAGAATCTCGCGGGCTTACGCGAACGGCTGGCACCGGTGATGCTGCGTCGGCGCAAGGACGAGGTGGAGGAGCAGCTTCCGGGACGGACGGTTGACACCTATTTCGTCGCCATGACGGAAGAGCAGCGCCTGCGCTACCAGGACTACGAAGCGCCGGCCGCACAGCTTATCGCCCGGGCGCAGAGGCGGGCGCTCACCAAGGAGGAATTCGACCGGCTGCAGCAACTGTTAGCGTGCATGCGCATGATCTGCGATACGCCCTATATCCTGGATCCGGCCTGTCGCGTCTCGCCGAAGCTCGACGAGCTCGAGAATGTACTTGCAGATATGCTGGCCGATCCGGACCGCAAGGTGATCGTCTTCTCGGAATGGGAGCGCATGCTGGATCTTGTCCGCGAACTGGTCCGGGAGATGAACATCGAGTTTGCCTGGCACACCGGCTCGGTTCCGCAGGAGAAGCGGCGGATCGAGCAACGGCGGTTCAAGAACGATCCATCCTGCCGCCTGTTCCTCTCGACCGATTCGGGCAGTGTCGGGCTCAACTTGCAGGTTGCGAGTGCCGTCGTGAATGTGGACCTGCCGTGGAACCCGGCGAAGCTCGAACAACGGATTGCGCGCGCCTGGCGGAAGAACCAGGTGCGCGCGGTGACGGTGGTCAATCTCGTCTGCGAGGATTCGATCGAGCATCGGATTCTGCATCTCCTGGCGCAGAAGCAGGGGCTGGCAGACGGCGTGCTCGATGGCCGCGGGGATCTGGCCTCGCTCAAGATGCCTTCCGGCCGCGCCGCGATGGTGGAGCGGATGGCGGGGCTGCTCACCGCGGCGGCTGCGCAGGCGCCGGCGCGCGATCCGGCTCAGCGCTTCGTCGAGGAAATCGCCGGCCGTATGGGCGAATCCGTCCTCTCGATCGAGCGGCGGCAGCGCCGTGACGGCACGGCGGCAACGCTCGTGGTCCTGGACGCGACCGCCGCTGATTGCGAGAGCGAGCGGCGGCGCCTGGCCGGGGCGGCGGAGAGGTCCGGGCTCGGAGGGGTCGAATTTCTCGATCGTCCGGTCTGGGATGCCATCCGCCGACTGGCCGCCGCCGGAATTCTTGAACTCGCCGGGCCGGACCAGATCCTGCACCGCTCGTCTCAGCTCGACGCCTCGGCCGAATCTGCGCTGCGCCTGAGGAAAAACCGGATCGCGACGGAATGGCTGAAAGAGGCCGAGCGCAAGCAACGCATGGCGCAGTTGCTGGCCGATGGCGGCTTCGGCGCCGAGGCGCTGGCGCCGCTCGGCGACGTTGCCTCGCTCGCGCTCAGAAGCCTTGCGGTGATCGTCGATCCCGATCTCGAGCCGAATGTGGCGGAATCGCTTTCCGAAGCCGATCTCGCGGAACTGCCCGGCGTGCGCCCGCATCTGCCACCGGGCGCCGTCGCCGGCCTTGGCGCGACGAATCGGGACCTGCAATCGGGCCAGGCCAACGTGCGCAGCATGCTGGCCGCCGCCCGCGCTCTGCTCGAGGGCGCGGCCACAAGAGAGCTGCCGCCGCTGACGGATTATCAGAGCCTGCGCAGGGCTTTGCCCCAGGCCCTTCAGCCGGCAGCGGAATGAGAGCGGCGCCGCCTGCCCCCGCCGGCCGTGCCGGATCCAACGGCTCCAAGGCCCGGCCCTCCCGAAAAAAACCATCTTTCCTTTCGGAGATGCTATGGTTGCGTGCCCGCAGGCAGGAGGTACGATCATGGCCATCCGAAGCCGCAGCCCGTTCGAATGGGTGTGGGATGAACTGAAGGTCGCCGGCAACGCAGTCGGCGCCTCCGCGAACGAGGGCAGCGTGTCCGACGCCGCACCAGTGGTGCGGCGGATCGGGTTCAAAGATCTCGGTGATGCACTGGCCCGGGGCTGGGAAGATTTCCAGGCCGCGCGGAGCGATGTCGCGTTCCTTTGCTGCATCTATCCGGTGGCCGGGTTGGTGCTGGCGCGGATTGCCTTCGGCGAGAACGCGCTGCCACTGATATTTCCGCTGATCGCAGGCTTCGCTCTGGTCGGCCCGATCTTCGGGGTCGGCCTCAACGAAATGAGCCGCCAGCGCGAGATGGGCCGGCGCGTCAGTTGGGTCGATGCATTCGGCATCGTCCGCTCGCACGCGTTCGGGCGGATCGTGCTGTTCGGTCTCCTGCTTGTCGCGATCTTCCTGATCTGGCTCGTCGTTGCGGGACTGCTCTACGATGTCACTCTCGGTCCGCAACCGCCGGCCTCGGTCGGCGCTTTCATCCATGAAGTGTTCGGAACCAATCCGGGCTGGGTGATGATCATCGCCGGGATCGGCATCGGGTTCCTGTTCGCCGTCTTCGTGCTGGCGATCAGCGTCGTTACCTTCCCGCTGCTACTCGACCGCGACGTGAGGCTGGAGACGGCGATCGCGACCTCGATGCAGGCCCTGGCGGTTAACCCGGTTGCGATCCTGGCCTGGGGGGTGATCATCGCCGCGAGCCTCGTGATCGGCTCGATCCCGCTCCTGATCGGCCTGGTCATCGTCTTCCCGGTGCTGGGGCACGCGACCTGGCACCTCTATCGGCGGGTCGTCAGATGATCGATACAGATCCGAGAGTTCCCCCGGGGCGCCGTGCACTCATCGCGGCGCGGCTTGATCCGGATCAATGCCTCGAGGGTGCCCGTTGCGATGATAGCTGGCAGTAGCAGCCAGATGTCGCAGCCCGGCAGACCGGGGCGGCACCGGAAGGAGGATCAAGCGATGCCAGACGACCCGAAACCCACTGCAAAACCCGCAGCGGATCCGAAAGAGCGCACCCCCGGCGAGAGCGCCAGCGAGGCGTTCTTCATGCTGAACGGGCTCGCGCAAGCCATGGCTGAAATCGGGCGGTCCAACATTTTTGATTTCGCCTCGTTCACGGCCACGTACCGCCGCAATTCGGAGGCGGTCTCAGCGGCCAGCCGTGCGAGCCTGCAGGGCGCCCAGTCGGTGGTGCGGTGCGAAATCGATATGACACAGCAAATGATGGCCGATCTTAATGAGGTGACACGCCTCTTGATGTCTGCCGAAACGCCCTTGGCGCGGGCAGTGCATTGCACGGACTTGCTGCGGCAAATGTCCGAGCGAGCGGTCGCGAACGAACGCCGGATGTGCGACCTGATCAGGGACAGCCAGCGCGAGGTGTTCGACCTCCTCAACCGGCGTGCGCTCGATACAATGGCCGAGATCAAAGAGGCGCTTGAGAAGGGCGAGCAGCGCTTCGTGCAGGGTTGACGCCTTCGCTTTGCAGCCGGGGCGAGGGCGTCAATGCGGAACCAGCACGGCCGCGCCGGTCAGTTTGCCCTCGCGCACCGCCGCCAGCGCCGCATTCGCCTCGGCGAGCGGAAAGACATGCGTTTCGGTCTCGATCGGAACCGTCGGCGCGAGGGCAAGGAACTCCTCGGCATCGTCGCGGGTGAGATTGGCAACCGAGCGGATCATGCGTTCCTTCCAGAGCCACGCATAAGGAAAGGCAGGGATGTCGCTCATGTGAATGCCCCCGCACACAACGACGCCGCCAGGCCGGATGGCGCGGAGTGCGGCCGGCACCAGCGCGCCGACCGGGGCGAATATGATGGCCGCGTCCAGCGCCTGCGGAGGACCGTCCTCCGATCCCCCGGCCCAGGCGGCGCCGAGCCGCCGGGCAAAGCTCTGCGCGGCCGTATCGCCGGTGCGGGTGAAGGCGTACACCTCGCGCCCCTCGTGGCGCGCCACCTGTGCGACGATGTGTGCCGCCGCCCCGAAACCGTAGATGCCGAGCCGCCGCGCATCGCCCGCCATGCGGAGTGACCGGTAGCCGATCAGGCCGGCGCAGAGGAGCGGCGCCGCCGCGACATCGCCGTAGGAGGCGGGGATGGGAAAGCAGAAACGCTCGTCGGCGAGGGTGTACTCGGCATAGCCGCCGTCGATCTGATAGCCGGTGAACCGCGCCCGCTCGCACAAATTCTCCTGGCCGGCCCGGCAATAGGCACAGGTTCCACAGGTCCAGCCGAGCCAGGGCACGCCCACCCGCTCGCCAGGATGAAACCGACCCGCCTCGGATCCGCTCGAGACGACATGGCCGACGATCTCATGGCCGGGGATCAGCGGCTGGCGCGGCTCCGAAAGCTCACCATCGACCACATGCAGGTCTGTCCGGCACACTCCGCAGGCCGCGACACGGATCAGCACTTCGCGCGGTCCAGGTTGGGGGATCGCGATATCCGCCGGATCGAGCGCCGTTCGCGCTTTCCGCAGCAGCATGGCACGCATTGGCTGCTCCTCCTTTCCGCTTCACGAAATAGCGCAAGCGCGGTGTGAAACCCTGGGATCGCACGCCGGCTGCGGCGGATGCCACACCCGGCAGGCAGCATGCGCACGTGCATGCCTCGGCGCGGGCATTCGGCGATCATGGCCACGGGTCCGATCGCTCATTCGGTGGGAGCCCTGACGAAGCTCAGCAGATCCTCCTCGTGCGGCGGTTTGTAGAGCACCTTTTTGATCCCGAGCTGCGCTGCGCGGGCGACCAGGGCGGCAGAGGGCGTGCCGGTCATGAGAAGCACAGGAAGAGTCATCCGCTCCCTGCGCAGCCAGGCGACGAGTTCAAGGCCGGTCATATCCGGCATGTGGTGATCGAGAATCAGGCACGAAGGCGCGGCCATGTGATCAGCGAGGAATGCCGACGCAGAGCCATAGGTGGCAACACGGTGTCCGGCCAGTTCCAGCAGGAGCCTGAGCGAATCGAGCACCGCCGGGTCATCATCGATGACCGCCACCACGTCAAAGGGACTCTTCGCCATAAGCCTCCGTATCCAGGGCCTGTCCCGCCCGTCTGGCAGATCATGGCCGGTCCGACCGGATCTACGATGCATCGATGCCGGGCAGCGCCGATTGACCCAAATCAGTCGATGCCGGGTTGTTGAGTGTGCCGCTCTCCTGCCGGCCTGTCGGTCCTCTCGGGACTTGGAAGGGTGAAGCGGAAGACTGTGCCACCGCCCGCCGCGTCTTCGGCGCGGAGTTCGCCCCCGTGTGCCTCGACGATCGTGCGGGAGACGGAAAGACCAACTCCGAGCCCATTGGGCTTGGTGGTGACGAACGGCTCGAACAGCCGGGCGCGGACCGATTCCGGCAGGCCAGGCCCGCTGTCGGTGACGCTGATCTCGACCATGTCACCGACACGTCTCGTGGCGATCGAGAGCTCGCGCCGCGGTGAGGCAGCCATGGCTTCCGCGGCGTTCCGTATCAGGTTGACGAGGACCTGGTGGATCTGGATTCGATCGATAACAGCCTCCGTCGCATCTTCGGCGACGCGTATTCCGAGCTTCAGTTCCGGGCCGATGCCGACCAGGGCCAGCGCGCTTGCTTCCTCGATGACCTTTGAAAGACTTTCGATCTTTCTTTCCGTTTCCTCCTTCCGCACGAGTTCGCGCAGGCGCTGTACGATTTGCCGGGCGCGCTCGGCCTGCTCCGAGATCCGCTCGATTGCCGCCTGCGCGCCCTGCACGTCGCCGGCGGCGAGCAGCCTGCGAACCGCGTTGCGGTAGATCGCCATGGCAGCCAGCGGCTGCGTCACCTCATGCGCCAGGGCTGAAGCCATCTGGCCGAGCTCACTCAGGCGCGAGACATGAACCAGCTCGGACTGAAGTTCAGCGAGGCGATTTTCGCGATCCTGCCGTTCGGTCAGATCCCGAATGAAGCCCGCGAAGAGATGCGCTCCCGGCACCTTCACTTCTCCAACCGCCAGCTCGATCGGGAAGGTACTGCCATCCTTGCGCTGGCCAATGATGACACGGCGCGTTCCGATGATACGGCGTTCGCCGGTGGTGAGATAACGTTCGAGGTAGCTATCGTGAGCCTCGCGATAGGGAGAAGGCATCAGCATGCTGACGTTTCGACCCAGGACCTCCTCCAGGTTGAAGCCGAACAGACGCACGGCGGTCGCACTGAAGGACCGGATGAGCCCGCGCTCGTCGATGACCACCAGGGCATCCGGCGCCGTCTCCAGGATCGAGGTGAGCAGCGCTTCACGGCGCTCCAGCTCCTGCCGGGCACGATGCGCGGCACTCTGGTCGCGGGCGATCTTCGAGATACCGACGACGTTGCCTGACCGATCACGGATCGGCGAAACGCTGAGCCACACCGGGATCAGCCGGCCGTCCTTGCATCTTCGTTCGGTCTCGAACTGGACAATCCGTTGGCCGCGGCGAATCCGGTCGAGAATCGCCGTCTCCTCCTCGATGCGATCGGACGGGATGATGAGGGTGATCGGATGGTCGATGATTTCGCTTGCCGCATAGCCGAACATCGACTCCGCCGCCTTGTTCCAGGACGTCACGATGCCGTTCAGATCCTTGCCGACGATCGCGTCATCGGAGGACTCGACGATCGCCGCAAGCTGCATGCGCGCTTCATCGGACGACATTTCGGCACGGATATCGGTTTGATGATCGGGCAAAGGAGAGCAACCTTCTGGTTCGATCGAGCCGAACGCACCGGGCACCTGGTTTCAAGGATAGCAAGGCGCTCCCACCTCGTCACGCGGGCGGCCGGCGCGGGGCATGTCGTGAATCTTGCCCATGTGCCGGACAGACTGCAAATATCGTGCTTCTAAGCAGCAAAACGACGAATATCTGGCAGTTCGGGCTTGGTGCGGATACCGCTTCCTGTCGGCTTGGGCGATCCTCGATCCGCGCCGTCCTTCTATTCAGCGCGCGGGATGGCGGGGCGAGCCAGTACACCTAAAAGTTGACGACCTTCGTATTGGGCTCGCTGGCAGCGGCGTGAAACTCGTTCATCCCGCAGAGCTTCACTCGCTGATCGAGGCTCTCGGCGGCCAGTCCACGCGCTTCGACGCAGGGCCGACAGGCCCAGAGCGCCACCCGCCGATCAGCAGCGATTTCCTCGTAACGGTTCGGCGGACCGACCGGAACGATCCTTGCGCCTGCGCCCTTCACGGCAACAAGGACGGCGTCATGGAACAGCATGAGAGTGACCCGATCGCCGCCCTGAAGCGCGGAGGCGGCGAACAGGAACGGCAGCATGGCTCGTGTCGGATCCGTCGGTCCCCAGGACGTAGAGACGACAAAATGCATGGGATCCTCCCGGGCGGTTTGTGGTTGCCCATATGCCCATCAGCGCCAGTCCCGATCAAGTGGCACGACCCGGGCGAGCCGCCGGGAGTCGGTCGACATTGACTCTCATCAACGAGGATTCGGTGGGACCTGATTAAACTGTTTATTGATTGAGCGTACCGCAAACGAAAGCGTCAAGGATGGCAAAGCACCGGGAATTGCTCATCGCCATAGCCGATGGCGAGCACGCCCGCTTCGTGCGGCCCGGCGAGGACGGTGCGCTGCACGAGGAAGCGGTGCTCCAGTCTCCCACGGCTCACATGCGCTCAGCCGAGCTTCGCACCGACCATCCCGGGGCTATCTTTCACAGTGATTCCTCGGCACATCATGCGCTGGCCCCGCACAGCGACCCGAAGACTCTTGAAAAGGGCAATTTCGCAGAGGTCGTGGCCGCCAGGCTCAATACGGGAGCAGCGCAAGGAGCGTTCGATGACCTGGTTCTGGTCGCAACGCCGCGTAGCCTGAATGCGATCCGCCAGCACCTCGATGCCGCAACCGTTGCGCGCGTCGTCGGCACGCTCGCGAAGGATCTGGTCAAGATCCCGGATGCCGAACTTTGGCCGCATCTTCGGCGGTGGGTCCGGCCAACGCGCCAAAGGACAAAGCGAGGGTAGCCGGCAAGTGCAATCCGGCAGGCATTTGACCTGCGTCAATGATCGACGCACTGCGCATGTGGCATTCGAGGCAGGTGTTCGCGTAACGTCAATCAGCCAGCGAAGGAGAAACATTCCATGGCAACGACACCCGTTCCGGTAAAGCGCTCTGCGCCCGCACCTGCCAGCGTGCCTGACGTCTGGCGCTCTCTTCGCACCGAAATGGACCGGCTGTTCGACCGGTTCAGCACGGGCTTCGGCATGATGCCGTTCCCTGCTTTTGCATTCGAGCCTTCATTCATCTCCGCTCCCGCCGTAGACATCACAGAAGACGCATCGTCCTACAAGCTATCTGCCGGGCATGACGGAGAAGGACATCCAGGTCTCGCTTTCCGACGACAGGCTCATCGTCAAGGGCGAGAAGCGGCGGGAAAAGGAAGAGGAAGACAGGGGTTATCATTTGACCGAGCGCACGTACGGCGAGTTCCAGCGTTCGTTCATCCTGCCGGACGGGGTGAACAGCGAGGAGATTACGGCGGAATTTGCCAATGGCGTCCTCACCTTGACGCTTCCCAAGACCCGGGCCGCGATGCCAAAGAAGATCGAGGTCAAAGCGGCCGCCTGAAGAAACGACCCGTTCACAAGGCGGGCGAACGGCCTGTCGACACCGGGAGCGACGTGCCGGGCCATGCTCGAATCCGGCACGTTTGCCGGCCGGATGCCATCGGCTGAAGCGGAAACCAGGCTTGGTTCCCGGGTCGCGCAGGCCGTGTCACGCGGCAGTACTTTCCCGCCGAATCCAAATCCCGCCCATTTTGCGATACTGCCGCTTCACCGCTGCCCAGGCTATCCGATGAAGCACGGCCTCGTCGAATGCTGCCGTGCTCGCGCGCTGGTGCCAGGCATTGTTGAAGGCCGCCCGATAGATGTCCTGCGCGTGCATCGGCAACGTGTGTTGAACCGGGAGCGGCAAATCTTCGTTCCGATCGTACGGCATGGCTCGATTTCCTCCGTCAAGTCCCGCCACGAGATGTCAGAAGGGCACGAACGGCATTGACCCAGGTCAAGAGGGCCGCATCTGGATGCACCGGGCCTGGCCCCACAATCAGCCGCTACTCTTCCCGTCTTTGCCGTCAGCCGTAAGGACCAGACGAACGAGTTCGGGCAGGCTCCGGGCGTGTAGCTTCTCGAACACGCGGGCACGATGCACTTCGATCGTGCGGGGGCTGGCGCGAAGCGTTTTGGCAATCGCCTTGGTGGCGAGGCCGCTGACAAGAAGCCGAAGTACCTCGTGTTCGCGTGGCGTGAGTGAGGCAAGTCGCTCGGTCGCCTCCGTGGCAACGGACTGGCTCTGGCGAATCTGCCTGCTTTGTTCGAGCGCACGATGCACGGCACCGAGGAGCTGTTCGTCATCGAAAGGTTTTTCCAGGAAGTCGATCGCCCCGGCTTTCATGGCGCGGACGGCGATCGGAACGTCTGCCTGGCCGGTCATGACAACGACGGGCAGGCTGATGCCGCATTCATGCAGTCGCCGTTGCAGCTCGAGACCGTCTATTCCCGGCATGCGGACATCGGTGAGGACGCAGCCTCCGGTGTCGGGCGCCGCGGCAAGCAGCGCCGTGCCGCTGGCATGGGTGCGGACCGTAAAGCCGGCTGCCTCCAGCAGCGTGCGGAGCGAGTCGCAGACGGCTGCGTCATCGTCCACGACATGGATGGTCTCCGGCATCCCCATGTAGCGCAATATACGTAGAATCCCGTACGCAGCATACCCGATTCCGGCTGGCTGCTCACTCCACTACTCCTTGCCAGCACAAAGCGAATCGTGGGTATGGAGGACAAGATGCTCTGCAGCATGGCATCGAACGGCCAGTCAGCGAAGCTTCCCGGTTTCCGGGGGGCCGACGCTTCCGGCGGCTGGATGGGCAAGCCACGTGCCCTGGAGCTGCTGGCGTCTCAGGCCGTCATCGTGCGCGCCGATCGCGAGGAGGAAATCGTCGGACAAGGCGAGGCGGCGGAATATTGCTACGTCGTGGTGAGCGGATGCGTGCGCACCGTCAGACTGATGGAGGATGGCCGCCGCCAGGTTGGCGAGTTCCTGCTGCCCGGGGACATGTTCGGATGGGAGGCGCTGGAGGAACATGATTTCAGCGCCGAGGCTGTGACGGCGGCGACGCTGCGCCGCTATCCGCGGCGTGGGCTCGAGCTGCTCGCTGACAGGGACCACGAACTCGCACGGCGGCTGCGCGCGCTGAGCGCGCGCAAGCTCCGCGCCGGACGCGAGCGGATGCTGCTGCTGGGGCGCAAAAGCGCCTCCGAGCGAATCGCGAGCTTCCTGCTGGAGATGGCCGAAAGGACGGGTTCCGGAGAAGGCTCTCCAATCGAGTTGCCGATGAGCCGCACGGATATCGCAGACTACCTCGGCCTGACGATCGAAACGGTCTGCCGCGGCCTGACCCACTTGCAGCGGCAGGGAACGATTTCCATCGAACGGGCGCGGATCTGGATCCGCGATCGCCGGGCGCTCGGCGTGGCAGGCTGCGAAGCGCTACACTGAGATGTATGGCCTTGCCCAACGGCGCCCCGTAAATGCTGCGGCTCCGAGGATGATTGATGTGTGTCAATGCCTCTGGCGCGGCCTCCTGTATCGATGGTTACCTGAAGGTCAGGCTTTTATCGGAGGCTTTTCCATGTCCGACGACGAAAAGATCCGGCAGCGGATCATCGACGAGCTCGAGTTCGAGCCTGCACTCAACGCCGCCCGGATCGGGGTCGGTGTGCAGGAAGGCGTCGTCACCCTGAGTGGTCATGTTCACAGCTTTCTGGAGAAACATACCGCGGAACGGGCGGCGCTTCGGGTCAAAGGAGTGCGTGCCGTCGCCCAGGAGATCGAGGTCAGGCTGCCGGCCGACAAGAAGCACGCCGACGACGAGATCGCCGCCAGGGCGATCAAGATCCTGGATTGGGATCTGGCGGTTCCATCCACCGCGATCGCCGTGAAGGTGGAGCAGGGCGTGGTTACCTTGTCCGGCGAGGTCGACTGGGCGTACCAGCGTGCCGAGGCGGAGCAGGATATGCGGAAGCTCAGCGGTGTGAAGTCAGTCATCAACGACATCCGCGTTCGCCCACAGGTTCAGCCCGAAAATGTACGGGCCAAAATCCGGGCCGCGTTCGAGCGCAGCGCGGGACTCGAAGCCAGCGGCATCACGATCGAAACCAGCGGTAGCAGGGTGCGACTGAGCGGCAAGGTTCGCACCTGGGTGGAACGCGAAGAGGCCGAGCGCGCTGCATTGTCGACGCCGGGTGTGATCGGCGTCGACGACATGATTGTGGTCGACCCCATCCGGTTCGGCGTGTAGCCGCGAGGAGACCGCGGGCCACGATGGCCGTGGCCCTGTCTTGCCTGGAATTCCGCAGGATAGCATGGTCGATCGCGACGCAAACGAAAGCATCGGCATGACGGGTGCTATGATCCGGTCGGGGAGGTGCTGACGGAGTCCTGCGGCAACTCGATCAGCGCGCCATAAGAACCGGCAAGTCAGCCGACAGTAGGACGCGACGCGTAAAGCCGCCAAATACGATCTCGCGCATGCGGCTGTGGCTATAGCCACCCATGACAAGGAGAGTTGCAAGGTGTGCAGCAGCGACTTCGAGCAGCGCCTCGACCGGCGGCCGGCCATCTTCGGTGAGGTGCTGCACCGTGGTATTGGGATTGTGCCACTGAAGTGCATGGCGCAGCCTTGCGCAGGACGGCTCGGCGGACTTCCTGCCCTCTTCGACCGACAGGATGATCACGCGATCGGCTTTCTCTATGAATGGTAGAGCGGCAGCCACCGCGCGCGCCGCCTCCCGCGTATCCTTCCAGGCAATCACCACTGTTCCCGCTTCCACAATGAGGGCTTTTGCCGCGGCGATCAGCACGGGCTTGCCGGTCTCCATGAGCAACCCATCAAGCAGGTCCATGGCGCCTGCTTGCCGATCGTGGGCGCGGTCAATGACGGCCAGGTCGGCAGTACGAGCATGCGCAGCCAGAGATTCCCGCTCGTCGCCGGTCTCCACCTGCCATCCGGCCGAGGCGCCCCCGGCGGCCGGTGCCTCGCCGAGAGCGAGTTGCTCGCGCGCGCAGAACTCGCGGACGCTCTTTTCGGCCTTTTCGTGCCGGGCAGCGACATCCCGGTCCAGGGCATCGATCAAATGCGTCACAGCCCCACTGCCCATGGTATCGGCGGTCGCCGCGGCCATGATAATCCTTGCTACGTCAGCGCGCACATGCAGAAACTCGAGATGACCGGCCCAGGCGCGCGCCACTTGTAGTGCAGCAGAGAAGACCGGAGCGTCGGTTTCTGCACCAGTCGCGGGAACAAGGATGAATCTGGGCATAGCTTTCACCGCTCCAGCAGCGATATTTGCCAAAGCATATAACGCTCGCTGCGCCTGGTGTTGATGTGCGTCAACGAAAGCAAGCGGGTCGGAGCGCACAAAGCCATTTTACTTTCCGCCGGAAATCACCGCTACCGCCGATGGCGAAGATCCGCGCCTTCCCGATGGGACCGGCATACGCGAGGCCGAAAGAGACGCTGGCCGACTGTTCCGTCGCTTCCGCGTGCATGACCCCCGGCACATCGCCGCGAGGCAACAAGTCACCGCAAGATCGGCAGAGAGGAGTATAGGGACTGGCGGGTCCCCATCGCGCAAGGCGCGATGGAAGCACCGCGAGAGAGTCGCGCGCGGCGCGGGGTGAGGGTGCTCGTGTATCACCCAAGCATGATTCCGGGTACAGCGTTTCCGAGGTTCGAATCGTATCATGCGGCGCGGGCGAGCATGTAGGTCCAGGTGTGGACGACAGGGTTGCGGTTGAAGTGAGCGATGGCGGCGACCAGCTCCGGGCGCCGAATCGAAGCACAATCCTGTGGGATTTGTGAAGAGCTGCATGGACACGTTCGAGAGGGCTTTATCGCGTAACCGATTCAAAGGACTCGGCTTTCAGGGAAAAGCGGGCGAAAGTTCGGTTTAAAGGGAAATCAGCTTTCCCTCGCCCACTGCATCGAAGAAGGTCGCGATTCCAGCGATCTCGACTCCGTCCAGCAGGAGGGCTCCCTCCAGCCCCTCGGCGCGCATACCCGCCTCGCAAAGGATCAGGCGCACGCCAAGTTCGCTCGCGGCTTCCCTCAGCTCTTCGAGCCCGGCAACGCCGCGGCGCCGGACGCGACCGTCTCGCTCGGTGTCCTCAAGCCCAGACCAGTCGGCAAGCAACGCATGACACCCGTGGTTGGTCGCAAAGAGCACCACCTCCCGCCCCAACGCCGCCGCTCCGGTGGCCAGCACGAAGGCGTAGTGCGCCCGATCGTGTTGGCCCGAAAGCAGCAGGATGCCAAGCCGGTCAGGCGACACGAAGGGGCGCCTTTCTCCTGGCATGCGCCGCAAGGTCGTGGATCTCACCCATCGGCCCGCACAGCTTGCAGGCCGGGTCGCGACGCAGCCGCATCACCCGCATGCGGGTTGCAAGCGCATCCCAGATCAACAATCGCCCGGAAAGGCTCTCACCGATACCCAGGATTTCTTTCAGCACCTCGGTTGCCTGCAGAGTCCCCATCACGCCCGTTACTGCGCCGAGTACACCGGCCTCGGAACAGTTCGGCACCAATTCCGGCGGCGGCGGTTCCGGATAAAGACAGCGATAGCAGGGGGCCTCCTTGTCGGCATGCGGCTTGAACACCGAAAGCTGACCCTCGAAGCGTAGCACCGCGGCCGAAATCAGGGTGCGACAAGTGAGGAAGCAGGCATCGGAAAGCAGGAAGCGGGTGGCGAAATTGTCCGACCCATCGCAAATGATATCATAGCGTCCGATCAGCTCGATCGCGTTGCCTGCATCGAGCCGCTCCACATACGGCTCGATCACCACTCCCGGATTGAGCGCGCTTGCCGCCGCCGCCGCCGAGAGGGCCTTGGCTTTGCCTACCATTTCCGTGCGGTGTGCGACCTGGCGTTGCAGGTTCGAGAGCTCCACCCGATCGTCATCGATGATCCCGATGCGGCCGACGCCGGCGCCCGCCAGATAGAGCAAAAGAGGCGAACCGAGCCCACCCGCGCCCACGACCAGCACGCTTGCCACCCGTAACTTCGCTTGGCCCGTCCCTCCCACTTCCTTGAGCAGGATGTGACGCGAATAGCGCTCGATCTCTTCCTCGCTGAAGTCGATCATGACAACGCCCCGAACCCTGCCCATCGCTTGGGTGAGAACCAGCCAGCTTCAGCTTGCATAGGCACTCCCCTGCTACGCGCTGCTCCCGGCATCCGCATCGGACCTAAAAATCTCACAATCACTGCTCGATGGTGGCAAGACCATGAGTGGTCATTTCTTCCGGTACGGCCAATCGACCTTGGCTCCGGGAGCGCAGCCGAAATCGGCAACGAAATCGTCGTCGATCGCCACGCCGAACCAGACGAGTTGCCGACCGTTTGCGCACCCCCGCGCCCTGGCGAATGCCCGCCCATGTTGACCGACTTTCCTGTCCCCCCTTCTGTGCACATCACGCCGGGGGAAGGCATTGCCCGGCACGTTCGGCAGGGCGTTGAGTTCAACGCGCATGTTCCCGATGTTCTGCGCAGCCCGCTCAGCCATGACTGGGCCCTCGATTCCGAAGAATGAACCGTGTCGTCGCCTCCTTCCCGGACAATGATGTGCGCGTCGCTCTCGACCACTTCAATACCCATGGGCAGAACGAGAGTTGGCTCAAAACGCACCCGAACGCGCAATGTCACTTCACACCCACCCGTTCCTCCTGGCTCAAGCCGGGTGGAGACCTGACGAGGCCTCGCCTCACACCGACGAGGCGTGCGTTGGCGGTGGCTCCGGTCGCCGGTGAACAGGAGCTCTGGTAAACCAGGCTCACGGACCAATCAACGGTCGAACGCCTTCGAGAGGTAATACCTGCACGACCGGGACCGGTGGAATGATAGCACAAAGTATGGCGGAGTTTGTCAACCGTCATGTGAAGCTCTCAGTAGAGGGCATCGACCGGATGTACCTCGACGTCTATGTGCCCGGCTTGCAGTACGAACAAGGGATAGTCCGATTTTTCTGCCACCACCGCGGCCAGCCGATCCCCTCGGCGGCACTGATGAGCCCGAAATGACCGGGACTGATCGTCACGTTGAGCGACGCCGAGCGCGAACGCCTCGACGGGCTGATCCGGACTGGCAGACATCGCGCCCGTCAGGTGCTGAAGGCCCGCATCCGGAGCGCCGTCAGCCTCTGCCTCCGTTCGATGACGTTTGTGGAGGCCCTCGCTCAGCCCTCACCATCAGCACTGTCGATCATCACAGCGCCGGCAGGCCGAAATGAACCGAGGGAAAGACAATTCCAGGGCTGCACTTCCATGCGCAGCGTTCGTCTCCGCCGCGGCTGCACGGGAAAGACCTTTTCCCCCTATGATCCGCCCTATCCGTCTCGGACCTTCTATCTCGCACCAGGAACATCGTACTGCAGTGGACCGATCGGGCATTCTCGAAGCAGTCTCGGCGATGCCGCCATTCCCTCCGGGGCGCGCTGACTGCACCCTCAGCACGGCGGCGTTTGCCGGCCGGCTGCGGTGGAGCATTCCGTGGATCGACGATGGCTTTCACTTCGTCACCCATCTCGACATCGACCTGACCCTGTGCTGATGCTCCTGCTGCTCCGAAAACGCGGAAAGCCCCGCTCAAGCCCCCCTGCTATGCCCGGTTTCTCAGCTGGTAGTTGACGCATGGTGTCCGAATCGGCCACCGCCCGCCTTGGTCTGCGTCTCACTCCACACGGCCGATTGCTGGCCGAGGTCAGTGACGGAGCGGCGGAGTTCGACCGGCGCATCACAACGCGTCTGAGCAGCGCCTTCGCGCAGGGCAGCGGCCACGGTTTGCTGCAACTTGGCGCCGGCGAAATCGACCAGGCATTGCCCCCGGCGTTTGCCTGGTGGCGCGCGTTCGCGGCGCGCTACATAACGGCACTCTGCCTGCACGCCCCGGCCGATCAATCCTCCGCCGCATTGCCCGAGGTGCCGAGGCCAGGCGCCAGCGAATGCGCGACACTGGTGTTGACGGCCCCGGTGATGCCGGGTGCCGAGTACCTCACGGCGGAAGTGCTGCTGGTGTTGTGGGATGAGACCGCCGCCGCCTGTGCCGCTTCGTTGGCGGCCGCCAGGACCGACCTTCAGAGCTTCCTGAAGCACCTCAATGCGGCTTGGAATCTGGTCGGGCGCGTGCACTTCAACCTGGCAGAAAATCGCCGCGACGCCGAGGCGCCGTTCGCTTTCATGGCCACCTATACGACGCGGCTCTCGACACAGGGCAAGGCGCAGCATTTGCCGCTCGGCCAGGCATTGCGCGAATATGCCGGTGCGGCAAATCACCAGCAGCTGCTCTCGCTGCTGCTTCCGGTGCAGCGGGCGGCAGAGCATTGCCCGTGGCTCAGATCAATCGTCGACAACGGGGAGATCTTTCACCCGCTGCGTTGGAGGGTAGAGGACGCATCGCGTCTGCTGGCAAGCGTTCCGGCGCTTGAAGGTGCCGGCGTTATCGTCCGGACGCCGGTCTCCTGGCGAGCCGCTCGGCCAGCGCGCCCGCAAGTGACCGGCACAGTAGGCGTCCGCCAACCGTCCGCACTCGGTCTCGAGGGGCTGCTGGATTTCCGGATGTCCGTCACCCTGGATGGCGAGGTCCTCTCGGAACCGGAGATCGCCTCACTGCTGAGCGGCACCGATTCGCTGGTGCTGCTGCGCGGCCAGTGGGTGGAAGTGGACCGTGAACGATTGCAGCGTGCCATGCAGCAGTTTCGCGCGGCGGAGCAATTGGCGGCGAGCGACGGGCTGAGCTTCGCCGAAGCGATGCGGATGCTGGCCGGCGCACCTCTCTCCGCCGGCGCCACCGCAGCCGCCGACCCTGAATGGTCGCGGGTCACGGCGGGGCCGTGGCTCGCCGAGACCCTTCGCTCGTTGCGGGCAGCGGATGGCAGCGGCGCCGATCCGGAGCCGCCGCTCAAGGGAATCTTGCGCCCGTACCAGCGCGCCGGAGTCCGATGGCTCCACCTCCTTTCGGGCCTTGGCCTCGGCGCGTGCCTGGCCGACGACATGGGTCTGGGAAAGACGATCCAGGTGCTGGCCCTGCTGCTGCTCGAACGGCGGCGGCGCATGAGTTTCGCTGCGCGCCCGAGCCTGCTCGTGGCACCGGCGTCGTTGTTGGCCAACTGGGGCACCGAACTCGATCAGTTCGCCCCGGAATTGTCTACGCGGGTCGTGCATCCTTCGGCGATGACGGCGGCCGCTCTCAAGGCGTTCGGGCCGGCCGAGACGGCCGGGCTGGACCTCGTCATCACCAGTTACGGCTCTCTCCTGCGCATCTCGGCCTTGGCCGACATCGACTGGAGGTTTGCCATCCTGGACGAGGCGCAGGCGATCAAGAATCCGGGGGCCAAACAGACCCGGGCGGCGAAAGCGCTGCGGGCCGAGGCGCGGATCGTCCTGACCGGGACACCGGTTGAAAACCATCTCGGCGATCTCTGGTCGATCTTCGATTTCATCAATCCCGGCCTGCTGGGTTCGGCGAGGCAGTTCTCCCTCTACGCCAAGGGGCTCGCCGGCCGCAGCAACAATCCCTATGGGCCGCTCCGTGAACTGGTACGGCCGTACATTCTCAGGCGGATGAAGACCGACAAGGCCGTCATCTCCGACCTGCCGGACAAGACCGAGGTGAACGCCTGGTGCAACCTCAGCCGCCGGCAGGCTGCCCTCTACGAGCAGGCCGTCCGGGAACTCGAAGAGGCGCTGCAGGACGCTCAGGGGATGGAGCGCAAGGGTCAGGTCCTCGCGATGCTGATGCGGCTCAAGCAGATCTGCAATCATCCCTCGCAATGGCTGAACGACCATGGCTGGGCCGAGCAGGACAGCGGCAAGCTCACGCGGCTCCGCGAGATCGCCGAGGTTGCGGCCGCACGGCAGGAGAAGATGCTCCTGTTCACGCAGTTCCGCGAGGCAACCGAACCATTGGCGGGCTTCCTTGCCGGCGTGTTCGGGCGGCCGGCACTGGTGCTGCATGGCCAGACTCCCGTGCGGCAGCGGCGGGCGCTGGTCAGGCGTTTCCAGGAGGATGAGGCAGTGCCGTTCTTCGTCCTCTCGCTGAAGGTGGGTGGCACAGGGCTGACGCTGACGGCGGCATCGCACGTGGTGCATTTCGACCGCTGGTGGAACCCGGCAGTGGAGAACCAGGCGACCGACCGCGCCTTCCGAATCGGGCAAAGGAAGAACGTACTGGTGCATAAGTTCATCTGCCGCGGCACGGTGGAAGAAAAAATCGATCGCTTGATCGAATCGAAGCGGTCGTTGTCTGATGAGCTGCTGGCAACAGGCGGCGAGATCAACCTGACAGAGATGAAGGACGAAGAGTTGCTTCAACTGGTGGCACTGGACCTCTCTGCCGCGATGCGGGATTGAGAGGCATGTCGCGCTATGACGGAGGCTGGCCGCCCTACGTGCCCGTCGCTGAACGGCGACGCCGGGCTCTCCGTGCGATCGAGAACATGCGTAGGAACGGCCAGCCGATCGCTCCGGTCGCAGTTCACGGGTTGGCGATTGCCACCAGCTTCTGGGGCAAGGCATGGTGCGAGAACCTGGAGAGCTACCGCGATTATGAGAGCCGGCTGCCGCGGGGCCGCACATACGTGCGAAACGGTTCGGTGCTGGACCTGCAAATAGCTCCGGCCGAGGTGGCGGCCACCGTCAGCGGCTCGTCGATCTACCAGGTCAGGATCAGCATCGCCGGTGTCGGGAAGAAGCAGTGGGCCGCCATCTGCAAGGAATGCGCCGGCGGCATCGACTCGCTGGTCGAGCTGCTTCAGGGTCGGTTCTCGCAGGGCGTGATGGAACGGCTCTGCCGGCAGGACAACGGCCTGTTCCCGAAACCGTCGGAGATTCGCTTCTCTTGCAGTTGCCCGGACTATGCGTCGATGTGCAAACACGTCGCCGCGGTGCTTTACGGCGTCGGTGCCCGGCTGGACCAGAAGCCCGAGTTGCTGTTCCGGCTGCGCGCGGTCGACGAGACGGAACTGGTCGCCGGCATCGACGCGACTTTGCCGGCCGGCAAGCGGGCACCTTCCCCCGACAGGGTCCTCGCTTCCGACGACCTGTCGGGGTTGTTCGGCATGGATATCGATCCCGGCGAGCAGGCGGCCAAACCGTCTGACCATCGCCGGCGGGCGCAGTCCGAGCGCGCCAGCACCAGGAAGCCTTCTCGGACCAAATCCAACGCCACGCCAAAGGCACCGGCGGGCAAAGTTCCCCCGCCGCCGGTTCAAGCCGGCAGCACCGCCAGCGTCAGGCGAAGCAGCAGATCCGGATCATCGGCGCCGAGGTCCGTACCGCCCAAGGCAACCGCCAAGGTGAAACGGAGGAAAACGACGAGAAGGCGAACAGCAGCGGACGCCTGAGTGAGGCCGCTGCGATGACCGGCGAGATCACTCCGCCCGTTCGAGGGTCGAGTGCCCGGATGCCGGCGGCGGGGGTAGCAACTGCGACGGGGTACTCGACTTCGGTACCATGCGTGCGCGTTCCGGAAGGCTCTCGGATCGAGCGCTCCAACCCGCTCAACGGGCGCTCGATGGCAGTCGGCAAGCCGGGCCTTTGGCGTGAAGACGGTCATCCGGCAAATCGATCTCCGGGTGCATCATTGCCAACAGATGTGATGTACGCTACTCGAATCTGCGGCCGGCGAGGCGCATTGCGATCGCGGGGCAGTTGTTGATGGGCCGTTTGTTCTCACGGCGGGAATTCGTAGCATCGCTGTCCGCAAGTCTTGCTGCTTCCGGCTCTGCACGGGCCCGTACCGACCCGGTCTCGCAGCAACAGCTCGATCGGATCGCACGGGTGGCCATCCATCCAGCGGTCAATGTGGCGCGCGTCGGCAACAGCCGAGACGCGTTCTTCTTCGGTCCTGAAACACCGAGCAGCGTTCCCCGCGGTCCCTTCAAGGACCCAGGCGGTGCCGTCGCCAAGCAGGCAGCCATGTTCCGCCTGTTCGGCTATGACGCGCAGAATCGCGTCGTTTGCGAGCTGACCTCGCGGAATGCCGACGTTTCGTGGCACGTTTCCCTCGCCAATACGAAAGCGCTCTGGTACAGTGTCGACGTCGCCTTCGATCTGGAGGGTGCGCCGGGGGCCGCGCGGCGCAACGACGACGTTAAAGACCGTGCGAGCCTTGCGGTGCGCGCGATACCTCGCACGCTCGAAGGGCCGGCGGCAGGTCCGCTTCCCCTTGATGGCGGCCAGTTTCTGAACATTCCGGTCACGCTTGGCGAAGTGCTGACCGACACCGAGGGCCGGTTGATCGTGCTTCCCGGCGCGGGGATGGCCTATTCGTCTCCCGGCGCGCCCCTCATGAGTGGCTTCGCGGACAATGACGGCTGGACGGACGATACATGCGACGGGCCGGTCGGCGCCACGGTCCGCATCGGACGACGGGTGCTGGAGGCCGATCCGGCTTGGGTCCTGTGTGTTGTTCCCAATTATGCTCCGGCCATCCCAAGCGGCCTCGTGACAGCCTATGACGCCGTCGAATCGGTCCTGGTGGGCGCCGGCATCCGCGTCGCGTCGTACACGGTCTTCGAGCGCGATGTCTGGCCAATCTTTGAGCGGATGTGCGCCCTGCAATGGGTCAATGAAGGCTATTTTCAGCGCTATGGGTTTGGCGCCGCGCGCGATTGGACGCGACAAGACTGGCGCCAACGTCTGTCTGACGCGTCAGCCGGGAATGCTCTCTTGCGCGAAAGCATTTTCGCACTTTTCCGCGATCCGGCATTCCGCACGGTGCAGCCGCACGCGGAACCGCAGCTCTATGGCGACAAAGTCGTCCTGCCGCCCGACGCCATTGAGCCGCGGCAATGGCTGGCCCTCACGCCGCTGCAATACGACCACCTGAAGGCATGGTCCGAAGGGCGGTTCGCCGTGCGCAGTGCGGCGGTGCCTGCCGGCATCGAAAGCTATCCGTTGCAGCAGCGGCCGGCGGTGCTGGATCGCGTGGCCCTCGATGCCTGCCTTGGCGGGGCCTTCCATCCAGGGCTCGAAGTCCCGTGGATCGTGCGCGTTCCCTGGATCTGGACCGCCGACATGCGCCTGAAGTCCCGGTCGCGTGAGGTGGACCTTACCGATTACGGCGCCTCCCTCACAGCGCCCGTGGCGACGTCGAAGCAGGGGCCGCTGTCGCGGCTCGGACCGGGCGGCATCACCCAATGGATGGGCGTGCCGTGGCATGCGGACGCCTCCAGCTGCCGGTTCGGCTACGAAAGGGCTGTTTCTCCCATCCTGCCCGGCTTCTGGCCCGCACGTATCCCGAACCGCGTGCTGGCCGAGGCTGACTACAGGATTGTCGTGGATACCGCCCGATCACTGAGCGAGCGCCGCGCCGCGTTCGCCCGGCGCCGAGACTGGGAGCGGTTTATTTCCGCCCCGACCCGTCCTCCGATCCTGGCGGCCATGGCAAAGGATTGGTTCCGGCTCGGCATGGTCACCGATCGTCCCGGTCCCACGGATGGACACTTCCCGGCCACCATGAAGGTCGAATCGGGCGTCGGGTTCGCCCACGAGCCGGAGGTGCTCTATCCGCCCGGAGCGATCTTCCCGCAGCTCGGGCTCTTTCCGTTGGTGGTTGCGAATTCTGACGACAACAGCCTTCGTCTCGTGGACGCCGGGGAAGAGGTGTCGGTCATGCGACTATCCGCGCCGCTCGAGCGGCCGGAAGGCCTCGTGCGGGGGCTCGACGGAAACATCTATGTCTGCTGCATGAACGGCAATGTCGTGCGCCGGGTGACGCCGAAGGGAGAGACCACCCTGTTCGCCAAGGATTTCTTGGCCTCGCCGGCGGGCATTGCCTGCGACCGGGCTGGCAACTTCTATGTGGCCAACTTCCTCGAGCAGGGTTTCATTACCGTCGTGGAGCCCGACGGCAAAAGCCGCGTGCTGGTGCCGCCGGGGGCGGGGCTGACCTCACCCGTCGGCGTGGTCCTGACCCCGGATGGCGCGCTGCTCGTCAGTTGGGGCGGCGCTTCCGTGGCGCGCGTCGATCCGGCCACGGGGAAGCTGATCGACCCGCACTGGATCACGGGGCTGAACAATCCCCGCCAGATGGCCTTTGACACGTCTTACCGCCTCTACGTGGCCGACCAGGGAAACGACGCAGTCCGGCGCTATGACTTTCTCGGCACGCCCGTTCCGCTCACCCTGACGGGGGCACCACTGACCAGGCCATTCGGTTTGGCATTCGACAGCACGGGCCTGCTTTTCGCCACGGTGACGCGCGGCACGCTGGTAAAAAAGATCCGCATCGAGGGCGACTTCGCGGTCGTGTCCGATTTTGCCGCGGGCCTGCCCAATCCCGGCGGGATTGCCTTCATCGGATGAGGGACTGCGATGTCCTGATCGCCGGAGCAGGGCCGGCGGGCTGCGCCACGGCAATGCTGGCCGCGCGCGGTGGCCTGTCGACGGTGGTGCTCGACCGGCCCCGGCCGGCGCAGAGCTGGGCGGGAGAAACCCTGCCACCCGGCATGGGAAACCTCATGCGCTCGGTCTTCGGCGCAGACATCCTGTCCGAGAGCAATCACTGCCCCGCGTTCGGCACCCGTTCGGTGTGGGGGAGCAGCGCGCTCGTCGAAACCGATTTCCTTGCCAATCCTTTGGGCGAGGGGTGGATCCTCGATCGCACGCGGTTCGACGCCCTCGCACGGGAAGTCGTCCTTGCCCAGGGCGTCGACATCGTTCGGGTCAGCCATATCGGGCCGCCGGCGCGCGGGCCTTCGGCCTGGCACCTTGATCTCGATGACGGAGCCTGCCTGCGAGCGCGGTTCCTGGTGGACGCGTCAGGGCGGCCCGGTGCGCTGCTCCGGCGGCTGGGCACGCGCAGGATCGCCGCCGATCGGCAGATCGCAATCTTGTCCGCCTATCCCGATGATGGGGATACCTATTGCGGCACCACGGTCGAGGCGGTCGCGGAAGGCTGGTGGTACACGACACCACTCCCGCACGGCCGGCGTGTGCTGGCTTACATGACCGACGCGGACCTTTGGCGGCGTGGCACGCGGCGCTGGCACGCGCTTCTGAGAGAGACGCACCATGTCGGCCGATGTGCCGGGCAGAGAGCGCTGTCCGCCCGACCTGGCGTCTATCCCGCCGGCACGGCGCAGGCCGAACATTTGGCTGGCGACGATTGGCTCGCGGTCGGGGACGCCGCCATGTCATTCGATCCGCTCTCCTCGCAGGGCCTGGCGAGCGCCGTCGTGATGGGTGCGAAGGCGGGCGAAGCCATCGCCCACCCGAACCGCGATACGGCCTTTGCGGCATGGGCGGAGGAGTACCGCATGCTGTTCGCAGAACATTCTGAACTCAGAACGTATTATGCCCGCCTGGAAAGACGCTGGCCGCATTCTGCCTTCTGGCAACGTCGGCACGAACCGGACCATGCAGCGATCCGGCTGCGCGGGAGTCCTACAGGTTGAGTTCCGCCGGGAACTGACCCTTGTCCGAACCTGCCCCGGCTCAGATCGACGCGGGGTATGGAGCGATCGCCATGGCGTCGTTGGGCGTGATCCAACGCCGGGCCTTCCGGCAAGGGGTCTCGATCCGGGCGATATCGCGGCCTACAGGGCTGTCGGGGAACACGATCCGCAAAACCCTTTCGTCTGGCGCAGTGGCACCGAAGTTCAAAGTCCCCGGGCGGCCCGGCAAGCTGGACCCCTTTGCGGACAAGCTCTCACTCTGGCTGAACGCGCTCAAGCGCGCCATGCACGGCCGCGCCGGCATCCCCCCGCTATGCGTTCGAATGCGCCTCCTCCATGAATGCGAGCAGCGCCACAAGTCTGCGCCAGACCCACTCCTGCCTGCCCCACGTTCGCGTCGCGGCGCTGAACGGCCGTCTGGAACGCTATGCCGCCTCGCGTCCCACGACCACAGCCCCGGCCAACGATGACCAACCAATCGCGAAGGCCGCCTGATCACCCCCCAGGTTGTTGCCG
This sequence comes from Acetobacteraceae bacterium, assembly GCA_030041255.1. Lineage (GTDB taxonomy): Bacteria > Pseudomonadota > Alphaproteobacteria > Acetobacterales > Acetobacteraceae > JAKAWQ01. The sequence goes on from JASHOF010000156.1 coordinate 40,116, forward strand.
ATCTCGCCCAAAGAGCAACGTGACAGCCGGCCACCCCATTGAGGATGCCGACATCGCGCGGCTGTCCCCGTTGACTTGGCACCCTATCGACTTCCTTGACCGATCCGATTTCCCGGTCTCCGAACCCGTCACCTGGGGCGCCCTACGCCTCTTGCCAAACCCTGATTCCGAATACGACTTTTGAGAAGCCCGATGACAGCAGGCCGTTCCGATCAGCCGCCCGACCCGAATGTCACGCAACCCCCTGCCGACTCCCCGTGAGGCATTTTTACTGCGGCGCGCCGATGCATTTGCTCTCCGGCGTTGACAATTGAAGCGGTCGCTTCAATTTCCGGCGCCCTTTCGTTGTCTCGGCCTGTGTACCTTGTGTTCACGCGGTAGTCGCCCTGTCACTGCGCGGTGGGCGCGAGGCCAGGTCAAAGAAGGTGTCCAACACGCGCTCACCCGAGCGCGCAATGCGTCCGACGGCCAAGGCGTTCGGGCGCACGTGTTCCGGCAGGTGCGGAACCATCTCGGCGACGAGGTCGGGAGTAAGCTCGATATGAAACTGCAGACCGTACTGGGCGGGTCCCAGACGAAATGCCTGATTCGGGTAGACGCTCGTGAAGGCCAGATGCAGTGCATCCCCCGGAAGCTCGAATGTGTCGTTGTGCCAGTGGAAGGCATCGAACTCGGGGCCTAAGTCCGCCAACAGCGGATCACGGCGGCCGGCTGGAGTGAGCCGGACCACGTCAACACCGATCTCCTCGTGTGTCCCTCGAAAGACTCTGCCGCCTGCGGCGACCGCGAGCATTTGGGCTCCCAGGCAGATCCCCAGGACTGGTCGCCCCAGTGCCAGCCAGCGACGCAGCAATTCCCGCTCGCCGCGCAGATGTGGGTAAAGGGAGTCGTCTAGTGCACCCATCGGCCCACCCATGACAATAAGGCCCCTCACGTCGTCGAGCCCTGGGATGGGATCTCCCCTGTCCATGCGGTGCGTGCGGAGCGCCAGGCCACGGCGCTCGGCGATGCGCTCCACCAAACCTGGCCCTTCATGCGCAACGTGCTGGATGAGCGCCCACCTCATGTCACGTCACCCAACCGTATGCCCGTTCTGAGCTTGCTCCCATGCCAGGGCTGCCGCCAATACCGTCCGGTCATCGGGTCCTGCGAGTTGGAGGTTGCCGATCGCAATGGCCGGCCACCCGAGGAAGTTGAATCGCCGCGTGTAGTGAGCCAACGCGGCGCGCACATCGGGCTCCCAGCACTCCACGGGGGGCACGTCCATGCCAAGGGTGGGGCTCACGAACAGATCGAAGTCGGGCTCCGCGCGAGCCTGGCGCCGCAGTTCTCGAAGAGCCGCCAGACCGCGATGGTATTCAACCGCGGTCACCCGATGGGCCGCGTCCCATTTGACCTGGGCATCGGGACCATACTGGTCCCGGCAGCGCGGATACCACGGCAGATGTGTCACCGCGCACTCCGTCATGAAAACCGCCGTCGGATCCCCTTCGGGTTCGGGGAGGCGAGCCTCCTCGACAATGGCGCCCAGTCGACTGAGGGCGTCTTCCACCCCGCTCGGTGCCAGCACGCCGATTCGTACACCCGCCAGCCGCGGCGGCGGTACCGGTCGGCCCGTGAGGACCGAATAGACGAGCGCACAGTCCCGCACGGAGCGTGCCATCGGTCCCACCGTGTCGAAGGATGGGGCAAGGGGCAACGTATCTCTCGTGGAGACGACATCGAACGGCGGCTTGAATCCGATCACGTCGCAGCAGGCGGCCGGGATCCGAACGGAGCCTCCTGTGTCGGTGCCAAGCCCGATCGTACACATGCCATCCGCCAATGCCGCTGCATTACCCCCGCTCGAGCCGCCAGCGACCCGGCCGGGGCGAGCTGGATTGGCCACCGTCCCCCAGTGCGGATTCTGGCTGGTTACGCCCCAGGCGAATTCATGCTGGTTCGCCTTCCCGACGAGGATGGCCCCGGCTCTTTCAAGAGCAAGCACGGCCGGCGCGGTGCGCGTCGGCACATGATCCCGGAACAGCGCGGAGCCGTAGGTGGTCCTGATCCCGGCAGTGAAGAACATATCCTTGACCGCAAAGGGAACCCCCGCCAACGGGCCGGTCGGTTTTTGTGCCGCGCGGCCAAGCGCGTACTCCGGGCACGTCGTGATGAAGGCGTTTCCTGCTGCGCGGGCCTCGATCCGCTGTAAAAAGGTCTCGACGACCTCCGCCGCAGAAACGCGACCATCGCGGACCAGGGCGGCGAGCGCGCCGGCGGAAAGTTCGAAGAACTCGCACCTTTCGGCTTTCGTCATGACCGGCTTCCACGGCAACCGTTACGCAGGCACCTGTTGACGCCCGCGGAAGTCGTTGGCAATTTCATGATACCTGCACCAGCGCACACCTTGAAGCGTGCGCGTAAAACCGATGAAATCCCCTAGCATCCTCAGCACCTGCGGCCGCCCGGAAACGTCGGGATGGATCGCGATCGGAATCACCGCATAGTCCATTTCGTCGTACGCCCACTGCAGCTGCTGTTCCCACTGTTTCCCTATGTCCCATGGATTCACCCAGCCGTGGCTGTTGGGGAACGCCGGGATAAACATCATCGGCGGCAGATCATCGAGGTACCAGCTACCGGGGATCTCGACGAGCGATGTAACGCGCCCGCGTACGACCGGCTTCATCCATTCTTTCGCGGCCTTGGTGAAGTCGATGCGCGTCCAGCTGTCACCATCTCGCAAAAAATATGGCGTGAAGTCGCGATGCATAAGGCTGTGATCATAACTGAAATGATACTTCAGCAGGAGCCCGATCGTGGCCGCCGACGGCTCCCACCAGGGGGCCGTATATCCCACCGGCTTCGACCCGCTGACACCCTCGATCAGCTCGATGGAACGCACCAGAACATCTTCCTCCTGCTCCGGGGTCATAGCAGTCGGCTTCTCATGCGAGTACCCGTGCGCGCCGAGTTCGTGGCCTGCAGCAACGACCGCCTCGATCTCGGCCGGGAACGTCTCGATGGAGTGGCCGGGCGTGAACCACGTGGCCTTGATGTCATGGCGGCGAAGCAACTCCAGAAGTCGCGGAATGCCAACTTCTCCGGCGAACATCCCCCTCGAGATCGCCTGCCCGGAGTTTTCTCCGCCGAACGACCCAAGCCACCCGCACACCGCATCGACGTCAACGCCGAGGCCGATCAGGATCTCTTTCATCAGTCTGTCCTCCTTTGGAAGGGCTGGCCGGCGCGGGATGCGTACCCCGCGCCGCTGCGAAAAGATATCGATTACACCTGGAGTCCCAACAGACGCTCTTGCGCTTGTCTGTCCTGAAGGAAGTCTGCAGCGCGCGTCTCTTCGACGATGCGGCCGTTTACCATCACCGCAAGCTGGCGCGCCAGGCTCGCTGCAACCCGCAGATTCTGCTCGACGAGGAGGAGTCGCATTCCGGTTCCCGACAATCGCCGGAGCGCCTCGACCATCATCGCTACGGCAACAGGTGCAAGGCCCTCTGAGGGCTCGTCGAGCACAAGGAGCGAGGGTCGGGTGAGCAACGCTCTGGCGATCGCCAGCATCTGTTGTTCTCCGCCCGAGAGTACCCGCGCCTGGCGGTCTTCAAGCTCGCCGAGTTTTGGAAACAGTTCCAGCACGTCGACCCTCGACGCTCCCTGCCCTCGTTGTCGACTCGCGTATGCGGCGAGCGCAAGGTGCTCCCGGACCGTAAGGTGCGGGAAGAGTCGCCGCCCTTGTGGTACGTACGCCAGGCCGAGGTGCGATCGTACTTGCGGCTTGATCTTGGTAATTTCGTGATCCCCATACACGATCCGGCCGCTCTCTGCCCAGCGCAGGCCGAACAGCGTGTCGCAGAGCGTGGTCTTGCCCATCCCGTTTCGTCCGATAACAGCCACCGGCTCGGCCGCGATGGTCAGCGAGACTCCTTGAAGGATGTGCGCCGTTCCGATGAAGACGTGAAGGTCTTCGATGACGAGCGCGCTCTCAACCATCGAGACCCGAGCCCAGATACGCCTCGCGAACCTCCGCTGCCGCACGGACCCGCTCCGGGTCCCCACAAGCGAGCACTCTTCCTTGGTGGAGTACCGTCAGGCGGTCGGCAATGTGAAAGGCGATGTCCATATCGTGCTCGATCACGATCACCGTGACGGATCGATCGAGTCCATCAATGACGGCGGTGATCTGTTTGCGTTCACCGGCGGACAGGCCGGAAGCGGGCTCGTCCAGCAGGACGACCCTGGCCCCGCCGGCCAGCGCCATCGCGATCTCAAGCTGTTTCGCCTGACCATGCGCGAGTTCGTGTGCCCGACGTTCGGCGACACCGCCGAGGGCAACGGCATTCAGCGCAGCGAATGCCCGTTTGCGCGTGTCTCGGTCACGCTCGCGTTTGGAGAACACTGTGAAACGCGGGCCGATCCGGCCACGGACTGCGAGAATGAGATTGTCCTCCACTCGCAACCTCGCCAGCACTTCGGGCTGCTGGTACGTGCGGCCCAGCCCACGTCTCACGCGCTGCACGACCGACCTCCTGGTGACATCCTCCCCGTGCAAGCGGATGACACCGGCGGCGGGCCGCACCTCACCCAGGATCAGATTGAACAGCGTCGTCTTGCCGGCGCCGTTGGGCCCGAGCACGACATGGCGTTCGCCCTCGCTGACACTCAAGCTGACCCGGTTCAGCGCCTCCACTCCGCCATAGCGCACAGTGACGTTCGAGACTTCCAGAGCGAGCACGGGCTGTGTCCCCGGGAATCGCATGCCCGAGCGCTACAACGAGACCGCCATACTCGCGACCAGGCGCTTCATCATGGACAGGCGGGATGGGTCGGAGTGGCAACGCCACCGCGCAGGAACGTCTCCTCGCGCACGTTCGGCACGCTCTTGACGACGGCGTTCAAGAGAGTGCCATTCGGCCCGTGCTGCGTACTCGTAACGTAGTTGGTGAAGACGCCATTGCGGTTCCCGTCGACGCTGATTGGCCCGGTGGGCGATTGGTAGGTGAGCGACTGAAGCGCCGCACGGAACGCCTGCTGGTGGCCGGAGAGATCTCCGTTGACCTTCGCGAGCGCGGTGAACGCCGCCATTGCGTTCGTGTAGTAACCGGTTGCCCACACCGACGGGTACGCGAAGCCGCTCGGATAGTGCTGCTTGTAAGCTTTCACGAAGGAATTCCAGGCCGGAATCTCAAGCGTATCGGCCAATGGCGCCGCGGAGGCCACGCCGACGAGGTGATTCTGGATGCTTCCTTTGGCAGACAACACCGATTCATCCACGGTGATGCTGCTGGCGATGAATTTCGCATGCCCCCCCTGAGCGTAGTACGCGGTGAGAAAGTTGATCGCGTCCGCGCCGTTCAACGCGATATAGACCGCATCGGTGTCGCTGGGGATCTGGGGAACGACTGAGCTGTAGTCGGTGGCGCCCAGGGGTGTCCAGAGTTCCTTCGGTACGTGTCCCCCTGCCTGGCAGAACTCGGACACGAAGCCGCCTACCTGCGCGTACCCGAAGGAGTAGTTATCGCCGATGGTCGCTACCTTTCGTACGCCGAGCGTGCTGTAGGCGTAGCGGCCGAGGCCGGCGACCCACTGCGCGCCGTCACCATAGGCGAAGCGAAATACGTTCGGATGGTGATAGGTTTCCGCTTCCCCCGCTGCAATCCCGGCGATGAAGGTCACGCCCGGTTGTCTGTCGGCATAATTCGAGACGGCAATGCCTTCGTCTCCCGATCCGGGTCCGATGACGATCTGGACGTGGTCCTGCTCGACGAGCTTGCGCACTTTGGCGAGAGCGGTGGGGCCGGTCTGGTCGGTTCCCTCCTCGATGATCTTGATTGGATGGCCGGCGATCGCTCCCCCAACCTCCTTGACTGCCATGGCGATACCGCGGAATCCATCGGCTCCGCCTGCTGCGGCCGGACCCTGGTTGACGGAGAGCACACCGATGCGGATCGGGGTGCCGGCTGCCGCGCTCAGTGCGACATTCGATGCGGTAGCGCTCATGAAAAGGGCGAGCAGAGCCGCACTGATGATTTCCGATGACCTGGACATATGTCTCACCTCCTGTGTGATCGGTTTGTGTCGCTCCGATCTCAAGCGTACCTGGGCGTGCCGTCGTGGCATCGATCACTCTGTCGACGCCGGCGTCAGTTGGGCTTTTGCCAGCGCCAGCCTCGCACCGACACGGCTGACAAGGCCGCCAACGCCCCCTGGCGCGAACATGACGATGGCGAGGAGGACAAGGCCGATCACCGTATTGTATCGATCAGTGAACGAGCTGGCGTACGTCGTGACGATTGCGTAGATGATCGCGCCGGCGAATGTTCCTTCCAGTGACTCCATGCCGCCGATGACGGCGATGGCCAGGAAGTCGATGATGCGCGTCAGGTCGAGATACGAGGGCGCAATGATGCCGTTGTACCAGACGCCCAGCACGCCGCCGATTCCGGCGATCGAGCCAGCAAGGGTAAACGCGATCACGCGATATGACATGACCGAGTATCCCATTGCCCGCATTTTGCGGGGGTTGTCGCGACAACCTTGCAGGGCCAACCCGAATTGCGTTCGCATCAGGAGGGTGAGACCAAGCAGCACCGCGAAGGCCACGCTCGAGTCGAGGAAATACTCGGGGATCGGTTGCGCGAGCGAGATCGAGCCAAGGTGCGGCGGATTGACGCCGGGAATGCCCCCGGAGCCGTGGGTGAGCCCGTAGTTCGAGATGGTGAGGAAATAAACGACCAGGCCGAGCGCCAGGGTGACCATGAGAAAATAGATCCCATATGTCCGCGCCACGAGCAGGGCGAACAGCAGCGCGCACAGCGTCGCAGCGACCAGAGCCCCCGCCACCGCCCCATACCAGGGGACACCATGCCCTACCGCGAGAATGGCGAACGAATAGCTGCCGACACCGTAGATGCCGACCTGGGCGAAGGATATCATTCCCCCGTATTTGGATAGGAAGACCATGCTCATGGCGACGATGGCGCTCCACGCGGCCAGCGCCAGGATGTCCTGCGTGACGAACGAGCTGGCCAGGAAAGGAAGAACGATCGCTGCCAGCAATGTCGAACACCAGGCCAGGGAACGACCGGAGGGTGCGCCATGAAACGCGATCATCGGGCCTTCCCCAGAAGGCCCGTGGGGCGCACCACCAGCACCACCGCCATGACGGCGAAGGTCAGCGCCTCCGCGTACGATGGGAAATATCCGATGCCGAATTCGGTCGCCATCCCGACCACGAGTGCGCCGACCGCGGAACCCTCCAGGCTCCCCATACCGCCCACAATCACTGCGGCGAGGGCGGCCACGAGATAACTGGAGTCGACGCCGGGCACGAGCGACAGCAGAGTCCCGTCGAGCACTCCGGCCATTCCTGCCAGCCCGGCACCGATAGCGAAGACCAACGCAAAAATACGTTGGATGTTAAGGCCGAGCACCGCCACCATCTGGCGATCGTCGATGCCGGCGCGGAGCACGACGCCCCAGATCGTCCGCTCGAGGAACAGCCACAACGCCAGGCCGGTCGCCAGGGCAACGCCGATGAGTGCAAGGGAATATGAGGAATATCTGAGCGCAGTGCCAGGGATTCGGATGCTATGACCAAGTGGCACCGGCGCCGGAATTTGGTAGCTGAGTCCGCCGTACGTCGCCACCAGCAAGTCGGCGATGACGATCGAAACCGCAATCGTGATCAGAGCCTCGGTCAGTTCCTGACCCTGATAATGGCGCAGAAGGCCCTGCTGAAGCATCAGCCCCAGCGCAGCAGTAGCCGCACCGGCGGCGACGATCGCGAGCAGCCAGCTATGGGTCAGGGCGGCAACCGACCAGCCAAGGTAGCCGCCAAGCAGGAACAGTGACCCGTGGGCCATGTTGACGATGCGCATGACGCCGAAAATGAGCGAGAAGCCCGCTGCGACCAGGAAATAGAGTGCCGCCATTGCGACACCATTAAGGGTCGTAAGGGCGAACTCTTCCACTGCTGTCTCCGCCCCGCGTGTTCTTCGAGTCTTTCAGCTTACCGCTGGTTGCAACATGGCCCGTGCCGGCTTCGAAAAATCCGGTCGATTCGAGGTGTCGGATCAAGAGCTCACACGAGGCCTCCGTGTGCGCCCTGATAGCAGCGGCGACGCGGGCCGCGTCTCGAGCGCGTAACGCCTCTATGATCTCGCCGTGCCGTGTCGCCTCGATCCACCCGGGAATCAGAGCGTAGAAGTGAACTGGACGGAAGCGCCATGCGAGCGACATGAAGCGGTGCAGGAGTTGGGGGTCCGTCGTTCGCCGCGTGATCGTGTCGTGGAACAGACGGTTGAGTTCGCCCACGCGCACAGGCTCACCCGTTGCGGCCTCATGAGCAATCGATGCGTCAAGCTCTTCCAGCGCGCGCAGATCAGCTTCGACGAGGGAGTCGATCGTCCGCTGCACCAGAATGCTCTCGACGTGCGCCGCGAGTTTGAATACGTCGCGGATGTCTCCTCGGGCCAGGCGGGCGACGGAATAGCCACGTCGAGGCTCCAGGTTGACCAGACCTTCTTTCTCCAAGAGGACGAGCGCCTCGCGGATCGGCGTTGTGCTGACGCCTAACATGCTGGTCAGATCTTGTGGGCGGATCCGGGTGCCGGGCGCCAATTGCCCGGAAAACACGAGCTCACCAATGCACGAAGCTGCGTCAAGGGCGAGCTTGGTCGGCCGCAGCGGGTACGTGGGACTGACTGTTCCCGTTACGTTCGGCATTCCAGGCCCCTCCGGAAGAACCGGGCGTTCCATGGAGCTTCTTTGTGTCGAAATTGGATATAATGTCAAGGACTTTAAATCAAATATATGTTCCCTTTCTGTTCAGAAAACGAACCAGGAGGCCTTCTGAAAGCTCGGGGGTACCGCCGCCCGGGAGATACGCGTCCCGAGGCACATGACGGAAATGGGAGGGGCTGGGTACGGTGGCGGCGCGAACCGGCGCCAAACTATAGCTCTTCGTGACCTTCGAGGATCTGCTTCATCCTGTGTGGGTGTCTCGTGGCTGTATGGGCTCTCACGAAAACCCTCGCAGCCACTGGTCAAATAGTGCGGACGACGCGGCCTGACGGGAACGCAACACACGCGCGGCGCCACGCGGCCGCGCTCTACTCAGACGCGAAAACCCGGATCAGCTTCAGCGCGGCGCATGCCGCGCCAAAGCCATTGTCGATGTTCACCGCGACCACGCCGGGTGCACAGGAGGCAAGCGCGCTGTTGAGCGCTGTGTGGCCACCAGCCGCGACACCGTAGCCGACCGAGGTCGGGACCGCGATCACCAGCCCCGGCACCTGGCCGGCAATGACACTGAACAGCGCCCCTTCCATCCCCGCAACGACGATCACGATCCGCCACTCCGTGATCTCGTCCAGGCGATCGAGGAGGCGCCACAGCCCGGCAACGCCGACATCGCCGATCACCGGCACCGCTACGCCGTGAAACGCAAGGCTGCGTTCAACCTCCACTGCAATGGCCATGTCGGAGGTGCCCGCAGAGACGATGCCGACCCGGCGCGTCGCCGGAGCCGGCAGGCCGTGATCGAGTACGGCGGTGCGCGAGAGAGGATCGTAATCGAGACGGCTCTGCACTTCCCGATCGAGTTCGGCGAAACGTCTCTCGTCGAGCTTGGTCAGGAACAGCGAGTGCCGGCGCTTGTCCGCCAGCGACAGGATGCGACCGATCTGCTCCGCGGTCTTATCGGCGCAGTAGACTGCTTCGCCGATGCCGGTGCGTGCTTCGCGTTGCCAGTCGGGTGTTATTCCATGCTCAGGCACCGGAGGGCGCGCCCAGGAATGCGCTTCCCCGGCGATAGGGGGCATAGCCGACCAGGCTCCGGCCAGACCCGGCGATCATCGCTTCGACCGCGGCCCGGGTGGTGGCGCCGGCCGGCGCGCTCAGCCGTTGCAGCACGCCGCTCTCGACCTCGAGACAGACACCCCGCCGCCTGATCCGACAGCGTACGTCGATCGGGCCGAACTCGGCGCGCAGCAGGCGTTCGACCTCGTCCGCGAACACCAGATCATCCGCCTCGACGCGGATCCCGGTCTCGATCCGGCTCGCAAGGCATGGCGCAGCCGGCAACTCCGCCAGGTCGTCGAGTCCGAGCCGCCGCGCGCACGCGCGGATGTCGGATTTGGCCATTCCGGCCTCTACGAATGGATGGCGGACGCCGTGCTCGGCCGCAGCCTCGAGGCCAGGACGATAATCGCCGAGATCGTCCGTGTTCGTGCCGGAGAAAATGACCCCACGGAAGGCAACAGCAATCCGACGATAGAGATTGCTCTTGCAGAAAAAGCAGCGATTGATGGGGTTGGCGCGATAGCGAGGATCGGCGAACTCCCCGGCATCGATCGACCGCAGCACCCAACCATAACGTTCCGCGTGCGAACGCACCCGCGCCGTCGCCTCGGCCGGCACCGCGGGCGAGACGGCATGAACCATTTGTGCTCGCGCTCCAAAGTGGCGTTGGGCGAGATGAGCGAGTGTGGTGCTGTCGACGCCGCCGCTGACCGCCACCAGGACGCTGTCGAACGTCGCGAAGAGGTGCTCGAGATTGCGCTCCGGCGTCATGACTCGCGTTCCACGGTGCGCAACGCCCGCGCCACGGCGGATCGACGCACGCGGGCCCTGTCTGCGGCACCCCCGCCCAGCGCGGCGACATCGTCGGCCTCGGCTTTGCCGGTTTGTCGCCGCGGCCGATCCGCGAGCTTCACGCGCACGTGGCCGCCCTCATGCTCGACATCGACCGTCCGTCTCGGCAACACCGTGCGTTCCTCGTATCGCACACGCACGCCGAGCGTCGTCGTTTCTTCGAACACAGCTTCGACGACCGCATCGCGAAAGGCCGGATCCGCCAGCACGCGCACCGCCTGGAGAAGGCGTCCTTTCTTACCGATGCCCGGAAAGCTCGCGACGTCACGAACGCACGGCAAGCCACGAAGACGATCGAGCCCGATCACCAGATCCTCCGGCGACTGGTCGTCGATCTCGAACTCGAGGACCAGAACCGCCTCGCCCGCCGTCTCAGCCGTCGCAAAGGCAAGGACACGCAATACATTCGGAATCCCCTCCAGTTCGCGGCTGCCCGCTCCCACCCCGCTCGCGACCAGCCTGCCGGGCGGCCCGGCGCCGGCGGATTGCGCATCGAGATAACGCAGGATCGCAGCGCCCGTCGGGGTCACTCTCTCGCCGGGAACGCCGTCATCGGCGCGAAAGCTGAATCCGGCGAGGAGGTGCGCCGCGGCAGGCGCGGGGATCGGCAAAACGCCGTGCGCGGCTTTTACCGTGCCGCTGCCGAGCGGGAGCGGCCGGCAATGCCAGCGCGCTCCGGCCAGAAGATCGATGATTCCGGCCGCAGCCACGACATCGGCCTGCGTGTCCCAGTCCGCGAGTTCGTGAAAATGCACGCTCTCGACAGCCACCCGATGGACCGTCGCCTCGGCCTCTGCCAGCAATGCGAGGATGGCGAGTGCGTGCTTGCGAACCGACTGCGCGAGCGGCGCCTCGGCAAGCCTTCGGCGGAGGTCGGGGTAGGCACCGCTCGGCACCTCCGCATTTCCTTCGAACACGAAGCGAGCGCCGGATAGCCCGCCGCTCCGGCGTTCGACGAGCGAGACCTTGCAGCCGGACGGAAGACCGCTGTCGACGACCGCTCGTCGCACCGGCTCGACAAAGCTCGGCCACGCGTCTAGCATTGCGGCAACGAACATGTCGCCGCTGATCCCGCCGACGGGATCGAGAATGACGAGCGAGGGAACCGGCTCCGTCTTCATTCAGACCGCCACATATTTGGGAATGACGTAAGGACCCTCAGGGATGAACGCCGCGGCCGCGTCGCCACCCGCGGCAACCGCATCACGAACGGCGGCATCGAGGTCGCTCACCAGATCGATGCCGGTCAGCGCCCGATCCTCGCCTGGCAGGCCGCTGGAATAGAGCTGCACGCGTCCCACACGCATGGGCTTGAGCTGCATCTCCGTCTGCCATTCGTCGATGTCGGCGAGAGCCTTGGGCAAGATGCTGCGGAGAAACCCTTGGGGCCCCATCTCGACCAGACGCCGCTGGGCGGCACGGAACTCTTTCGACCCGAGCCCTTCCGAGCAGTCCGATGCGATGATCAGCGTGCCCCCAGGGGCCAGGATGTCCACCGGCGTCACCATCCCCTTGACGGTCTGATAGTAGGTCCGATCGAGCGGAAAGCCGGCCGCCGAGGTCACGACGGTCTTGAACCGGCGCGGCACCGGCACCTGGATCCAATCCTCGACGAAACGCACGGCAGCCATGTGGCTGGCAATAATCTCGCCGTACGAAACGAAGACCAGTTCGCGCTGCTCGTTAATGACCGTGTTGAGCGCCGTGACATCGCCGAGCATGCGGACGATTTCGAGCTGCTCCTCGTGCAATGGATTGCCCGCGAGATGGCACGAAACCGCAGCCGGGTCCTCCATGAAGGCGGCCGAATGGAAGGTTCGGATCGTGTCGGCATGCGCGATGCCGGGAGCGACCACCTTGCGCCCGCCGGAGTAGCCGGCCATGAAGTGCGGCTCGACTAGGCCGGTGGCGATGCGAACCTCGGCCTCGAGGAAGCGGCGGTCGAGCTTGACCGGCACGCCTCGGCCTTTGGTCCGCCCGAGATCGACATGGGCATCGTCGTCGCGCGCGAAATGATTGACCACCCGGACTTTGTCGAGCACCCACGGATCGCCAACGACCTGGCGTAGCTCCTCGCCTTCGTTCGGACGATGCAGCCCGGTTGCTACCAGCACCCTGATCGCCTCGGCGGCCATGCCGGCGCCGAGCAACTGCTCGATGATCGGGCGCAGGAATAAATGGTTCGGTACCGGACGCGTGATGTCGCAAATCAGAATGCAGGCGCTCGCTTTGCCGCGCGCATAATCCGCGAGCGCCGGGGCGCCGATCGGTCGAGCCAGCGCCTCGGCAATAGCCGCTCGGGGGTCGGGCAGCGGAGCGCGCTCATGTTTGCGGATCACCGTCTCGCGGCAGCCCGCCGGCACCGAGACTGCGATTGTCGCTTTGCCATACCGAAGTTCGACCTTCATGGCGGCCTCCACCGACCGGGTGCCGGGCCTCAGTATACAGCAAGAGCGGGCCAATCGCCTGCCGCCGGTGAACCCTCAGGGGGAGGGGCTTACCTCGACGCACGCAGAAAGTCCGTCGCGGCGGCCGCGGCTCCTTTTTGCCTTCGTCCCCGACCATCTCGTGCCACGGCCTCCCACGCCCGCGGTTCTGATCGGGCCGGGCTGGCCAGCCCGGCCCGGGCATCTCAATCTGACCCAAACGGACGGCAACGTCATAAGACAAGCGGTGCGTGACCTCTACCGCGATCTCCGCGGCGCAAAGCTCGTCGAGCAGCCTGAGGGCGTTCTTGCCCGCAATGCCGGGAACCCGCGCCAGCGAGGTGGCAGAGATCATAGGCGCAGCCACTAGCACGTCCACCGCTGCGGTGGCATGCGATGTCTTCCGTCGCGGAGCAATGGCTCGCTGCGCTTCGAGCCAGGCTCGCTCCATGGTGACAAGAAGACCGAGGCAGTCGGCAGCCTCCGCCGCCAAGGCCCGCACAAAGGCCGCCGTCCAGATCCCCGACTCCGACGACCGCATCGCGCGCAGAGCAGCGGCTCCGGTCAGCGGCACGGGCAGCCGGAGAAGGTGGCGGCCGGTCCAGAAGTGAACGAGGGCCGTGTGGAATCGGCGCCCTCCCCTCCCCGCTCTCGATCCAGACCCGGAAACCATGCGCAACTGCGAGCAGCGGCGGCAAAACGTCGGGTTGGCCAGCGAGCACAGACTCGGCTCGTTGCACCTCCCCTTCCTGATCAAAGTCCGGTTCCACCGGCCACTGATGCAAAGTGAGCGCTCTCCGGGCGGCATCGATGATGCGCAGGTAGGGGTCCATGCGCAGCCGCAACCCTTCGAGCATCGCCGCCAGATGCCAGGATCGATCGCGGCCCCATCCACGCTTGCCTGGCGGCGCATGGCGTCGAGCCGCGCCCGATAGAGGAAGGCTTGGCGGAGCGGATGGCTTGCCAGCGCCTGATCGAGGCGGGCCATCGCTGCGGAAGCCTCGGCGACAGCATCATCGCTTTGTATGCGCGCGGCCTGACGGTGCGCGAGATTCAGGGTTATCCGGCCGAAGCCTATGGCACGGAGGTCGGCCACGACTTGATCGGCACGGTGACGGACGGGGTTCTGGCGGAGGTGACCGCCTGGCAAGGCCAGCCGTTGGAGCCGGTCTATCCGGTGGTGTTCTTCGACGCGTTGCGGGTGAAGACCCGGGGAGACAATGGGGTGCGCGACAAGGCGGTGTATCTGGCGCCGGGTGTGCGGCGCGATGGCACACGGGAGGTGCTGGGCCTGTGGATCGAGAGCACCGAGGGGACCCCATTCTGGATGAAGGTTTTCAACGACCTGAAGACCCGCGGCGTGAACGACAGCCTGATCGCGGTGAGCGACGGGCTGACGGGGATGCCGGCGGCGCTGGAAGCGGTATTCCCGCGGACGACGCAGCAAACCTGTATTGTCCACCTGAACCGCAACAGCCTCGACGACGCCAGCTGGAAGGACCGCAAGATGCTGGCCAAGGCGCTGCGTCCGATCTATGCGGCGGCCAGCGCCGAGGCGGCGGCATGGGATGCGTTCGCGGACGGTGAATGGGGCCGGAAGTTCCCCACCGTGGTTGCCGCGTAGCGGCGGGCCTGGGCGCAGGTGGTCCCGTTCTTCGCGTTCCCGTCTGAGATCAGGCGGGTGATCTACACCACCCATGCGGTCGAGAGCGTGAACGCGCCACTGCGCAAGATCATCAAGACGCGCGGCCATTTCCGGACCGACGACGCGGCGAACAAGCTGATCTGGCTGGCGCTGCGTAACATCGCCGCCGACTGGGGGAAGGCGGCGCATCGCTGGCAGACAGCGATGAACCAGTTCGCGATCCTATACGAGGGCCGCTTCGATGCGGTGGGCTGATCCCTTGGTTCATCGTTCCGTAACGGAGAACAGCCGTGCCCAGAGGCCGTGAACCAGAAGGCAGCACCGCGCTGACCAACGCCGAACGCCAGGCCCGCTTCCGTGCCCGGCGGCTGACGCTCCCATCACCCGGCGCTGCCAAATCGCCCCGGCCGGCACGGCGCAGCCGCTCGAAACGGTGGAACGCCGCGCTGGCCAAGATGATCGCGGTGCAGGCCGAGTGTGCCGCGTGGTTCGAAGCCCTGCCCGAAAGCCTGCGCGACAGCACCACCGCGGCGGCGCTTCAGGAGCTGATCGATCTCGATCTGGACACCATCGCCACGGTCCAGCCGCCGCCTGGCTATGGCCGTGACTGACCGCGACGTCGCGACGTCCTGGCCAACCGTGGCGCAGCGCCGGAGCCATGCCAGGTCGGGGCGAAGGAACAGGCGCCTTGATCGAACCAAGGAACAACCGCCGGCCGGCGCTATGGCCTTGTCGGCGCGGTGATCCGTTGCCTACAGTCAATCGCCCGATGGTGGGCGAGACTGAACCTCGCCTCACACACAGAAATTCGGACAGTCCCGCCGGCAGCCCGGCAGCCTCTGCGGCTCCCGGGCCATGACGATGCGTCCGACAGCATCGGTCCGGCCCAACGTCACGCCAAAGAAGAACCGCCAAGCGCACACGGTCTGATCGACGGGCGGCCACGAGCGCTTCTCGCCGATCAGATGCAACTGATAGGCACGCACCTCGTCAAAGCCCAGCCGATCGGGAGAGCGCCCACAATACCGGCTGAACTTGGCGACCGCATGGAGGTAGGATCGCTGCGTTGCCGGCGAGAGGTTGCCGATTTCATCGAGCGCGAGGTTGCGGCGCAAATACCGCACGTTCTCGGGAACGGGCTCGACTGCAAAGACATGCCCGGCACTGCACCGCATGACCAGGACCAGGGTGACGAGCCCGATATTGGCGCCGACGTCGAGCGTTATGGCGTCCTCGGGAAGGTACCTGCCGATGCAGCGCGCCATCGGAAAGTGGCGGGAATCAAAGCCCTTCTGCGCCTGCCAGAAGGGATCGCCGGGTGCACCGGCGAGCCAAGCCTGGCGGTCCCCGATCGTCATGGTGTGGACCGGCTTCGTCTCCTTCCTCGATTCTCCCGAGGCCGGTGTCAGATCTCCTGGAGCCAGGCGGAAATGTCGCGGGCGAAATCAGCCCAGGTCGGGACGTGAAGGCGCGCCGCCGCGGCGAAGAGGCGTGCGGCGGTGGCATCGTCCAGCAGAAGCCTGACCGCGGCGGCGATTTCGGGTGCGCTGACGCCGGGCAAACGAAGTTGCCCATCTGCGGGCAGAAGCCGGATGCTGGGCAGGTCGGCTGGCGTGATGACGGGAATTCCGGCGGCGAGCGCTTCGAAGGGCGTGAGGCCGAAGCCCTCCGCAACGCTTGCCGTGACGAGGGCACGGGCGCGGCAGAGCGCCGCCCGGACCGTTGCCTCCTGCGGGTGCTCGGCGAAGGTGAAGAGCGGGCAATCGGTGAGGGCGGCGAGCATGGCCCGCTCGCGCTCGGCCTCGGCAACGACACGCCCGAGCATGACAAGCGGGGCCGAAATTCCCTTTGCCCAGAGACTCCGGAACGCCTCGAGAATGACGGTCACGTTCTTGCGTGGCTCGATCGTCCCGAGCACCACGAAGTCCCGTCGCGCCGCATCGAAACTCTGCTTCGGGAGATCAGGCCCGTCGCCGCCGAGGGGGAACACCGGCCCGCCACTCTGCTCATCACGCATGATCGCGCGCCGATAGTCGGCGCGTGTCTCCCCGCTGATGAACGCGACGCGCGGCACCGCGCGCAGCGCCAAGAGATAGTCCATGCGATCGCAAGCGCCGCGGCGGGAGAAGAATGCAGGCTGAAGCCAGGGAAGGAAGTCATAGACGAGCCAGCTCACGCGGGACGCACCGGCGCCACAGAGGCGGCGATAGAAGGCGGCGCGAGAGCGGTCGTAGAAGAGTTCGGGATTGAAGATGATCCGCTCCACGAGATCGGGAGCGATCGGTGCGGCGGCGCCGTTGGCCGGGGGTTCGGCTTCGCGGCCCGCATCCAGGAGGCGCGCAAGAGTGTCATCAGAGAGGCGCACCAGCGTGCCAGCTTCGGAATCGAAGCAGCACGGCAGCAGGGAAGCGGGCCCAGGCCAATGGCGCAGGAGCTCACGCTCCACTCTCTGAATGCCCGTACGCAGCGGATTCGCGACCAGCTCGGAAAGATCGATCAGGACCTCGTTCACGCCGCTGGCCGCCATTCTGTCTCGAGACCGAGAAGGCTCAAAAGGCCTTCAGCATAGTGCGCGTAGTCGTGCGCCGCTGCGTACTCCTCGCTTGCGGCGAGCGGGCGGAAGCGGTGCGCACCTTCTGCGATCAGATCCGCTGCCGCATTGGCCAGCAGCACCGGACTGACGGGGTCAGGGATGGTGCGAACGAAGGAAGGGGCTTCCATGGCTTCGGCAAGCTCGGCGTTGGCGATCGTCGGCAAGGCCGCCGCAATGCAGTCGGAGAGGGTGCCGGAGATGCTGCCGAAGCCGAAGCGGCGAAGCTGGATGGCGAGATCGGCGGCAAGCAACCAGTCACGATATGCCGCTTCGCTTGTATAGGCATCGAGGAACTGCACCCGATCGGTGAGATCGAGACGGCGCGCGAGCGCCCGGAACGGCAAGCCATCGCCCTGCACGGCGCCAACGAAGACGAGGCGCGCCGCGATCCCCCAGCCGCGCAGCATCTCGAGTGCCCAGATGCATTCCTCGGGGCATTTCGATTCGTGCACATAGCCGAAGCTGGCGAGCACGATCTCCTCGCCGGAGAGACCGAGGCGAGCCCGCGCTGCGGCGCGGGCTGCCGGCCGCAGCGCTGCGGCCTGCCAGGGTCGCTGGAGCGAGAACGGCAGCCAATGCGCGGGAATGTGGTAGCGCTCGGCGGCGAGGCGGGACGTGCGCTGGGAATGGAAGATGAGCGGAGTGCAGGCAGCGGCCAGCTCACCGAGAAAGAGGGTAGGAAGCTCGGTCTCGTTTGCCAGCCAGGCATCGATCTCTTCGGGCGCTACGCTTCTGCCGAGTTCGGCCGAGGCGACGGCACGCGCCCGCTCCATGCCGAGCAGGACGCGATAAAATCCGAGCATGCGCGCGTCGTGCGCGATCGCCGCACCGCCATAGCGCAGAAGCAGATTGAAGATCTGGAGGTGGAACCCCGAATTGCCGATCACGCCGACGACACGGTCGAAGCGGCGTGAGAGGAAAGGCAGGGCGGAGAGCGGGCAAATGCTGGTGGCGCCTGGCACAGGCGCAGGGGACGGCGTGGCGGTGAAGAGATGCAGCTCGACCCGCCGGCCAAGCGCACGGGCCGAGGCGGCCGAATAATCGGCGACTCCGGAGTGGTCAGGCGGCAGAGGCGTGAGGAGTGCGAGACGTGGCCGGCTGCCACGCGCAATTCCCGGCGTTGCAAGGCGCGGTGGCGCGGCCCGTGCCGCAGTCGCCTGCCAGAAGCGCCCCGCCACTCTCTCGGCGCGGAAACGCGGCCAGACGGCTTCTTGAGAGGCGACAACGGAGGCCGCGAAGGAAGGCTCGCGGAGCACGCGCTCGAGCAGCCAAGCGAGCGCGCGCGGATCATCGGGCGGGAAAAGCAACGAGGAATCGGCGATCAACTCCGAGTGCACGGGAATGGCAGAGGCAAAGACCGGGGCGGCAGACGCCATCGCCTCGATCACCGGCAGCGAAAACCCCTCCGCGTGCGAGGCGACGACGACGGCGAGCGATTCGCGGTAGAGGCGGACCAGCCCGGCATCGTCGATACCGCCGGCAAAGGAAAGCAGGGATGGCTCGCCACCGGCTGCCTCATGCAGGGCGGCAAGCCGCCCGACTTCGGTGGGCGGATAGAGTCCGCTGACGACGATCGGGACGCGGGCGGCGTTGAGTGCCGTGCTCGTGGCATGCGCGCGCAGCGGACATTCGACGTTCTTGCGCGGGTCTGCCCCTCCTGCCACCAGCACGTGGCGGCGTGACGCGGAGGAGGAGGAAGCGGCGAAGAGAGGATCGAGCGGCGCACCGGCAGTCGCGATGTCGCGTTCCGGAATGCGGAGCAGCGTGGCGAGACGGGCGGCAGTGCTGGCAGAGACGGGCAGGAAGAGGCGGTAGCGGCGAAGCCAGGCGAGGGCGGTGTGATAGGCGAGGCGTGTTTCGGTGCGGGTCAGATAGCGCTCCGGCGCATCGAATGGGATGAAATCGTGGACCACAGCAGCGGAGAAGATCTCTGAATCTCCGAGCAGACGGGCGACGAAGAGAGGATCGTGCGTCATCGGCGACGGTTCGATGAACCAGGCCGGGCGGTGAAGGGCTGCGGGCGAGGCCGTGCAGCGCTCGGCATCGAAGAGGGCGCGGTGCGCAGGCGAGAGTGGCGGCATGGCAGGATCGACAAGCGCCAGGAATCGTGCGGCCTCGAGCTCCGGGGCGGCGGTGCGCGCGGAGGCAACGAGATTCGAGGTCAGCCGGCCGATGCCGCGCCTGGAATACTCCGGGTCCTGCAGGGCACGCGCATCGACGAGAATGTCGGGCCACCGCGTCATGGGCGGTTTGGCGTTACCGCCTGCCCGCAACGAAACGCGGCATTTCAGCTTCCGGCGCGCAGGCAGTCACGCCGTCATGAGAGGCGGATCCCCCGATCGGCGGGCGTTCGCGGAACATGCTGCCAGGCCGTGTCGTCTCAGGCACGGCCGTAGCTGTCTTCGAGGCGGACGATATCGTCCTCTCCGAGATAGGCGCCGGATTGCACCTCGATCAAGGCCATCGGGATGCGACCCGGGTTCTCCATGCGGTGCACGGCGCCGAGCGGGATGTAGATGCTTTCGTTTTCGCTGAGCAGTTGCTGCTTTTCGCCGACGGTGACGAGCGCGCTGCCGGCGACGACCGTCCAGTGCTCGGCGCGATGGAAGTGCTTCTGCAGGCTGAGAATGCCGCCGGGGTTGACGACGATGCGCTTGACCTGGAAGCGCTCTCCCATGAGCAGGCTTTCGTAGTAGCCCCAGGGCCGGACGACGCGCGTGTGAGTGGTCGCTTCCGGCCGCTGAGCGGCGCGCAGACGGTCCACGACGGCTTTCACCTGCTGCGCCTGATCGCGATGGAGGGCGAGGACCGCATCGTCGGTGACGATGACGACGACATCGGAAAGCCCGACCACGGCGGTCAGCCTTCCCTCGCTTCGGACATAGCAATTGGCTGCCGATTCCAGGAGGACATCGCCGAGTGCGACGTTTCCCGCGGCATCCTTCGACTTGAGTTGCCAGAGCGCGTGCCAGTTTCCGACGTCCGACCAGCCGAGATCCGCGGGCACGACGGCGGCCCGGCGGGTGCGCTCGGCGAGCGCGAAGTCGAGGCTGATAGAGGGGGCGGCACGGAACGCCTCGGGGCCGAGACGGATGAAGTCGGGATCATTGCGGCGGGTCTCGACCGCGCGACGAGCGGCGGCCAGAACTGCCGGCGCGTGCAGAGCCAGCTCTTCGAGGAGCGTCGCTGCGGTGAAGACGAACATCCCAGAGTTCCAGAGGAACCGTCCGGAAGCGAAGAGCCCGGCTGCGGTTTCACCGTCCGGCTTCTCGATGAAGCGGGCGACGCGCTGGACGCCCGGTGCCTCCGGCAGCCCGGCGCCGGGCTCAATCCAGCCATAGCCGGTTTCGGGTGCGGTCGGACGCATGCCGAAGGTGACGATCGAGCCCGCGCGCGCTGCCGGAAGTGCCGCCGCGAGCGCGCGGGCGAGGGCAGCCGCATCAGCGATCGCGGCGTCTGCGGCCATCATCCAGAGGACCGAAGAAGCGTCCTGTTCCGCCACCAGAAGGGCTGCGACGGCGATCGCCGGGGCGGTATTGCGGCCCTCCGGCTCGAGGACGATCCGGGCGCCCTCGATTCCCGCGTCGCGCATCTGCTCGGCGATCAGGAAGCGATGCGCTTCGTTGCAGACGATGATCGGTGGGACGAACTCCGGCCCGATGGCCCGGAGTGCCGTATCCTGGATCAGCGAGCGCTCCGAGACGAGGGGCCAGAGCTGCTTCGGATAATTCTCGCGCGAGAGAGGCCAGAGCCGCGTGCCGGCTCCGCCGGAAAGGATGACCGGCACGACGCGGCCGGCGCCGGACGGAGCGGAGACGAGAGCCAGCTCATCGGCTTCTGGTGCAAGGAGGTTCATCGCGGGTCCTGACATCTGAAATTCCCGTCTCCTCCCTTGCCGCCATTATGACGCCGCGCCGCGTCGGGGCAAAGGATTCAAGCGCGCGGGTGGGTTGACCCCCGTCGGCGGGTCGAGGAATCTGGGCTGGCAATGGCAACGGAAGGATCGGCCATGGTGGTGGACATCGAATATTGCGGTCGGTGAGGATATGAACCGCGCGCTCTTGCGGCGCGGGCCTTGATCCTGGGAAAACTGCCGGACGCCGAGATCCAGCTCAGGAAGACCGGTGGCGGCGTATTCGAGATCACGGTGGACGGAAAGCTTCGCTTCTCGAAACGGGCGAGCGGACGCTTCCCATCGGACGAAGAGATTCTCGCAACCCTCGATTGAGATTCCGCCCGCTCCGGCGACTGGGCCGGGATGAGCGCGTTGCCTGCCGCGTGACGGCGGCTCGCCGATTTTTGCGTGTATGGGTTCGGGGCGGCGGAAGCGGCTCCGGGGGTGTGCTTGTTGTGCGTAAGTCCGGACTCGTAGGGCGGGGACGGCTTGCCCGGGCGGGATGGCGCTTTCATGATGCGCGCTTCCGAACAGAGGCCAAGCCATGCCCGAATCCGTTCGTGCGAACGACCCGGCGGCGCGCATTCACGCCGCCGCCGGGCGGATTGCCCCAGAGCTCATCGCGATCCGGCGCGACATTCACGCCTACCCCGAACTTGCCTTCGAAGAGACCCGCACCTCGGCACGGGTTGCCGCGGAGCTCGGCAGGCTCGGTATTTCCCACCGCACGGGTATCGGCCGAACCGGCGTGGTCGGGCTGATCGAAGGCGGGCGGCCAGGTCCGGTGCTGGCGATCCGCGCCGACATGGATGCCCTGCCGATGTCCGAGCGGACCGGCCTTCCTTTCGCGAGCCAGATTCCCGGAAGGATGCATGCGTGCGGGCACGACATCCACACCAGCACCCTGATCGGCGTCGCGGCCGTCCTCAAAGAGCTTGCGCCGCAGCTTGCCGGAAGCGTGAAGCTGGTCTTCCAGCCGGCCGAGGAGGCGCTGGGCGGGGCCGCCGCCATGCTGGCGGACGGGCTGCTCGAGTCGCCCAAGGTTTCGCTTGCGCTTGGCTTCCACAATCACCCGGACCTGCCGGTCGGGCGGTTCGGTTATTGCCGCGGCGCCTGCCTTGCCGCCTCGGACCGCTTCGAGATCACCGTGCACGGGCGCTCCGGCCACGCCGCGCATCCGGAGACGGCGATCGATCCGATCGTCGCGGCCGCCCATCTCATCACGGAGCTGCAGACGGTCGTTTCGCGCGAGATCGATCCCGTCCAGCCGGCGGTGGTGACGGTCGGCGCCATCCATGGCGGATCGGCGGTCAACATCATTCCGGACGAGGTCGTGTTCCGCGGCACCGTGCGCACCCTCGATGCCGGGGCAAGGCACACCGCAGAAAGCGCGATCCGCCGCTTCTGCGAGGGAGCGGCGCACACTCTCAGGGTACGCTGCGAGCTTGAATATGCGCGCGGCGTGCCGGCACTCGTCAACGACGATGCCGTGCTCGAACGCACTGTCTCCGCCGTGCGGGCGCAGATGGGCGAAGTCGTCGAAGGAGGCAAGCCGAGCCTTGGCGGAGAGGATTTCGCGCTGATTGCCGAGCGGGTGCCGGCGTTCCAGCTTCGCATCGGCTCGGGCCAGCCGGGACGAGCCGACAAGCTGCACAATTCCGATTATCAGCCGGACGAGCGCTGCATTGCGCTGGGTGTCGAGGCGCTGTCGCGCGCGGCGCTCGAGCTTCTGTCCTGAGCGGGCATTTGCCCGTCATTCCCACCTCGACCATGGGCGGCTCAGGGGGGCCGGCACGTGGTTCATCGGCCACGATGTTCAGGGGATGGCGTGAGAAGCCTTGCTGTCGGAGCCGGCGATGGTGCGGTCGAAGTAGGCGATCGTCCGTTCGAGCCCGATCTCGAGCGGGATGGCGGGCTCCCAGCCGAGCAGGCGGCGTGCGAGCCCGACGTCAGGGCAGCGCTGCGTCGGGTCGTCGGCCGGAAGCGGGCGATGGACGATGCGCGCCCGGCTGCCGGTGAGAGCGATGATGCGTTCTGCCAGATCCTTCACCGCGATCTCGTGTGGATTGCCGAGATTGACCGGCCCGGTCACCCCTTCCGGCGTCTGCATCAGCCGCACGAGGCCTTCAATCATGTCGTCCACGTAACAGAAGGCGCGGGTCTGGCTGCCGTCTCCGTAGATCGTCAGTTCTCTGCCTCGGAGGGCCTGGACGATGAAGTTCGACACCACGCGCCCGTCGCTCGGATGCATGCGCGGGCCATAGGTATTGAAGATGCGCGCCACCTTGATTCGCGTGCCGTGCTGGCGGTGATAATCGAAGAACAGCGTCTCGGCGCAGCGCTTTCCCTCGTCGTAGCAGGCGCGCGGGCCGAGCGGGTTGACATTGCCGCGATATTCTTCTGTCTGCGGATGGATTTCCGGATCTCCGTAGACCTCGCTGGTCGAGGCCTGCAGCACCTTGGCCTTGGTCCTTTTGGCGAGCCCGAGCATGTTGATTGCCCCGACGACGCTGGTCTTGGTGGTCTGTACCGGGTCGAACTGGTAATGGACCGGCGAAGCGGGGCAGGCCAGGTTGTAGATTTCGTCCACCTCGACATAAAGGGGGAAGGTCACGTCGTGCCTCAGCGCTTCGAAGCGCGGCTGGCCGAGAAGCGTCGCGAGATTGTCCTTCCGGCCTGTAAAATAATTATCCACCGAAAGCACATCCTGGCCGTCACGCGCCAGGCGCTCGCAAAGATGCGAGCCGAGGAATCCGGCGCCGCCCGTGACGACGATGCGCCGCCGGGTCAGCGCGTCTGCGGCGGCCCCGGCCGGTTCCGTTCTTTGCGCCTGCATGCCCTCTCTCTCCGCTTGCTGGCCGGCCCGATTCCTCGCGCATCCGCACGGCCTTGTGGCGGAAGCGAGCGCGTACCGTCAAGTCTCACTGCTTCTCGCCCGGCCGGTTGCCGGCGAATGGTGGCCTGATGCTGCTTTCCGTCGTGATTCCCTGCTACAACGAGCGACACACCATCGGCGAGATTCTGGCTGCGGTGCGCGCGGCGGCACCGGCCGACAAGGAGATCATCATCGTCGATGACTGCTCGCGGGACGGAACGCGTGAGTTCCTGCGGGAGGAGGGCGGCAAACTCGCAGACCAAGTTCTGTTTCACGAGATCAATCAGGGCAAGGGGGCAGCCTTGCGCACGGGCATCCGCGCGGCACGGGGCGAGATCGTGCTGATCCAGGACGCCGATCTCGAATACGACCCGGCGGAATATCCGGCACTGCTGCAGCCGATCCTCGACAACAAGGCCGATGTGGTCTTCGGCTCGCGCTTCCAAGGTGGCCGACCGCACCGGGTTCTCTATTTCTGGCACCGCGCCGGGAACGGCCTCTTGACCCTGGCATCCAACGTCTTTACCAACCTCAATCTCACGGATATGGAGACCTGTTACAAGGTCTTTCGTCGCGAGATCATCCAGGCGATCGCGATCGAGGAAGACCGGTTCGGTTTCGAACCGGAGATCACGGCGAAGGTGGCGGCAAGCGGCTGCCGCGTTTTCGAGGTCGGAATCTCTTATTACGGGCGGACCTACGAGCAGGGAAAGAAGATCGGATGGAAGGACGGGGTCCGGGCGCTCTGGTGTATCGTCAAATACAATCTCTTCCGCTGAGCTTCTTCACCTATTTCATCGTCGGCGGACTGGCGGCAGTTGTCGATATCGGCGGCTTCATGCTGCTGACCGGCCCCTTCGGAGTGCCGTGGTTCTGGGCGGCGCTGGCAAGCTTCGTGGTTTCGGCAACGGTCAACTACCTGCTTTCCATCTCCTTTGTGTTCGAAAGCGGCGTGCGCTTTCGCCGCCACCATGAATTCGCGCTCGTGCTGCTGGTCAGCGTGATCGGACTCGCCTTCAACGAAGCCGCGCTGTGGCTGATGATCACCGGGGCGGGGCTGGCCCGCCTGCCCGCCAAGGTGATCGCAACCGGGGTCGTATTTCTCTGGAATTACAGCGCGCGGCAGCATTTCATCTTTCGCGCCGCATCGTAAGGTTGGACAGCGTCGCCGGTGGGCGATGGCGGCGAATGGGGCGCGGCCGGCGGGCGGCAAGCGCAAGGCCGGCCGCGATCAGAGCGATACCGAACAGATGGAAAAGATGCAGCCGCTCGCCGAGCAGGATGACGGCGAGCAACACGCCGAACACCGGCACGAGATGGATGTACTGGCCGCCCCGTGCAGAGCCGATGAGTTCGACGCCACGGTTGAAGCAGAGATAGGCGACAAAGGATGGCATCACCGCGACATAAGCGAAGGCGGCAAGCGTGCCCGGCGTGACGCGCGCGACCGCGCCCGAGAGAACTTCTGCAACATAGAGCGGAAGAAGCATCAGCGCACCGAGCGCGAAGCTCGCAGCCAGGAAGCTCATGGGATGCACGGGAGGGCGGCTCAGCAGGAGGCTGGAATAGAGCGCGTAGCTGGCGATGGCGGCGAGCACCCAGACATCGCCCGGATTGAGGGAGAGCGCAGCGAAGCTCGCGATCGAACCGTGCACGGTGATGACGAGGACGCCCAGCAGGGAGATCAGGATCGCGATCGTCTGCGAGAGGCCGGGGCGCTCGCGATAGATCAGGGCGGAGGCGAGCAGGATCATCAGCGGCATCGTCGATTGCAGCAGAACGCCGTTGATGGCGGTGGTCTGATCGAGGCCGCGATAGAAGAGCGTATTGAAGAGGCCGATGCCGGTGATGGAAAGGACGACGAGGCTCCGCCAGTGGCGGAGCAGGATCGGCCAGTCGTTGCCGAGCGGCTCCCAGGCGAACGGCAGTGCCACCAGGAAGGCACCGGTCCAGCGCCAGAAGGCGAGCGAGACGGGCGGGATCTCGGCGTGCACGGCGCGGCCGACGATGGCGTTGCCGGCCCAGAAGAGGCTCGCGGCCGCGAGCAGGAGCGGCGCCATGCGCCAGATGCGCGCAGGCATCGAGGGCAGCCGTTCTCCCGCGAGAGACATCGGGCCCTTTCAGCGCTGATAGGGAAGCGGGAGCAGGAGGGTTGCGGGCAGGCGGATGAGCCCGCCGGGCCCGGGAAGGATCACCCAGGCACCGGGGGCGTGATCGATCAGCATCTCCCGGCAGGCGCCGCAAGGGGGCACGACCGCGGGCCTGGATGCGTTCTCTTCGGGTTTCGGCTGGCGGACGGCGACGATGGCGACGATCTCGCCGTCGCCCTCGATGAGCGCGCGGCCGAGGGCGATCGCTTCGGCACAGATGGAAAGCCTGCCGACCGTCGCCCCGAGATGCAGGCCAGTGAAAATGCGCCCGCTTCTGTCGCGCGCGGCCGCTGCCAGCCGGTGGCGGCCTGGGTGGAAGTGCCGACACAAGGCGGCCACCGCCGCTTCGACCAGGCAATCGTCCTCGCGGGCGAGCGGCAGGGCGGCGGCGAGATTCTCAGTCAGCCGCCTCGGCCTCCTCGCCCTCGTCGGCGGCGACCAGCATGGCACCGGCCACTATTCCGGATGCGGCACGAATTCGGCTTTCGATCGCGGCGGCCACCTCGGGATGCTCGCGCAGGAAGCGCTTGGCATTCTCGCGTCCCTGGCCGATGCGCTGCGAATCATAGCTGAACCAGGCACCGGATTTCTCGACCACGCCGGCCTTGACGCCGAGATCGATCAGTTCGCCGATCTTGCTGATCCCTTCACTGTACATGATGTCGAACTCGACCTGCCGGAACGGCGGGGCCATCTTGTTCTTCACCACCTTCACCCGGGTCTCGTTGCCGGTGATCTCCTCGCGGTCCTTGATGCTGCCGACACGGCGGATCTCGAGGCGCACCGAGGCATAGAACTTGAGGGCGTTGCCGCCGGTGGTGGTTTCGGGGTTGCCGAACATCACGCCGATCTTGAGACGAATCTGGTTGAGGAAGATCAGGAGCGTGTTGCTGCGCGAGACGCTGCCGGTCAGCTTGCGAAGCGCCTGGCTCATCAGCCGCGCGTGCAGGCCGACATGCGTGTCGCCCATCTCGCCTTCCAGCTCGGCCCGCGGCACCAGGGCGGCAACGCTGTCCACGACCAGCACGTCCACCGCACCGGAGCGGACGAGTGTATCGGCGATCTCGAGCGCCTGTTCGCCGGCATCGGGCTGGCTGATGAGCAGGTTTTCGATATCGACGCCGAGCTTGCGCGCATAGACCGGGTCGAGCGCATGCTCGGCGTCGATGAAGGCGCAAGTGCCGCCGATCTTCTGTGCCTCGGCGATGGCGTGCAGCGCGAGCGTGGTCTTGCCGGAGCTTTCCGGCCCGTAGATTTCGACGATCCGCCCGCGCGGCAGCCCGCCGATTCCAAGTGCCAGATCGAGGCCAAGAGAGCCGGAAGGGACGACCGGGACCGGGTCATCGCCGGCACCGGCGCCCATGCGCATGATCGAGCCCTTGCCGAAGGCGCGTTCGATCTGCGCCAATGCGGCGTCCAGCGCCTTGTTTTTTTCCATCACCACCCCCTGGAGCGTGGCCAGCATGGCTGAACACGCTCTCTTGTGTCTGACCGAGCGGATTCACGCGCTCCTGGAGCGTCCCGCGATGCCAGTCAAGCGCGATCCGCCCCAAGCCCGGTGCCCGGCAATCCGGCGCGGCGGCAGACTCGCACGCTCGCCTTGGAGTTGTCGAGGCGGGACAGGTTACGAAACAAAATCGGAACTGCTGGCCGGCGCGACTATTAACACTTTACCCCATTTTTGTTCCAATACAACCAAAAGATGTCCATGTATGAACGGTTTCTACCGCTAGCCCATGATCGCCCGCGGCGGAATCGTCGGAGGGCACGAATCGCGGGCTCGAATAAAGCGCCCCCGGCGTGCGAACCGGCCAAGCCATCACCGCCGGTCCCTCGCTCAGGATTCCTTCGTGGTCCCGATCGAACGCGATCCGTTCCAGCCCTGCCCTCGCTCAACGGCCGCAGTCGCAGCCTCGAGGAGGTTCGCCAGCGTATAGGGCTTGGGCAGGAAGGCCATGTCTTCCGCCTCCAGGCTCTTTCTCACCGCCTCCTCGACGTAGCCCGAGACAAGCACCGCCGGCAGGCCCGGCCAGCGCTGGCGCAGCCGGCGCGCCAGCGTCGGACCATCCATTCCCGGCATGACGACGTCTGAAACGAGAACATCGGGGCGCGAGAGGGTTTCGAGATTCGCCAACACCGTGTCGGCCGACTCGGCGAGGTGCACGGTCCATCCCTGATTGCTGAGGGCGCGTTCGGCGATCCGGCCGACGACGGGCTCGTCTTCCACGATCAGCGCGGTACGCCGCGCAGGCATGGACGTGACCGGTACCCGGGCGGCGGCAGTGGTGGGCGGCTCCGGCGGAGTCGGCATGGCAATCGCTTCGGATGCATCGTGGCGCGGCAGGTAGATGCGAAAGCAGGTGCCCCTGCCCGGTTCGCTTTCGACGGCGATGAAGCCATCGGACTGGCGGATGATGCCGTGCGCAGTGGCAAGCCCGAGCCCGCTGCCGCCCCGTTCGCGCCTGGTGGTGAAGAAGGGATCGAAGATGCGCGGCAGCACCTCCGGCGCAATGCCGGTTCCGGTATCTTCGACCTCGATCATGACGTAGCGCCCGGGCGGGATTGTCTCGTGGCCGCGGGCGAGCGGGCGAAAGAGCGTGATGTGGCCGCTGCGCAGGGAAAGCCGGCCGCCATCGGGCATGGCATCGCGGGCGTTGACGGCGAGATTGACCAGCACCTGGTCGAGTTGGGTGGGATCGACCCTGACCATGCGGCCGGGCGACTCCAATTCGATCTCGAGCCGCACCTTGCTGCCGAGGAGGCGCACGAGCATGGCGGAGAGATCGCCGATCGCCTCGTTGATAGCGACCACCCGCGGCTGCAGGCGCTGCTGGCGACCGAAGGCGAGAAGCTGTCGCACGAGGGCGGCGCCGCGTTCGGCGCTGGCGCGGATCTGGCGCACGTCCTCCGTGGTGGCGGCGTCCGTGCGGCGCGCCAGGATCAGCTCGGCGCCGCCGATGACGGCGGTGAGCAGATTGTTGAAGTCGTGCGCGATGCCGCCGGCGAGCTGGCCCACCGCCTGCAACTTCTGTCCATGGGCGAGCTGCGCCTCGAGCTGGTGCTGGCGCGTGGTATCGGTGAACCAGAGGACAAGGCCACCCGGCTTGCCGTCTGCCTCGTGGAGAACCTGCACCGAGACATCGACCGGCACCTCCTGGGCACCTTCGGCCGTAGCAAGCCGGGTCATGAATTCCCGTGATGCCGCCTTGCCGGCAAGATGCAGAGCGAGTTCCCGCCAGATTTCTCCGCGGTCTGCGAGCGGGAAGAGAAGATCGGCGCGGCTGCCGGGTGCCAGGCCCTGGGGGCGGCCGGCCATACGCGCGAGCGCAGCGTTGGCCCTGACGATCAGCCCTTCACGGTCGAGGATGGCGAGGCCGGCCGGTGCATCGTGGAACAACGCCCGCAAGAGATCGTCGAGCGGGCCGGAAAGGCGTTCGATCAGGCGTGGCCAGGGCCGGCCGCGAAACCCGCGGAGCCGGCCGAGAGCAGAATCGAGACGGCGCGAAACCCTCACCGCGCCCCCTCGCCCACGCTCGCGGCATGCGCCTTTGGACGGGCCGGGCGGGCCAGGCGCCACACATAGGCGATGATCTCGGCCACGGCCTTGTAGTGCTCGGGCGCAATCTCCGTGTCCACCTCCACCTGGTAGAGCGCCCGGGCAAGCGGCGGGTTGGCGACCACCGGCACGCGATGGGCCTCGGCAATCTCGCGGATCCGGGCCGCCATCGCGTCGACCCCCTTGGCTACCACCCTCGGCGCGGCATGCCTGCCGCGTTCATTAGGCAAGCGCCACAGCATAATGGGTTGGATTGGTAACGACCACCGTCGCCTTCTTCACCGCTCCCAGCATACGTTGTTTCATCCGGGCGGCGCGAATTCTGCGCAGGTGGGCCTTGAGGTGCGGGTCGCCCTCGGTTTCCTTCAGTTCCTGGCGGACTTCCTCGCGGCTCATGCGCAGGCCGCGCGCGTGGCGGAGCCTGACCCAAAGCACATCGCCGACGGCGATCAGCGCGAGCGCGGCGAGCAGTGGAAAGAGAATGGCCAGGATATCGGTTTCAACTTCCTGGATGAGGCCCGCCGGCGAGAGCCCGAGCGCACCCCCGATGACGGACCATTCGCCGGCGAGGATTCGCCAGAGCGCGGCAGCGATCACCGTGAGCTTGAGGAAGGATTTGCCGTGCTCGAAAAGACCGTCGGTACTGGTGATTCGCCGCACCCAGCGGGCCGGATTGAGGCGCCCGAGGTCCGGCGCCAGTGCTTCCGGCCGGAAGAGAAGGCCGGTCTGCAACAGGGCGATCGCGACGCCGCCGATCAGGGCCGCCAGCGCGAACGCTGCGGCGGACCGGAATACTCCGTCGAGCGCAAGGCCCAAGGCGGCCGGCCCGCCGGTGCTGAACGGGAGCGTGCCGGCATGGGATATCAGCCCGGCAAGCCGGGTGGCGAGATCGGTGGCCAGGCTCGGGCCCAGCATCACCAGGACCGCAGTGACGGCCGCTAAACCGGCCAGCGAGGAAAGTTCGCGCGATAAGGCAACCGAGCCCTCCTCGCGCGCCTTCATCAGCCGCCTTGGTGTGGCGGCCTCCGTGCGGCCTTCCTGTCCCTCCGCCAATGTGGTGGCTCCGGTTCCGGTTCAGCCCAGCCCGGGTTTCAGTGCAATCCGGGCAGCAGGCTGAACCCGTCATGGATCTGCCCGATCCAGAATGCCGAGAGGGCGGCGGCGAGGCCCGCCAGCAAAGCAAAGCCGCCCAGGATCTGGCCGGGAAGGGAGACGAAATAGATCGGCACTTGCGGCACCAGACGAGACGCGAGGCCGAGCCCGATCTGCCAGACGATCGAGGCGAGCAGGAACGGGCCGCCGATCCTGACCGCGAGCGCGAACGAGGCCCCGACTGCCTCCACCACGACGCGGGTGCCGTCGGCTGCCGGCAAGAAGGTGCCCGCCGGAACCAGGTGATAGCTCTGGACGAGGGCGGCAAGCGGAATGGCATAGAGGCCGCTTGCCAGCACCAGCGCCGCGGCCGCGATGCCAAAAAGCTGGCCGAGAGCGGGTGTCGCCGGGCCGAGGGCGGCATCGGGCACCAGCACATTGGTGAGCCCCAGCATGGCGGCGATGACCTCGCCTCCCATCGAAAGGGAGAGCACGACAAGTCGCGCCAGCCAGCCGATCCAGACGCCGGTGGCCAGCTCCGCAGCCAGCATGGCGAAGGCGCCGAATACTCCCGATGGAGCGGCGGGCAGGCCCGGCAGCAGCAGAAAGAGGAGTGCCGTAAACGCGACCGCGACGGCCGCCCGCACCATCGACGGCAGCGCTGCCTCGCCAAGGCCTGGCAGCAGCATCACCGCGCCGCCGATACGCGCCAGCACCAGCATGGCCTGGAAAGCGAGCGCCGGAAGCATCTGCACCAGCGCCGCATCAGCCGCGGTCATTTTGCTAACCGGCGCCGCCGATCGCGACCAGGCGGCCGAACAGGAGGGTGGTGAAGTCGGACAGAGTGGTGAGCATACCGTGCCCGAGCAGGAGCAGCACGCCGGCCAGGACCAGGACCTTTGGCACGAACACGAGCGTCGATTCGTTCACCTGGGTCATCGCCTGCACGAGCGAGACCAAAAGGCCGATCGCAAGCGTGGCCATGAGTGGCGGAGCCGCGTGCTCGAGCATCACCATCATGGCTTCGCGCATGCTGAGCGCGAGATCGGCATTCGACATGACGTCCCCTCGGGGAGTGGCTGGGAGTAGCGGGGAAAATCCCGAGCTCAGGTCGGCATGCTCATGATGGTCTGATAGGCGGTGACGACCTTGTCGCGGATCGCGGTTGCTGCCTGCAAGGCAAACTCGGCGCGCGAAACGGCCGTGACCACGGAGGTGATGTCTCCATTGCCGGAGATTGCCTGAAGGGCTCCCTGATCGGCCTCCTTGCCGAGCGAGATGGCGCCCGAGATGGCCCGATCGAGCACGCCGCCGAAGCTCTCGTCGCCGGCAGAAAGGCCAGCCTCTCCGCTCCGCGCGTACGCTTGCGCCGCGCCGGACGGGGAAACCCCCGAAGCGGTGACGGTGATGGTGGGGATGGTGCCGCTCATTGCAGCATGCCGATCACCCGCGACAGCATGCTGCGGGAGACGGCCAGCACCTGCAAATTCGCCGAGTAGCTGTTCTCGGCGTCGCGCATGTCCATCATTTCCGTGAAGGTGTTGACGTTCGGCTCTTTCACGTAGCCTTGGGCATTGGCGGCGGGATTGGCCGGATCGTAACGCAGGGAAAAGGGGCTCGGATCAAGGCCGATCGGTCCGGCCATGACGAGATCGACCCCGCTGGTCGGATCGAGCACATCCTGGAAGGAAATGGTCTTGCGCTGATATGGATCGGCGCCGGGCGTCGATCCCGTCGTCACCTGGTTGGCGAGGTTCTGGGCGATCACGGTCAGCCGCTCGGTCTGCGCCCGCATGCCGCTGCCGGCGATGGCGATTGCCTTGGTGAGATCCATTGGCTCCTCTTCGCTTGGGCGCGCGCTCAGCCGGTCAGGCCGGAGCCGCCGGAAATATCGAGGGCGGTCCGGAACATGCCGAGTGTGGCGCCGTAGAGCCTGATGACGAGGTTCTGCATTCCCTCCGTGTCGGCGAGCTTGCCGAGCTCTCCATCGACGGAGACGTCGTCCTCTCCGGCACTCGGCGGCGGCTGATCCATCGACGGCGCCTGAAGCTGTTCGGAAGCCGGCAGCGCGGGAAGATCCTGTGCGTTCGTTGGCAGGGGATCGAGATGACCCGTGCCCGCGAGCACGTCCGAGAAGGGTTCGATTTGTTCGCGTTGATAGCCCGGCGTGCTGGCATTGGCGATGTTCTCGGCCCGGACCTGGAGGCTTTTGTCGATCCAGGCCAGACGCTTGTCGGCGAGGCTGAAAAAGCCGGTGCTGGTGAGATCCATGGCCGCATCATCCGACCCGGCGCTTAAAGGGAGATGAACGCGGCGGTGCGCAAAGCTGCGTTTTGCCCGCCACGACGGGACCGGCGGCAACGTTTTGGTAACCGCGAAAGGGTGCAATCAGCGGAATGCCCCCGATCGCAGCGCCGGCCGTGCCGTCCCCGTCCCGAGCGGCCTTGCTCGCGATCGAGCAGGTTGCGGGATTTCTCCGCATTGCCCGCATCCTGATCGAGGACGGGAGGCGGGTCGATCTGGCCGGCCTCGAGGGCGAGATCGGGCGGCTCTGCGCTCTGGTTCTCGATCTGGGGCCGGCGCAAGGGAAGAGCGTCAAGCCGCGGCTCTCCGCCCTTCTTGGTGAAATCGAAACGATCGAGGCGCGACTCGCCGCCGCGGCTGCCCCTCCCGCCTGACGCTGTTTCCCGTAAAGCGCGGCAAAAGGCCGCGCCATGACGCCGCTTGCTTCGACCGTTCTCCTTGCGATTGCCGCCCTGGCCGCCGTGCTCTGCCTGGTCTGGGCGAGCGCGCGTGGCCCGATTTTCGGGGCTTGCGCCGCGTGCCGGCATGGCTCGCCGCCTTGGCGTGGTCGAGACCCTCGCGCTCGATCCCAGGCGGCGGCTTTATATCGTGCGCTGCGACGGGCGCGAATTGCTGCTGCTGGCCGGCAACAGCCACGATGCGCTGATTGGCTGGCTCAGCCGATCGGAGGGCGAGCGATGAGGCGGACCCTCTTCTTCCTCGGGCTGACGCTGTTCTGGCTTCTCGCCGCGCACCCCGCGCTTGCCCAATCGGTCAGCATCGATCTCGGCAACTCGGACGGTCCGGGCGTGACCGGCAGGCTGGTCCAGCTCACGGCGCTGATCACCGTGCTCGCGCTGGCACCGAGTCTTCTCGTCATGGTGACGGCGTTCACGCGCATCATCATCGTTCTCTCGCTCCTGAGAAGCGCGCTCGGATTGCAGACGACGCCACCCAACGTGGTGCTGATCGGGCTGGCGCTGTTTCTGACCTTTTTCGTGATGCAGCCGGTCCTGCACGCGGCCTGGGTGAGCGGGCTCCTGCCGCTCGAGCAGGGCAAGATCGGCAACCTCGAAGGGCTGCGCCAGGCCGCCGAGCCGTTCCGGCGTTTCATGCTGGCCAACCTTCGCCCCTCGGATCTGCATCTGTTCCTCGATACGGCAAGGTTGCCCGCCCCGGCGACGCCCATGGCCACTCCCTGGCGGGCGCTCATTCCGGCTTTCCTGGTCGGCGAACTTCGTCGCGCTTTCGAAATGGGTTTCCTGCTCTACCTGCCGTTCCTGGTCATCGACATGGTGGTCTCGAGCGTGCTGATGAGTCTCGGCATGATGATGCTGCCGCCGACGGCGGTTTCGCTGCCGTTCAAGCTGGTGTTCTTCGTGCTGGTCGATGGCTGGCGGCTGGTGGCGGGGAGCTTCGTGCAGAGCTTCGTTCCGCCGCATCCGTGATGCCCGGGCCCGGCGTGCGCCTGGGCTACGGTTCCAGGCTGCGGTTTGCCGATTGGCGCGGAAGAAAATATCCTCGCACCCGGGGCTGACGTCGCGGAGCGATTGCCGGTTGCCAGGACGCCTGCCGAGCGCGGAGTTCTCTACCCATGACATTGCTGCGCGTCGAGGAACGACCGGCGCCCCGGCCTGGCATCGGATGCAATCCGCGGCTGGCCTGGCTGATTGTCTTCATGCTGTCCGTGTTCATGCTGATAAACTTTGCGGACAAGGTGGTGTTTGGCCTGTCCGCCCTGCCGATCATGCGCGAACTCGGCCTCACGCACACTCAATTCGGTCTGATCGGCACGAGCTTCTATTTGTTTTTCTCCGCCACCGCGGTCGGGGTCGGCTTTCTGGTCAATCGCGTATCGACGAAGCGGGTACTGGCGGCGATGGCCATGATGTGGTCGCTATGCCAACTGCTCATGTTCATTGCCGTCGGCCTGCCGGCGTTGGTCGCCAACCGGCTTGTCCTTGGGCTTGGCGAGGGCCCGGCCTACCCAGTCGCGTTACATGCCGCCTACAAGTGGGTTCCCGATCCCGGCCGACCGCTGGCAACCAGCCTGATTGCGATCGGCGCAGCAGTTGGCGCCGGCATTGCGGCGCCGGCGATTCTGTACGTGATCGTGGCGTACTCCTGGCACGTAGCGTTCGGCGCGCTCGGAATCCTCGGCGTGGTGTGGTTCGCCGTCTGGGTGACGGTCGGCCGGGAGGGCGCGCTCGCGCCAGGCGTCCACATCGGCCCACCGGGCGGGCCTGCTGCTGATCAACCCCGAGGCCGAACTGAGAAGGCGCATGACGCCCGCGTGATGGGCAGGAAGGACGGGCGGCGTCCGCCCCCGCAACCGGCCCGGCCGGCGGGGATGGCGCGCCCGTCGAGGTGCGAGATTACTGCGCCTGGTAAGGCGGTGGCGGGGCGCCCGGGCCACTATGCTGGCCGGCGGCGTATCCCTGGCCGTAGGCCGATTGCTGGGCGGCCTGCTGATTTTCCCTGACGTGGTTGTACACCAGCCCGCCAACTAGGCCGACCCCGGCGCCGATCGCAGTGCCAAGCGCTGCATTGCCTGCGAGCGCTCCAATGACCGCTCCTCCGGCCGCTCCGCCCAACGTGCCGACGCCCGCTGCCTGCCCCTGCGGCGTCATATTCTCGCAGCCGCCCAGAATGACGAGGCAGGCCGCAAGTGCGATCAATCGTTTCATGATCTTTGCCTCCCTATGCTGTCATTGCCTGGCCGGGCAGGGAAAGTGCTGCGTAAGGAACTCATAGACGCCGTCTGCCGGCGGGCGCGTGGCGTCGGTCGGGTTCGCCCTCGCCCACGACACGAATTCGGCGATTGCTTCATTCTCGCTCGGCGAAGGGCTTGGAATGCAGAAATCCGGGCGGCCCCGCGCAGCGTTGATCTGGGCCAGAACCTCGTAAGCGCCGAGCAGGTAGCCATGGCAGAAGTTCTGCGCCGCGGTCGTCATCAGCGAATTGGCCGGGGTTGTGTCGCCACAGAGTTCCGCAAGATCGCCGGTCGTCTTTACCGTGAAGGTCTGTTCGGTGGGCTGGGCGCGGGCACCCGCGGCCAGGGCCAGGCCGGTCAGGACAAAGGCAGCCAACAGTAATTGCTTCACTTTTTCCTCCCGATGCTGCCGCACGATAGGTCGGTATCGCCCGGAATTCAAGTCGGCTCGGCAAAAACCTCGCCGGTGACGGCGCTGCCGCCGCCGAACGGCCTCGCCGGATGATGCATACTGACCGCTCGGCGGTCGTTCCCGAATGGCCGGGCCACTCCCTCCCGGTCAATCCCCTGCCATGCCCAGCAGGCTGATGCCCGTAATCTTGCCGGCCGTATTGAAGGCGAACATCAGGCTCGCGGCATCACCGCGTGGAAACAGGATCTTCACCACGTGGAAAGTCTGCTCTCCGCTCTGATGGGTTTTCACGACCTGGGCCGAGAGCGGCAATGCCTCGTAATCATGGGTCTGGAGGTAGCGTGACATCGCATGCACCGCCGCATCGGTGAGGTGCGCGCTGTACTCGGGAACCAACTGCGAACGGTCGATGTCACCCGAGCGCATCCGGGCGAACAGCCGGATCGCAAAGCCCTCCACGCTGTCGGCAGCAGGCGCGATGGATGCGGCTGCCGGGTAGATCGGCCTGCCGGTGATGCGGCCGGTCAACGCGGTTGCACTCTGTGCCGTTGCGCTTTGTGTCGTCATCGGCGTCTCTCCATGTCTTGATCTGTTGATCGTGTGAACGCGTTTTTCGATCCGGAACGAATTGAGGATCGGCGGCGGCCAAAACCGGCCACAGGCAGGCACGCTCCAGCCGCCGCCGGCCTCATCACCCCTGCCGGGATCAGCCTCCTGCACCCTCGATATGCGGTATCGCGATGCCCTTGAGGGCCGGCACCGGGTTATCCGGGGTCTGCAGATTCGGAATGAGGTCGGTCGAGGCCCCGCCGGGGAAACGCCTGATGTTCGGATACTTCATGACGGACTCATCGAAGGCGACGAGTACCGGATAGACCAGCGACAGGACCCAGCCATTGTCCTGCCCCGCATACTTGCCCGGCGAGGACGACAGCACCCGCGTCGACATGGCTCCATTGAAGACCATGTCGTATTTCTCGAAGGGGTCCATCGTCAGGTTGTAGAGCGCGCCGAGATTCGCCTGCGAACCCAGCCATGAGTCCTTCGCCGTGTAGAGATACTTCCAGGCGATGTGGACCCAGGGTTCGTTGGGGTCGCCGCCGATGTCGGCGCGCATCCCATTGAAGGTCTCGCCATCGACAAAGACCCACGAGTTTCGCGCCGAGTGCTGCGCTTTGCCCAGGATGTAGGCGCTGCTGTCGATGCTGTCGAAATAGATCGGCTGGCCGTCGTTGCCGACCCAGTCGTGCGGCGGCGGCGCGAGCCCGACCATCGCCGCCAGCGTCGCCCAGCAATCGATGTGCGGCATCATCTCGCCATATTGAACCCCGGCGGGAACGTGGCCCGGCCACCACATGATGGCAGGGCAGCGCCAGCCGCCTTCGAACGGCGTTCCCTTCTCGCCGCGGAACGGCGTGGTCCCGGCATCGGGATAGGCGTCCTGCCAGGCACCGTTGTCGGCCGTCACGATGACGATCGTGTCGGGTGCCTCGGCGCGGATCGTATCCATGATCCGGCCGATATCGGTGTCGAGTTCCATCAGCGAATCGGAGTAGTCGCCGAGATGCGACTTGCCGGCAAACTCCGGCGACGCGTTGGTGGGGTTATGCATCTTGATGAAGTTGACATCCATGAAGAAGGGCTTTTCGTCCTTCGCATGCTGCCTGATGTAGTCGATCGCCGAATCGGTCTGGCGAACATCGAATGTCGCCAGCGAATCGTAGGTGATCCGACCGACATCCCTGGCCGGTGAGCCAGCCTCGCCTTTCCACTCATCCACATTCACGATCGAGTAGTAGAGCCTGGCGTACTGCGGATTGAATTTAGGGAACCATGGGTGGAAGTACTTCGACGTATCGTCATAGGCATAGACGCCGGCATAGTAGGCAGCGAAATGCCGCATCACGTCGAAACCGTGCTCGATCGGATAGGAATCCGGCTTGTCACCCATGTGCCATTTGCCAGAGAAATAGGTCGAGTAGCCGTTTTTCTGGAAGAATTCCGCGATCGTCGGCGTCTCCTTCCGGAGGCGGTTCTCGTCACCAGGTGCGACCACGATCGACAGCGCCGAGCGGATCGGAATCCGTCCGGTGAGGAAGGAGGCGCGACCGGCCGTGCAACTTGCCTGGCCATATCAGCAGGTGAAGACCGCTCCTTCCTTTGCCATCCGGTCGACATTGGGGGTCGGATGCCCGAGCGCGGCACCGCCGCCCGAGTAGCAGCCGAAATCGTTCCAGCCGGTATCGTCGGTCATCAGCATGACGATGTTGGGCCGCTTGCCTCCGGTCGGCGCCGCAGCA
Source organism: Acetobacteraceae bacterium (assembly GCA_030041255.1). Taxonomy (GTDB): domain Bacteria; phylum Pseudomonadota; class Alphaproteobacteria; order Acetobacterales; family Acetobacteraceae; genus JAKAWQ01. The sequence goes on from JASHOF010000156.1 coordinate 78,706, forward strand.
GCGTTCTCTGCCCGCGCCGGACGAACCGGCACGGTCGCTGCCGCGCCCGCCATCGCGGCAAGCGCAGTGCCGCCAAGCAGCCACTCGCGGCGACCGAGTCCATTGCGGGTACGTTCATCACTCACGGATGGTCCCTCCTTCCGTTCAGGTTCCGACAATCGGCGAAGGCCGACCTGGCTCACGCCGGCATCGACCTGCCGCGCGGCCGACCGGCAACAGCAGCAGCCGTTCGGCACCCATGCTGCGATGGCAAGAGACGCTGGGGCTATCCGATTTCGGCAAACGAAGGATTTTGTCTCCCATGCGGAAGAATTCTGGCATGGCCCTCTCGCCCGGCTGCCTGCCGGCCCGGATTGCCGGCGGCGATCGCGCGATCAGCGCGCAATCATCCTGATAGCGTTACAATAAGGGTTGTGCGAAGCCGTTCCGGGTTGGTCTCGTCAGGCTGGCGGGTGGTGCAGGGTCGCCGAGGGAGGCTCCCCGAACAGCTCCCGATAGGCGCCGGCGAAGCGGCCAAGATGCCAGAACCAGAATTGGGTTGCGATTTCCGTTACGCTGGTGGCGCCCGGTTCGACCCGGCGCAGCGCCCGGTGCGCAAGGTGCAGCCGCCGCAGCAACAAATAGCGCTTCGGGCCCATGCCCAGATGCTCCTGGCAGCAGGCGTGCAATGTCCGCTCCGGCACCCCGATCGCGGCGCAAAGCTCCGGCAGATAGAGCGCGCGATCGGGATCCTCTTCGAGCGCGCGATAGAAGCGCCGCATGATGGCGTCATGGCGCCGTCGCGCCGTACGCTCTTCCGGAGCGTCGCCAGTCTCGAGACAGCCGAGCAGGGCGTTGATCAGCGTCTGTTCGAGCCCGCGTGCTGCTTCCGGATTGGCGATCAGCTCGGGCGTTCCTTCGGCAAGCCGCGCGGCGGCGACATGCAGCCGGCGAAGCTTTGCCAACGCTTGCGGATGCGGGACGATGACACGGGTTTCCCGGCCGCGGAGGGCGAGGTCACAACCGGCGAAGGAGGCTGCCGCGGCCGCCATATCCGCTACCGGCAGCGACATCGCGTACTGGCAGGTCGGTCCGGACAAGCGCTGGTAATAGTCCTCACCGATGCCATGGCAGACGATGCTGTGCGGTGGGACCGCAGTGCCGCTCACGATCAGCTCCGGGTCGGTTTGGCCGAGAATCGAGAAAATTGCCCGCTCCCTGCTGAGGGCTGCGTGGGCTAACCGCGGCCGGCGTTCATCCAGGTGCTGCATCCAGAGACGATGGAGGTCGATGCGGGTCAGAACCGCCGTGAAATCTCCCCATTCGGCGACGGTGATCTCCGCGTCAACGGCACGGATCGCCTCAGCGTACTGATCGGGGTCTGTAAAGTGACGGACGCTGCTCGAAAGCATGTTCAGCTTCCAACTCTCGGGCGAGCCGACAAGGCGGGTCGAAGATTGCCGCCGCCGGTCATTTTAGCGTAAGCGGAGCAAACGTCGGGGCAGCGGTCGTTTTTTTTCTTGCCCCGACGCGGGGCGGTTCGATTCGAGCTCCGTATGGTCGCCCCGTCCGACATCGATGGTCTGCCGGCCGCCGAGCGCGGCTGTCGCGACGCCCTCCTCGGCCTCGCCAAAACCTGCCGCAAGCTCGGCCTCGCCTTCTGGGGCTATCTCGGAGACAGGCTCCGCGTCCAAGCTTGCCCGCACCTGCCCTACCTCCGCATCTCGTCCGCTGCCGTGGTTGCCCCACCTGAACTCAGCGCCAGCCCGCCCGGCTTTTGCCCCGGTTACCCTGGCCCCCGCCGCAAACTCCGGATAAAGGCTCCCCGGGGCGCCCGGACGGGCCGCCAGGAAGGGAGCCCGCCATGCCGCAAGCCCTCATCACCGGCGTCACCGGCCAGGACGGCGCCTATCTCGCGCAATTTCTGCTCGCCCGCGGCTATCGCGTGCTCGGCCTGCTGCGCCGCTCTGCCTCTTCCGACGTCATCGGCGAGCGCCTGCGCTGGCTCGGCATCATCGATCAGGTGGCGTTGCTCGACGGCGACATGAGCGATCTCGGCAGCCTGATCCGCATCATCGACAAGCATGGCCCGGACGAAATCTACAACCTCGCCGCCCAGAGTTTCGTCGCCTCCTCCTGGCAACAGCCGCTGCTGACCGCCCAGGTCACCGGGCTCGGCGCCGTCAACGTGCTGGAGGCAGTGCGAATCGCAGCCCCCCGCGCGCGCATCTACCAAGCCAGCTCATCGGAGATGTTCGGCAAGATCGGGACCGCCGAGCAGAACGAAACGACGCCCTTCTACCCGCGCTCACCCTACGCCGCGGCCAAGCTCTTCGCCCACTGGATGGCCGTGAACTACCGCGAAAGCTTCGGCCTGCACGCCTCCTCGGGCCTGCTCTTCAATCATGAGAGCCCGCTTCGCGGCATCGAATTCGTCACCCGCAAGATCACCGACGGCGTGGCCCGCATCAAGCTTGGCCTCTCGCGGGAGCTTCGTCTCGGCAATCTCGAGGCCAGGCGGGACTGGGGCCATGCGCGTGACTATGTGCGCGCGATGTGGCTGATGCTCCAGCAGGAGCATCCGGGCGACTATGTGGTCGCAACCGGCCGCAGCACGTCGGTCTGTGAGTTCTGCCAGATCGCCTTCGCCCATGCCGGGCTCGATCATCGCGAATTCGTTCGCGTCGATCCTCTCCTGTTCCGGCCCGCCGAAGTGGATGCGCTGCGCGGCGATGCAACCAAGGCCCGCCAGGTGCTCGGCTGGGCGCCCGAAGTCTCACTGGAGGCACTGGCCGCGGAAATGGTGGAGGCGGATCTCGCCCGCCACCGTGCGCGGCGCAAGGCGGATTGAGTTGCCACCACACCGAATTCTCCTCACCGGCGCCGGCGGCTTCGTCGGCCGGCACCTCCGTGCGCTCTGCGCCCGGCGCTTTCCCGGCGCGCAGTTGCTTCCGACAGGAGAACGCGAACAATCGGGCATTCGCCGCCTCGACGTGACCGACCTTGCCGCCGCGCACGCCATCATCCGGGAGTTCCGCCCCGATGCGGTGGTTCATCTCGCTGCCGTCGCCGCCGTGCCGGAGGCGAATCGCGCCGCCCCGCGCACCTGGCGCGTCAATCTCGGCGGCACCTGCCGGCTTGCCCGTGCCGTCCTGGAAGCGGCGCCGGCGGCGCATTTCCTCTTCGCATCCAGCGCCGCCGTGTACGGCCGCTCCTTCCGCGCCGGCCTTCCTCTCGCCGAAACGGCGCCGCTCGCTCCGCTCGATACCTACGCCGCAACCAAGGCCGCCGCGGAGATGGCGCTCTCGGCCATGGTGAGCGAGGGGCTCAGGCTGATCCGCCTCCGTCCCTTCAATCATATCGGGCCCGGCCAGTCGGAAGCCTTCGCCATCGGGACCTTCGCCGCTCAGATCGCCCGGATCGAGGCGCGCCAGCAGCCGCCCGAACTCGCCGTGGGTTCGCTCGACGCGTGGCGAGACTTTCTCGATGTCAGGGATGTCTGTGCGGGCTACCTGGCCGCTCTCGAGCGGGCCGAGACACTGGAGAGCGGGATCGCGGTCAACCTCGCCTCCGGCACTGGGCGCCGTATCGGAACCGTGCTCGACGAACTCCTGTCGCTCGCCCGCCTCCGCATCACGGTACGCACGGATGAGCGGCGCCTCCGCCGGTCAGACCTCTCCCTCAGCGTCGGCGATGCCGCTCTTGCCGCCCGTCTTCTTGGCTGGCGTCCCGCCATCCCCTGGGAAAAGACGCTGGCCGATCTTCTGGCCGATTGGCGCCAGCGGGTTGCTCTCTCCCCTGGGCCCTGACCGACGCGGATCTCAGCGCTGGCCGGCCATCTCGCCGAGCAGGAAATCGCGAAACACCGCGACCCGTTTGGAATTGCGAAGCTCTTCCGGATAAACGAAATAAACTCCGACCTTCGGCGCCTTGAGATCGGCCAGCACGCGAACGAGGCCGGCCGTTTCCTTCGCCATGTAATCGGGCAACGCGCCGACACCGAGCCCGGACTGCATGGCCAGCACCATGCCCTGCAGCGAGTTCACCTCGAGCACGGCGCGTCGCGGTGACCCCGCCCGCCGCCCGGCGGCGGCCAGCCAGTTCATGTCCGTCACCGGCGGATGATAGTCCCCGAACAGCACCAGCCGGTGCTCGTCCAGCTCTTCCGCCCGCTGCGGCACGCCATGCCGCTTCAGATAGGCAGGCGCAGCGCAGACATGCCAGTCCATGTCCATCAGGTGGCGCTGGACCAGCTCAGGCTGGCGCGGCGGATGCATCCGGATCGCGACGTCCGCTTCCCGCATGGCGAGATCGAGATCGAGGTCGTCGAGCAGGAGCGTCATCGTGACGTCCGGATAGAGCTCGAGGAAACGCTGCAGTCTTGGTGCCAGCCAGGTCGAACCGAACCCCACCGTCGTCGTCACCTTGAGCCGCCCGGCCGGCTTCTCCTTGCTCTCGGTGAGCAGCGCCTCGGTCATCGCCAGCTTGGCGAACACTTCCCGCACCGTCCGGTTCAGCGCCTCGCCTTGCTCGGTGAGAATGAGGCCTCTGGCATGGCGGTGGAACAGCGGCACCTGCAGCGCCTCTTCGAGCGCCGAAATCTGCCGCGAGACCGCAGACTGGCTCAAATTCAGGGTCTCGCCCGCGTGCGTGAAGCTGCCCGCCTCCGCCACGGCGTGAAAGACCCGCAGCTTGTCCCAGTCCATCGTGTCAGCCATCCCCACGCATCCTGATCCGCCCGGACGCCTTGCTCGATCCGCTCCGGCCGAGAGGAAAAGGTTTCAGTGCCATCGGTGGCCGGCTGGCCGATGGGAACTCCGCGCTCTACTCGGCCGCGAGCAGAGGGCGATTCTCTGCCGCGGCCAGCCATTTCTCCACTTCCAGGGCGGCCATGCAGCCGCTGCCGGCGGCCGTCACGGCTTGCCGGAAGATGCGGTCCTGCACATCCCCGGCCGCAAACACGCCGGCAACGGAGGTGCGTGTCGAGCCGGGAGTGGTCAGGATATAACCTTCCTTGTCCATCGCCACCTGGCCTGCAAAAATCCTCGTGTTGGGTTCGTGCCCGATGGCGACGAACACGCCATCGACCGCCAGCCCGGCTGTTTTGCCCGTGCGTACGTCGATCATGCGCAGCCCCTGCACCGTCTCCGGCGTTCCGCCTCCCAGGATCTCCTCGACCCGGCTGTTCCACATCACCCGGATCTTCGGGTTCGCGAATAGCCGCTGCTGGAGAATTTTCTCCGCCCTGAGCACGTCACGGCGGTGGATGAGCGTCACTTCCGCGGCGTGATGCGTCAGGAAAAGTGCCTCCTCGACCGCCGTGTTGCCGCCGCCCACCACGGCAACCCGCTTGCCACGAAAGAAAAACCCGTCGCAGGTGGCGCAGGCAGAAACACCCGCGCCACGCAGCCGCTGCTCCGATGGCAGACCGAGCCAGCGCGCCTCGGCGCCGGAGGCAATGATCACGGCATCGGCCCGATAGCTTGCACCCGAATCGCCGCGGCATATAAAAGGCCGGCGCGACAGATCGGCCGCCGTGATCACGTCCTGGACGATCCGCGTCCCGACATTCGCCGCCTGCGCGATCATCTGCTCCATCAGCCACGGCCCCTGGATCACCCCCGCGAAGCCCGGATAATTCTCCACATCGGTGGTAATGGTGAGCTGTCCTCCGGGGCTGAGACCCGCCACCAGGACCGGCTCCAGTGCTGCCCGCGCGGCATAGATGGCGGCCGTGAGACCCGCCGGCCCCGCTCCGATAATGAGGACGGGGCTCTGTCGCGACTCGGCCATTTGGTCCTTCCCGTTCGTCTGCCGAATGAGGATATTGGCCGAGCGGTGCGGCGCGCAAGAAAAGACCGCCCGAAAACCGATCGCGAGGGGCGAACGACCAGGGCGCGATCGCCACTTGCAGCGTGGCCTTCATGCAATAATATTTCACGTACGCGAGGTGCCCGGAAACGAACCCAAAGCCTGATCCCCCTGTTGAAGAATCATCCGATGAAGAGCCGCCAAGCGGACGTGCCTCACCTGGACGCCATCGACCGCCGGATCCTGGCCGAGCTGCAGGACGACGGCAGGATCACCAATGTCGAGCTGGCCCGGCGGGCCGGCATTTCGGCGCCGGCCTGCCTCCGCCGGGTGCGCCGGCTCGAAGAGGCCGGCGTGATCAGGGGCTATCATGCCGATCTCGAACGGCATCAGCTCGGCTGGTCGATCACTTTCTTCGCCATCGTCGGCCTGGACAGCCAGAAGGAAAGCGTGCTTTCCGCCTTCGAGCGGCTGGTTGGCGACTGGCCGGAGGTCCGGGAATGCCACATGATCCGCGGTGGCGGAGATTTCGTGCTGAGGCTCGTGGCCCGCGACGCGGCCCACGAGAACCAACTCACCGAGCGGCTGACCGGGGCGCCCCAGGTCAGCCAGGTGCGCACCTTGCAGACGATCCGCACCAGCCGCGACCTGACCGGCGTGCCGCTCTGAGTTCCCCGCCCGATGGCCGGACAGGCAACGGCTGAGCCTGCTCACGCCGCCCTCGTATCCTCCTCGCTCCCTGTGGGAGAGGGGCAAGCCTTATCCTCCCCTCTCGCTTTGGGAGAGGGGGCGGGGGTGAGGGTTGCCGCGCCGGAACTCACGGTCGTCGTCCCCTGTTACAACGAGCGAGCGAACGTCCGCCCCCTGGTTCGCCGCCTCGAGGCAGCGCTGTCCGGCCTGCGCTGGGAAGTCATCTTCGTCGATGATGCAAGCCCCGACGGCACCGCCGCCGAGGCCCTGCAGCTTGCCGCCTTCGACCAGCGCATCCGCTGCATCCGCCGCATCGGCAGGCGCGGCCTCTCCTCTGCCGTGATCGAAGGCGCGCTGGCCTCCTCGGCTTCTTTCATCGCGGTGCTCGACGGCGATCTCCAGCACGACGAGACCCGGCTTCCGGAAATGCTCGCCCTGCTGCGCAATGGTGCGGCCGACATCGCGGTCGGCAGCCGCCACGCCACGGGCGGGGATGCCTCGGGCCTCGGCTCGGCCTGGCGGCATCGGCTTTCCGGGCTTGGCATCCGGGCCGCGCAGGCCTTCCTGCCGGTCCGGCTTTCCGATCCGCTCAGCGGCTTTTTCATGTTGCCACGGCCGCTCTTCGACCGCGTCGCACCGCATCTCACGGGCGTCGGGTTCAAGATCCTGCTCGAGGTCCTGCTCGCTGCCGGCCGCAACGTGCGAATCGTCGAAGTGCCTTTCGTCTTCCGCCCGCGCGCAGCCGGCGAAAGCAAGCTCGATCTCCTGGTCTCGATGCAGTTCGCCGCGGTGCTGATTGAACGGCTCTTCCGCGGCCTCCTGCCGGTGCGCTTCCTCGCCTTTGCCGCGGTCGGCGCGCTCGGCATCCTGGTCAATCTCGCCGTGCTCGCCATCCTGACCAAGCTGATCGGCATCGGCTTCGAATGGTCCCAGGGCCTCGCCACCCTGGTTGCGATGCTCGCCAACTTCGAGCTCAACAACCGCATCACCTATCGCGACCAGCGCCTCCTCGGCCGCCGGGTCTGGCAGGGCCGCTTGCTCTTCGTCCTGGTCTGCAGCATCGGCGCCATCGCCAATGTCGGGATTGCCGGCATGCTCTATCACCAGCACGCCGGCTGGAGCTTGGCCGGCACCGCCGGGGCAGCCATCGGCGTGGTCTGGAACTACGCGGTCTCGGCAACGCTGGTCTGGCGCGCCCGCTGAGGGCATTCGCCTCGTGCATCCCTTTGCGCCTCGAAGTCCGGCTTCAAACGGCTGCCACCTCCGCCTTGAAGAAGCGGATCATCCGGAATCGCGCCGACGAAGACCCGCGCGGACCGCGCGATCCCGGATTATCTTCGCCTGGTACTTCTTGCTAGCATCGACTTGCTAGTGTCCTGCCCCCGACGTTTGCTGCCGCCGGCAGCAAACGAAAGGGGATCAGCAGGCCACTGAAAATAAAGAGTAGTGTGCCGACCGCTAGGGTGCATCCTACGGTATCAAGTGTTGGAGTCGGCACACTAGTGTCCTGCCCCCGACGTTTGCTGCCGCCGGCAACAAACGAAAGGGGACGAGCAGGCCACTGAAAATAAAGAGTAGTGTGCCGACCGCTAGGGTGCATCCTGTGGTATCAAGCGTTGGAGTCGGCACACTAGCATCGGCCGGGCGCAGCGTGCTGCCGAGGCAGACCACGCCGCACCTGCTGGCCACAACGCGTCTCGATGTGCGACGCCCGGTTCGATCCGGCTCAGAGCGGGAGGAGACCCAATGACGCAGGCAACCATCCGCCTCACCATGACGCAAGCGTTGGTTCGCTGGCTCACCAGGCAGTTCACTGAAATCGAAGGCCACCACGTGCCCTTGTTCTCCGGCGTTTTCGGCATCTTCGGTCATGGCAACGTGACCTGCCTCTCGGAGGCGCTGGAGGCGGTCAAGGACCAGTTGCCGACCTGGCGCGGGCAGAACGAGCAATCGATGGCACTGGCCGCGATCGGTTTCGCCAAGGCCAAACGCCGGCGCCAGATCATGATCGCCACCTCGTCGATCGGTCCTGGAGCGCTGAACATGATGACCGCGGCCGGGACGGCTCATTCCAACCGGCTGCCGGTTCTGCTTCTGTCCGGTGACACATTTACCAACCGGCTGCCTGACCCGGTGCTGCAGCAGGTCGAGCATTTCGGCAATCCGGCCATCACGGTGAACGATGCATTCAAAGCCGTGACCCGCTACTGGGACCGGATTACCCATCCGGCGCAAATTCTCACCTCGCTGCCCCAGGCCACAGCGACGATGCTCGACCCGGCCGACTGCGGTCCCGCTTTCATCGCCCTGCCGCAGGACACTCAGGAGGTCGCATTCAATTACCCCGAGGTCTTCTTCGAGCCGCGTGTCTGGACGATTCCGCGCCCGCGCCCGGACCGGCGCAAAGTGGCTGAGGCAGCGGCGTTGTTGAAAACCGCCAAGAAGCCGATCCTGGTCTCGGGCGGCGGCGTGCGCTATTCCCAGGCCGAGGACGCGGTGGCGAGGTTTGCCGAGGCGCGCGGCATTCCGATCGTCGAAACGATCGCCGGAAAGGGCGGCGTCACCCATTACCATCCGGCGCATGCCGGTCCGATCGGTATCATTGGCTCGACTTCCGCCAACACGCTCGCCGCGGAGGCGGACGTGGTGCTTGCGATCGGGACACGGCTCCAGGACTTTACCACCGGTTCCTGGACCGCGTTCGCTCCCGAAGCACGGTTCATCTCGATCAACGCGGCGCGGTTCGACGCCATGAAGCATCGCGCCCTCGCCGTGGTCGGTGACGCACTGGAGACGGTCACGGAACTCGACGCCGCGCTCGGAGACTGGCGCGCGGATGCGGCGCATATGGCGCGCGCGCAGGCGCTGTTCAGGGAGTGGGACGCACTTCTGTACAAGCACCAGGCACCAACCAACGCACCGGTGCCGACCTATGCGCAGGTGGTCCACGTCGTGAACCAGGCTGCCGGTGAGAAGGACACGCTGATCACCGCGGCCGGCGGCCTGCCGGGAGAGGTGGCCAAGGGCTGGAGGGTCAAGACGCCGAACAGCTTCGATCTCGAATTCGGTTTCTCCTGCATGGGCTACGAGATCGCGGGCGCCTGGGGCCATGCGCTTGCCAGCACCGGCCCGGGCGCGCTTTCCGGCACGCCGTTGGTGATGGTCGGAGACGGCAGCTATATGATGATGAACTCCGACATCTATTCAACCGTTCTGACGGGCCACAAGGTCATCGTCGTCGTCTGCGACAACGGGGGTTTCGCGATCATCGACCGGCTGCAGAAATTCAAGGGTGTGCCGGGATTCAACAACCTTCTCACGGACTGCCGAGTGCAGCACGCCGATCACCCTCTGCACGTCGATTTTGCCAGGCACGCCGAGGCAATGGGGGCTTATGCGCGCCGCTGCGACAGCCTCTCGGACCTCGCGGCAGCGCTGGAATGGGCCAAGGGCAACGACCGTACCACGGTTCTCTCCATCGTCACGGACGCGAACGCGTGGGTGCCCGGCGATGCCGATTGGGACCTGGGCGTGCCGGAAGTGTCTGCCCGCGCCACGGTTCGCAAGGCGCGGGCGGAACAGGAAGAGATCCGTTCCAAGCAACGTGTCGGAGTGTAAAGGGGCATGCGGGCGAGACTTGGCATAGCCCCCATCGCCTGGTGGAACGACGACCTGGCTGAACTTTCCGACGACGTCACGTTGGAGGAATGTCTCCGCCAGGTGAGTCTGGCCGGGTTCGCCGGCGCGGAGACCGGGCGGCGATTCCCGATGAACATGAGCGAGCTTGGTCCGATCCTCCGCAAATTCCGGCTCTCGGTCTCAGGTGGCTGGTTCTCAGGGCACCTGCTCGACGGCGAGATCGAGGCGGAAAAGGACCGCATTCGTGCTCAAATGGACTTCTTCACCGCCGCCAAGGCTCCTTGCATCGTGTACGGCGAGGTCGCGCGGTCGATCCAGGGCGAGAGGACGAAGCCGCTGGCGGCCAAGCCCAGGCTCAGTGACGAAGAGATCAAGGCATATGGCCGCCAGATGACCCGGTTCGCCGAATGGTGCGCCGAACAAGGAACCCCGATTGCTTACCACCACCACATGGGGGCGGTCATCGAAACGGAAGCCGAACTCGACCTCTTGATGAAGAATTCCGGCGCGGCATTATCGCTGCTCTTCGATACCGGCCATCTCGCCTTTGCCGGGGGCGATGTGCTGAGGGCGATCGATCATCATCACGAGAGAATTCGCCACGTCCATACCAAGGACGTGAGAAGGCACGTCATCGACCGGCTCGACCGCGAGCGGGAGAGTTTTCTGGACGCGGTGGTCAGGGGTGTCTTCACCGTGCCGGGCGACGGCTCGCTCGACTTCACTACGATCGCCAGGCGGCTGGCCTCTTACGGTTACGAAGGATGGTTCGTCGTCGAGGCGGAACAGGATCCCAAGCTCAACCCGCCGCTCGAAATGGCGAAGAAGGGCCACGAAGGGCTGATGCGCGTCATGGCCGCCGCGGGATACGAGGTCGTGTCATGAACCGGGTGGATGGCGAGGCAGCGGTGATCGCTGCTCTGAGGCAAGGGCTTGGCGCGGCCGGTCAGGTTGTGGGGCTCACCGCATCTTCGAGCGCGAATTCCTGCGCCAGCAAAGCGTAGGACCGCCGCCTGGCTTCGGGATCATGCACCGTCGTCAACACCGCGATCTCCGCGACCGCGAGTTCCCCTGCCAGTGCGCGCAGCCGTTCCGCAACGCCCGGCCCCGTACCCGCAAACATCCGTGCCCGCATCCGTGCCATCCGCGCCAGATCTTCCTCGGTATAAGGATAGGCGGCGGCTTCCTCCGGGCTCGGCAGCGGCGGGAATTCGCCTCGATTGCGATAGAGGCGCCACAGCGCGCGCGCGGCGAACAGCCGCTCCGCCTCCGCTTCCGTCTCGGCGGCCAGCGCGAAGACGCACAAAGCTGCCAGCGGCTCCGGATGGCGTTGGCTCGGCCGGTAATTGCGGCGGTAGATTTCCAGCGCCTCTGCCGCACCGATCCCGTCGGTGATGAAATGCGCGAAGCAGTAGGGCAGGCCGAAATAGGCAGCGACCTGGGCGCCATAATCGGAACTCCCGAGCATCCATACTTCCGGCACGCCCGGCCCTTGCGGCTGCGCCCTGACGCCGTGGAACGGGTGGCTCTGAGGCAAGCCGGAACCCGTGAGCCAGGCTAGGATCTCGGCCACCTGGGCCGGGAAATTCTCGGCCGCGATCTCCGCGTTCGGGTTCAGCGCATAGGCAGTCCGCCCGTCCGAACCGGGGGCGCGGCCAAGCCCGAGATCGATCCGCCCCGGCGCAATCGCCTCCAGCACCCGGAACTGCTCCGCAACCTTGAGCGAGGCGTAATGCGGCAGCATCACCCCGGCGCTTCCAACCCGGATGCGCGACGTGGTCGCGGCAATCGCGCTGATCAGGATTTCCGGCGCGGTGCCGGCCTGGCTGTCCGAGTTGTGGTGCTCGGCGAGCCAATAGCGCGCATAGCCAAGCGCCTCGCAGTGGCGTGCCAGGGCGAGACTCTCGCGGATCGAGGCATCCGGCGAGCGCCCCGAAACGATCGTCGATTGATCGAGCACGGAAAGCCGCATCTCGCTTCCTCCGATCCGCCCACCCCTCAATAAAGCCCGGTCGGTCCGAATGTCGCACGCAGCACGGCATAGACAATCCCACCGACCAGGAAGCCCACCAGCGAGCCGTTGACACGCACGAACTGCAAATCGCGGCCGACGAACAATTCCAACCGATCGGCCAGCATCGCGGTGTCCCATCTTCCGACCACGCCGGCAATGAAACCCGAAAGCTCCGCCTGCGCTGCCGGCAGCAGCGAGACCACCGCGGACTCGAGCGCATGTTGCAGCCGCGCCCTCACCACGGGCTCGGCGGCCAGCAGCGCCGCCATGTTGCCAAGCACCTGCTGGAGGAACGCGATGCTGTGTCCGCCCTGATTGGCAACGTCCTTCTCGATCCCCTCGCGCAGCCGTCGCCAGACGTCCCACAGCCATGTCTGGACCGTGGGGTGCGCCAGCACTTCCTTGAGGCCGGCGCCCAGCTCGGCAGCGCGGCTCGGGTCCTCTTCGATGCGGTCGATCTCGCGTCGCACCCATTCGTCGAACGCAAGCCTGATTTCCGAGCCGTCGGGCCCCATCTTGTCGAGCTCGTCATTCACCGCGGCCAGCACGCGCCTGGCGATCGTCGCCCCGAGCGCCCAACCCACCAGCCGCCCGCCCTGTTCCCTGACCCGCTCCTCGATCGCGGTGCGCAGTTGCTCCTCTTTGTTTGCGAGCGTCGTCCGAAGCTCACCGACAATGAACCCGAACACCTCCTGGTGCCGCCCGCCCGCGACCAGGCCTCTGAGGGCCCTGACCAGCACCCGCCCGCCGGCGGCGCCGCCGAGCAGGCGCGGAATGAGGCGCGAGACGAGCCGCCGCGCGCGCCCGTCCTCGACCGTGGCCAGCAGGCGCGGCAGCATCGCCGCAAGCGCCGTGGCAGCCGCGTGCGCCGAGTCGGTGTTGCGGAAGAACCGCTCGAGTATCGCCGCCAGGTCGAGACCGGAGAGCGTACGCGCAACCTCATCCTTCGTGAACACATGATTGGCGACGAAGCGGCCGAGCGCGCGTCCAAGCCTCTCCTTATGCGTCGGAATGATCGCAGTGTGCGGAATCGGCAGGCCGAGCGGATGACGGAACAGCGCCACCACCGCGAACCAGTCAGCAATCCCGCCGATGAAGCCAGCCGTCGCCGCTGCCTCCAGAAGGCCCCTGAAATAGCCTCCCGGCAGCCAATGCGCCGCCAGTGCCAAGACTCCCATCACGACCAGAAGCAGGGTCGCGAAGCCGCGGTGACGGGCAAGAGAGCGGCGCGCCGAACGATCGGGATCTGTGGTCACCGGCGAAGGCTATCACGCACGCGCTCGCCGACGGCAATCCAGCCCATGCGCCGCTCGCCCCCGGCAGCGCGTGCCGGCCCGCCGCTCGCATTGGCGGCATGCAGCCAGCAATCTCCCGAGATTGACTTCCGTTCGTTCCGGGCCCTAACTCCATTCCCTCGCCCGAAACGGGCTCAGGGCGCCCTTTCCCGGAAGTTGGGGGATTGGTGCGACAGACAATGCCTGCAAGGCAGGGATCAATGCGAGGAGGAGCGTCCATGCGCGATCAATCGAACGAAGCGTTTGCAAAGATGGCCGCATCCCGCCTGCCACGGCGGGCGATGATGCAGGGCGTCAGCGTCACTTCGGCCGCCGCCATCCTCGCTGCAACCGCGCGCACCGCCCGCGCCGCCGGCGCCGGCCCATTCCCCGAGCATCCGAAATGGCGCTTCGTGTTCGTCAATCACGTCACCACCAACTCGTTCTTCGTGCCCACCCAGTACGGCATCCAGGATGCCTGTGCCCTGCTCGGTTGCACCTATCAGTGGACAGGCTCGGAGACGAGCGACGTCGCGCAGATGGTGAATGCGATGAACGCGGCGATCGCCGGCAAGGCGGACGGCATCGCGGTCGCGATCGTCGATCCGAAGGGATTCGATGCGCCGACCGCGCGCGCGCTCGATGCCGGGATTCCGGTGTTCAGCTACAACGCCGACGCGCCACCCGGCAGCCCCAACCGCAGGCTTGCCTATATCGGCCAGGATCTGTTCCAGTCGGGCGTGCAGATGGGGGAGCGGATCGTCAAGTCGGTCGGCTCCGGCGACGTTGCCATCTTCATCGCCACACCCGGCCAGCTCAACTTACAGCCGCGCGTGGATGGCGCCATGGCGTCGATCAAGAAATCGGGAGCCTCGATCAACGCCGCCATGATCGCGACCGACCCCACTGCGAACGTCTCGCTCTCCAAGATCCGCGCCTACTATCTCGGCCATCCGAACGTCAAAGGACTGTTCGGCACCGGGGCCACCGACACCGACAACATCGGCGTCGTCATGCGGCAGTACGGTTTGCCGAAGAAGGGCATCCACGGCGGCGGCTATGATCTGCTGCCGCGATCTCTCGCCTCCGTGCGCGATGGCTATCTCGATTTCGTGATCGACCAGCAGCCCTACCTGCAGGGCTTCTACACGGTGATGGAGATGTTCGTCTTCAAGGTCTCGGGTGGTCTGACGGGCCCCGCTGACATCAATACCGGCCTCAAATTCGTCACCAAGGAAGGCGTCACACCCTACCTCACCACCCAGACCCGCTATGAAGGAAGTTCCTCCGCAGCCCAGATCGTGCCGCGCTCCGGCCCGATCGGCTGAGGGCAAGCCTGCCCGCGGGCGGTAGCAAAGCGGCAGCGGTGTTGACTTCCCATGCCTCGCGGCCATTATCGCCGTGACAAAGAGAAGTCCAGGCGGGCATTTTCCCGCCGAGACCGCAACCGGGGGCCCGGCCCCCCGCTTCCGCCGTGGCCGGCACTTGCCAATGCAAGCGGCATGACAATGGAGGAGACACGTTGATGACAGACGATCCGGAAGAGAGACTGTTTCGCCGTGCCGAAGCGCGGCTGCCGCGCCGGGCCATGATGCACGGGGTGAGTGCGGCATCCGTCGCTGCCGTCCTCGCCCAGGGCATTCGTCCCGCTCGCGCCGCCGAAGGCGGTCCCTTTCCCGCCCATCCGAAATGGCGCTTCGTGTTCGTCAACCACGTGACGACGAACCCGTTCTTCGTCCCCACCGTCTATGGCATCCAGGACGCCTGCGCGCTGCTCGGCTGCACCTACCAGTGGACGGGCTCGGAAACCAGCGACGTCGCCCAGATGGTGAATGCGATGAACGCGGCGATCGCCGCCAAGGCGGATGCGATCGCGGTCGCGATCGTCGATCCGAAGGGCTTCGATGCGCCAACCGAGCGTGCGCTGCAGGCCGGCATTCCCGTCTTCAGCTACAACGCCGACGCACCGCCGGGCAGCGGCAACAGGCGCCTCGCCTATATCGGCCAGGATCTCTACCAGTCCGGCGTGGACATGGGCGGGCGGATCGTCAGCCTCGTCGATTCCGGCCTGGTCCCGATCTTCATCGCCACCCCGGGCCAGCTCAACATCCAGCCCCGTTTCGACGGTGCCAAGGCGGCCATCGAGAAGTCTGGTAAGAAGATCGATGTCGAGATGATCGCCTCCGGCCCGACCGTGAACGAGGAATTGACCAGGATCAAGGCGTACTATCTCGGCCACCAGAGCCTCAGGGGCATGTTCGCCGTCGATGCCGGGAGCACCCAGGGTGTTGCCGAGGTCATGCAGCAGTTCGACCTGCCGAAGAAGGGCGTCCATGCCGGAGGTTACGACCTGCTGCCGAAGACCTTGCAACTCATCAGCGACGGCTTCCTCGATTTCACCATCGATCAGCAGCCCTATCTGCAGGGTTTCTACACGGTCATGGAGATGTTCGTCTTCATGGTTTCCGGCGGCCTGACGGGCCCGGCCGACATCAATACCGGCCTCAAGTTCGTGACCAAGGAATCGGTGAAGCCCTACCTCACCACCCACACCCGCTACGAAGGAAGCTCCTCCGAAGCGCAGATCGTGCCGCGCTCCGGCCCGATCGGCTGAACAGCGTGGACACGACTCCTCGCGGGGCGGACGGCGCCAAGGCGGCGTCTTCCGCCCCGCCGCGTCGCTGGGGGGCCGGGCATGCGTTTCGCGGCTTCCTGATCCAGCGCGAGGCAAGCGTCATCCTGGTTGCCGTGCTGCTGATCATCTACTTCGGATTTGCCAACCCCAACTTCATCACCAACAACAACATCGTCACGCTCTCGCAGTTCGTCGCCGCCCCCGCGATCATCGCCTGCGGCGAAATCATGCTGCTGATCTGCAAGGAAATCGATCTTTCCGCCGGCCAGACCTTCGCGCTCGCTCCCTTCCTCGTCTTCTTCGGCGCCCGCTTCGGCCTGCCGGTCGTCGTCGCCATCCTGGTCGCGCTCGCCATCTGTGCGGCGATCGGCCTCCTGATCGGCCTCGTCACGGTGCTGCTCGAGGTGCCCTCGTTCGTCACCACGCTCGGCACCTTCTTCCTCATCACCGGGATCACGCTCACCATCTCGCGCGGCTTTCCCGCCACCCCGCCCGGCGGCAAGTTCCTGACCGGCATCCTCGGCGCCTTCAGCTATTCCGAGATCATCTGGGCGTTCGTGATCGTGTTCCTGATGCACATGATTCTCAGGCATACGCGCTGGGGCCTGCATACCATCGCCGTCGGCGGCAACGACATCGCCGCCGCCGAGGCGGGGATCAAGGTGAACCGCATCAAGGTCGGAAACTTCATGCTGACCGCGGCACTCGCCGGATTCACCGGCATCCTCGAGGCCTACCGCGTCGGCTCGAGCGATCCGCTCGCCGGCGGCGCCAACATCATGTTCTTCGGCGTCGCCTCCGGCGTGATCGGCGGCACCGCGCTCACCGGCGGAGCCGGAACGATCGTCGGCGGGCTGATCGGTGCCATCGTGCTGGGCGTCCTGCAGGACGGCTTCACTCTGCAGGGCATCAACGCCTTCCTGTTCGACGGCATCATCGGCGCTGCGATCCTGATCGCCATGGTCGTCAATATCCGCCTCGGGCGTTTGCAGCAGAGCCACCTCAGATGAGCGGCAATGGAGTGGCCGAGGCGATCCGCGCCGAAAACATCGTCAAGCGCTTCGGCAGCATTGTCGCCCTGAACGGCGTTTCCATCAAAGTCCATCGCGGCGAGATACTCGGCATCCTCGGCGACAACGGGGCCGGCAAATCGACGCTGATCAAGTGTATGACCGGCTTCCACCAACCCGACTCCGGCCGCATCTTCGTCGACGGCGCCGAGGTCGTCCTTGATTCGGTCGATCGCGCCCGCAGCTTCGGAATCGAGTGCGTCTATCAGGATCTTGCGCTTGTCAACACGCTTTCCGTCTATCACAACATGTTCCTCAACAGGGAACTGCGCAAGCCACCGTTCGGCCTGCTCAATCACGCCGAGATGCGCAGGCGCACGGCGGACGCGCTCAATGACATCGGGGTTGGCGTCCCGTCGGTGGAAGAAGAAGTGGCGCGGCTCTCCGGCGGCCAGCGCCAGGCAATCGCGGTTGCCCGCGCGGTCTATTCCAATGCGCGCATTCTCCTGCTGGACGAGCCGCTGGCCGCCATGGGTGCCCGCGAATCCGGCCTGATCATCGATCTCATCGAGCGGTTGCGCACCCGCGGTGACATCGCCATGATCATGATCGCCCACAACTACGCTCAGACACTCGATGTCTGCGACCGCGTGGTTCTCGTCCAGCACGGCGAGATTACCTTCGAGGGCCGTTCGGCTGAAACCTCGGTCGAACAACTGCTCGAGATCGTCCGCCGCGAATACCGCGCCGCACGGCGCGGCTTATAGGCATATAAAACGCAATCGAGGATCCCATGGCCGAGGACATGCGCGCAATCTACCCGAGCCTCAAAAACCGCGTGATCCTGATCACCGGCGGGGCGAGCGGGATCGGCGCGGCGCATGTCGAAGGCTTCTGCCGCCAGGGTTCCAAGGTCGCCTTCATCGATATCGAAGAAGCGGCGGCCAAGGCCCTTGGGGAGAAACTTGCAGGGCTTGGCTATCCGGCGCCGCTCTTCCGCCGCGTCGATCTCGTCGACATCCCCGCCTTGCAGGGTGCCGTCAGCGAGATCGCGCAAGCGCTCGGCCCGATCACCGTGCTGGTCAACAACGCCGCCAACGATCAACGCCATCGTGTCGAGGACGTGACGGTCGAATACTGGGACGAGCGCCAGCGTGTGAACCTGCGCCACCAGTTCTTCGCCGCGCAGGCGGTCTGGCCGATCATGCGCTCGGCCGGCGGCGGCTCGATCATCAACTTCGGCTCCGTAAGCTGGCACCGCAAGACCGGCGGGATGCCCGCCTACACCACCGCCAAGGCAGGAGTCGAAGGTCTCACCCGCAGCCTCGCGCGTGATTTCGGTCCTGACAGGATCCGCGTCAACTGCGTCATACCAGGCTGGATCATGACCGAGCGCCAGATGCGCCTCTGGCTGACGCCCGAGGCGGAGGTCGATCTCCTGAAGGAGCAGTGCCTGAAAACCAAGCTCGTGCCGGATGACGTCGCCAACGTCGTGCTCTGGCTCGCAG
The DNA here is from genome assembly GCA_030041255.1 of Acetobacteraceae bacterium. GTDB lineage: Bacteria > Pseudomonadota > Alphaproteobacteria > Acetobacterales > Acetobacteraceae > JAKAWQ01. The sequence continues at coordinate 97,266 of JASHOF010000156.1, forward strand.
CCGACGATTCCAGGATGTGCAGCGCTCAGAATTTCGTCATCGACGGCGGCCTCATCTGACGCATTCGGTGCCGCGACCGCCGCCCGCGAGCGCTGGACTCTCGCCACGAGGTCGGGGCATGGGGAACACGGCGCCGCGGCAAAGCCATGGCAACGCACCCTGAGAGACCGATCTCTCCGCCTGTCCTCTTCGGCCTGATCACGCTCTCCACCGCGCTTTTCCTCGGCGGTTGCGCCGTCCCGCCTCTGCCGCGTGACCCAGGTCCGGAAAACGAAACCGTCGCCGTGATCGCTCGCGGCTGGCATACGGAGCTTAGCCTACCCGTCGCCTCGCTCCCTCCGCCGCTCGCCGGGCTGGCTGCCGGGTTCCATGGTGCCGCCACCCTCACCTTCGGCTTCGGGGATCGCGCCTTCGTACTGGCCCGCCATCGTGGCCTCGGCGATGTTCTCGGCGCGCTGTTCCCCAACCCCGGCCTGGTCCTGCTCACCGTGCTGGCGACCTCGCCCGCGGCGGCGTTCGGCGCCCATCACGTCGTCCTGTTGCGCGTCTCGCACACCGGATTTGCCGCCATCGCCCAATTCATCTGGAAGAGTCTCGCCACCGAAGGCGATGAACCGCCCGCGCCCTACGGACCCGGCCCCTATCCCGGCAGCCTCTACTATGCGGCGAGCATTTCGTACGATGCGTTCTATACCTGCAACACCTGGATCGCCGAGGCATTGCGCGCCGGCGGCGTCCCGGTTCAGGCCGCGGGCGTGCTGTTCGCCTCCGAGATCATGCGCGAAGCGCGCCGCGCCGCCGCCTCACACTGAGTGCAGCCCGACACAGGTCTCGCGGTTTATTCGAGCCCGCGATTCACGCCCTCCGACGATTCGCCGCGGGCAATCGCGGTCTAATGCCTCACCCTCAGCAAGGTGGCGCCGTCCCGTTCGGGCAGGTGGCCGGCGCACCGTTCTGCGGGACTACCACCGTCGTGTTCGATTTCGGCGGCGGCGGGTTGCTGCTGCTCAGGCTGATGCAGCCGGCGAGCATGAGCGGGATCAGAATCACGGGGGCAAGCCGGGTTACCAGACGCATGATCCCTCCTCGGGCCCGGGCGAGCCCGTCTCTCTGCCACTCCGGATGGCGGGGCAAGGCTGTCTCCCCTTTAGCCGTCCTGGGCGGTGAATGCCAGGACTTTGCGACCGTCCCTGGAAAACCGGGCTCGAATCGGGCCAGATCCCGGCGACACGGCAAGACAGGCGAAAAGAAGCGGGCATCTGGTCTTCAGAAAGTCGAGATTGAGACTTCCTGGCTGGTCAGGAACTCGAGCGGCGCCGGCTGTCCGCGCTCGGTCCCGCTCTTGCGTGGCGAAGTCCCATGCCCAGGTGGAGCGAAACCGCACCGCGTCGGGCGAGCGAATTCTTGCCTGACCTCGAAGTGCACGCCACCGTTGCCAAAGGCCGCCGGAGTTCTTCGGTTTTCGGTCGGGGCTCACCTTTCCGCCATCTGGTACCGCTCGAATCCGATTCCGGATACCAGGGCAGTCGCTCACCCGCCCTTCGCGGCAGCCAGCGCCGTGAGATACCGGTACGGATCGCTCGTATAAACGGCGCCACCTGAGACGAGCAGCACCGCACCCGACACCCACGAAGCCTCGTCGGAAACGAGATAGAGCGCCGCTGCCGCCACATCCTCCGGCTTGCCGACGCGGCCGAGCGGATAGAGCGCCGAGCGCGCCGCACGATCCTCCGCCGTCCGCAGCCAGGGCTCGGTCAGGGCCGTTTCAATCACCGCCGGTGCGATCGCATTGACCCGGATGCGATACTGGCCAAGCTCGACCGCCATGGTCGCGGCGATGTGGTTGATGGCAGCCTTGCAGGCTCCGTACATGCCTTCCCCGCCGGGCGTGGCGTAGAGGCTGTCGATCGAGCTGATGAACAGGATTGCGCCACCTCCCGTCTCCCGCATGGCACGCGCCGCCGCCTGCGCACCGAACACCTGCGCCATCACGTTCAACCGCAGCATCGCCTCGATCGCGTCGGGCCCGGCGTCGATCCATTCGGCCATCCCGCCACGCTCCGGCATCAATCCGCCGGCATTGTTCACCCAGATATCGATCCGCCCGAACCGCTGCCCTGCCGCCTCTGCCAGCGCCGCGATCGAAACCGGTTCCGTCACATCCGTCCGCCACGCGATCGCTGGCCAGCCGCGGCCGTTGATCGCCTCGGCTCCGCGGCCGATCTCCGCTTCGTTGCGCGCCGCGAGCACCAGATTGGCACCGCGCTCGGCGAACCGTTCGGCGATCGCAAGCCCGATCCCACGCCCGGCGCCGGTGACGACGGCTGTCTTTCCCGCCAGCGAGAACACGCGAACATTTGTCCTTCAGAAAGCCGAGATCGAGACTTCCTGGCTGGTCAGGAACTCGAGCAGCGCCGGCTGCCCGCGCTCGGTCGCGGCAATGCCGCGCTTGATCGCGGGTACGATCTCCTCGGGCCTCGCCACCCGTTCCCCATAGCCGCCGAACGCGCGCGCCATCGCGGCATAGTCGCCTGAGATGTCCGTGGCGCGATATTTCTCTGTCGAAACCGGCATCACTTTGAGCTCGATCGCCATCGAAAAATTGTTGAGCAGAACGGAAAGAATAGGAATGCGCTCGCGCACCGCGGTTTCGAAATCCATGCCCGTGAAGCCGATCGCCGCATCGCCCCAGAGATTGATGCAGAGCTTCTCAGGGTGCGCGAGCTTGGCGCCCATCGCGAGCCCGAGCCCGTAGCCGAGCTGCGTCGTCTTGCCCCAGCCGATATAGGAAAGCGGCACCGGCGAGGTCCAGAACGGCGAAAGCTGATCCCGCGGGCTGCCGGCATCGTGGGTGATCACGGTCTTCGCGCGATCGACCGTGTTGTGCAGGTCCCAGATCACGCGATAGGGCGAAAGCGGTGTCGCGCTGGAAGTCAGCTTGGGCTGCCAGGCGGCCATCCACTCGGCGCGAATCGCGGCAATCTCGCCGGCAACCGGCGCCGGGTCGCGCCGCTGCGGCAGCATGTCCTCCAGTGCGGCGTTGAGCGCCGAAAGAGTGAGCGCCGCATCGCCGGCGAGCGCATCGGCAATCGCGACATCCTTGCCGAGATCGTTCGGATCGAGCGTCGCCTGGATGATCGTCTTGCCGGCCGGCATGCGGACGCCGAAGTTCGTTTCCGTGAAGCTGCAGCCGATGCCGAAGATCACGTCGGCCTTGGCCAGGAAATCGTGCACCATCTTCGGAACGGCACGCCCTCCGGAGCCGAGCGAGAGCGGATGCTCCTCGGGGAACGCGCTCTTGCCTTGCAGGCTCGTGGTCACCGGCGCGGCCAGCCGCTCGGCGAGCTTCCTCAGTTCCTCCCAGGCGCGCGCGTAATGCACGCCCTGCCCGGCATAGATCACGAGGCGCTTCGCTCCGGCGAGCGTCTTCGCCACGCGTTGCACCGCATCCGGGTCGGGACCGGTCCTGGTCGCAGGCACCGCCCGGTAATCGAGCGGCTCGGAAAAATCCTCCGCCAGTACGTCGGAGGGGATTTCCACCAGCACCGGCCCGCCACGACCGTTGCGCAACCGCCCGAAGGCGCGGCGGAATACGTTCGGGATTTCGCGCGCGCTGGTCAGTGGCTCCGCCCATTTCGTGACATGCGCCATGTTGGCGACCGAATTGAAGTTGGGCGGAATGTGCGCGATGCGCCGCGGATAGCCCATCGGCAGCACCAGGATGGGGGACGATTCTCCGAACGCCTGGGCAACGCCGCCGAACGCATTCTCTGCCCCCGGGCCATGCTGCATCGCGAACACGCCTGGCATCGCCCCTGACGAGACGCGCGCCATCGCATCCGCCATGTGCAGCCCGATCCGCTCCTGGCGGACGATGATGGTCCTGATATCCGCCCTCGCCGCGTGCTCGAGAACGTGGTTCACCGGATAACCGATGATGTTGGTGATCCCCTCGCTCTTGAGGATCGCGGCAATCGCGTCTCCCGCCTTCATTCTCTTCCCCTTCGGCTTTTCGCTTGATGCCAGCGCGGGCAGGGCGCCCGCGACGTCTCAACTGTTCGGGCCGCGATCCATCGCGTGCGGCTGCCAGCGCCTGAGATCGCTCGTCGCCAGCACGGTCGGGTTGACACAGCTCATCGGCCAGCGTCCGCCCAGCACGAGCGCAATCTCGTGGCCCACTCGCCGCCGGCGCGCCGGGTCGAAACGCGCCGAGGCCGAGGCCACGTGCGCGGTCAGGATCACGTTGTCCATCTTGAGCAGCGGGTTGTCCGGCGCCGGCGGTTCGGTCTCGAGCACATCGAGCCCGGCGCCCGCGATCCAGCCCTCCTCCAAGGCGCGGATCAGGCCTTTCTCCTCGACAGTCGGGCCGCGGCCGGTATTGATGAAGTAGGCCGATTTCTTCATCTGCCGGAAATGCGCCTCGGTGAGCATGTGATGCGCCTCCGGGGTCGCCGGCGCGTGCATCGAAACGAAATCGGATTGCGCCAGCAGCTCCGACAGGCTCGCCGGCTCGACGCCATAAGGCGACATCGCCAGCTCCTCTACGAACGGGTCGAAGGCGATCATCCGGAGCCCGAACGGCCGTGCCCTGACCGCTACTGCCCGTGCCACGTGGCCGAACGCAATGAAGCCGAGGGTCTTGCCCATCAGGCGCGGAATTTTCAAAAGCTGCGGCCGCCCTTCCGCCCAACGCCCGGTCCGCACCATCCGGTCCTGCTCCACGAGGTTGCGGAACACGCCGAGCAGCAACGTCATCGCATGATCGGCCACTTCCTCGATGAAGGTATCCGGAACGTTCGTTACCGGGATGCCCCGCACGGTCGCCGCCGCCACATCGACCGAATCGACACCGACACTGCCGAGCGAGATCACCTTGCAGCGCTCCAG
>JASHOF010000157.1 GCA_030041255.1 Acetobacteraceae bacterium
CGGAAATGCGGTAGCCAATCCGCGAATCAGAGTCTGCAAACCGTCGTCTCAACGGCTCTGCCCTCTGCGCTGCGCAACAGCCATATCCCAGTCAACTTCGCAGCTTTCGCGGAGACCGTACCGTCACGCCCAATGACGTTGACAACGAACATAAGAGTCAACGGCTGGCCGCAGTCGCGCATCGATGAGCTCATGCCCTGGTGCTGGCCGCCGTCTCAAACGCATTGAACGCGCCCCCCGACAGGCAGTAGGACAAGGGCGGCAGAGCACCGCTTACGATGCGTCGGCTGTTACGCAACACCGCGAGCATGCAAAACGATGGGGAGCGGGCCCTCAGCCTCTCATGGAGTTCGTCTGTCGGGGAACCCCCAGCTTTCAATGACCAATCAAGCTCTGGCGGCCGGGTAGGCTCCCCACGGTTTTGCATGCTCTCCTTCGGCGATTGGAAGAATGTCCATTGGCGGTTCAGCCGCTGGGCGAAATCGGGTGTCTGGGAGCGGATGTTCCAGTATCTCGCAGCCGATGCCGACAACGAATACGCAATGATCGACAGCACCATTGTGCGCGCGCATCAGCACAGCGCCGGCGCTAAAAAAGGATGGCTCGGACCAAGCGATCGGGCGCTCGCGCGGCGGACTGAGCACCAAAATCACCGTCGCCAGGCCCGGCAGGCGGAGCAAAGAGCCGTAGGCCGTGATCGCGAGGTCGAGCCAGATCATTCGATCTGGCGCGAATTCCTTCATCTCGGACGGTGTCATCGCCGGGGGCGAATGACATTCGTGCTGAGTTCCGGTGCAAATTTCTCGATTTCGGCGGCCCGATTCGCAAGGAGCGACGCCGGTTGGACGAGGAGGCTTGGCTTGACCACGCCGCCGTCGCCACGCGGGCGTCAGGTACTCGGCGCCGGGCATCAGCGGCGCGGTCAGCAGGAGAGAGGCGCACTCCGCCGCATCCGGCGGCCGCACTTCCGGCAGCGCCGCAGTTGCGTCGGCTGCTGGGGCGTGCTGGCACAGCGCTGTCACGTAACGGCCGCGAAGGCGCCCCACCACAGGAAGACCGGGGGCAGCCGCTGCCCGACTTCCGCAGCACCGAGTTGCAGCAACCCGTGGCCACTGCCAGGCCCATCCGGCACCTTCGAAGCGCTACCGAGGTTCCAAATCGCCGGGAACAGGTACACCATACTGACCCGACCCAACCCCGAGATAGCAATGACTTGGCGCACTGAGCGGCACTGGAAGCCCGCTCCCAACGGCAGTCGACGGAGCCAGGAACGACACGCCCGAAGGGGCCGGCTCCTCGCATCCTGACCTGGAGGGCGGCCGGAGTGCACTCTCTTCTGGGGGATCACTTCGTACCTTGCGAGGGTGGCTTCACTGCCTGATATTCTATGCAAAGTTGCACAGGTCTCGTATGGTCACGACGGCCGCAGTGGAGCAGGTTTTGGGTGGCGTAAAAAAGACGCTGCGGAGGGGGCATCGCGACCTGGCTCTGGCGCAGGCGGTCCGGGAGGGCCTGCCGTACTCTGCTCTCCAACATCTTATTGACGAGGGCATCGTCGACGACCGTGAGGTCGAGACATACTTCATCGCGCGCCGGACGCTGTACGTTCGTCGCAACAAGGCATCGTTATCTCGCGAACAGAGCGATATTGTGGTCCGCCTGGCTCGGATTCAGGCGATGGCCGACGAGGTTTTCGGACGCCGTGATCAAGCCCGTGCATGGCTGCGGGAGCCCAACGGAGCTCTCAAGGGCCAAATCCCCCTTGCCTGTCTGGATACCGAGGAAGGCGGACGGGTGGTGGAGGCCGTGTTGGGCCGGATCGCCCACGGAATCGTTGAATAGGTGATTGTATGGCGACTTGCGCTCGGGCGCCACGCAGCGCTCGGCGGCGAAGGCGCCCGGCTGTACGGCGGGGGGTGGAATAGTCCGGGTACAGCGATGGTCTACGCGGCAACGCACATTTCGCTGGCGTTGCTGGAGCAGCTTGTTCATGTGAGTGCACCCCGCCTGCCGGGACGTTTTCGGGCCTTCTCTGTTGAGTTGCCGGACGACCTCGCGATCGAGCACGCGGCGCCCGATCACCCGATGAATGATATCGAGGCAACGCGGCGCGTGGGCGATCTCTGGGCCGCATCGCGGCGTTCCGCAGCGTTGCTCGTTCCATCCGTCATTGTGCCGGCGCTGCTCGACCCAGGCGGAATCACGACAACGGAGCGAAATGTTTTGCTCAACCCCCGGCATCCTTCAGCCGAGCGGTGGCGGTTCACCGAAACCTCATTCAGGCTCGATCCGAGACTGCGGCGGGAGCCGAGGCAGTAGTGGGGACAGCGGCCGGACTGCCGGATTGGTCTGTGCGTCCCCGGCGCACGGAAAGTAATGGGGCGCCGATTCACAGTCGGCGACAGAACCTCTGTGGCGGGGGGCGATCGGATCGGTGTGCGCCTGTTGGCCGCGGCGGTGAGCCGCTATGGTCGTATAGACGGAGGGCAGCCCGTGCTCCTGACCGGGATGAAGGTGTTGAGCTTCTGCCATTTCCTGCAGGGACCGGCTGCCATGCAATATCTCTCGGATATGGGCGCAGAGGTGGTGAAGATCGAACCATCAGGCGGTGCGTTCGAACGTAAGTGGGCCGGAGCGGGGCAAGCCCGGGCGGGCGGGATCAGCGCGCTTTACCTCTGTGCCAATCGCGACCAGCGCAGCCTGGCTCTGCATCTCAAGCACCCGGCGGCGCGGGACGTGGTGCCGCACCTGATCTCGTCCCGCCAGCTGCTGGCCGAGAATTTCCGCCCCGGAACGATGGCCCGGCTCGGCCTCGATGACGAGACCGTGCGCCAGCGCAAGCCGGATATCATTTATGCCTCAGTATCAGGGTTCCGCGCATCACCTCCACGCAGTGCCCGCCGATCTCGACCCGCTCCACTTTTCCGGCACGCTTGATGGCACGCGCGGAAAGCAGGCTGCGGCGGCCCATCTCCACGCCTTGCGTAATCTCGAGCGCAAGCGTGGCATCCGGCGCCGCCATCCGCTCGGCGAGGACGGCCACGAGTGCCAGATTGGCGCTTCCGGTTGCCGGATCCTCGATAACGATGCGACCTCCGGCGGAGAACATGCGGGCATCGATACGCGTGCCGTCGCGGACGAAGAGATGGATTGCGTCCGTGCCCAGGGCCGGCAAATGCAGAGCAAAGGCTGCCGCCTCCGGCCGGCATTTCGCGAGTGCCTCCCGGCTCTTCAGCTCGACGAAAAGAAACGGCAGCCCGACCGAGGCGATCACCGGCGCGCCCGCTCCTGCCTCTATATCGTCCGCAGTGAGCCCGACACACTCTGCCGCGATCTCGGGTGCAACCGTGCGCCCCACCGAGAGCGGCTGCGGTGCCGTCAGAATGGCGCCGACGACAGCTCCTTTCTCCCGAATGATCGAGACCGGAACAAGCCCGGCCGCCTCCTCGAAGAACAGCGTCTCGCCGACGGGTCGGTCGAAAAGCTGGCCGAGCCCGGCGACGACGAAACCGGTGCCCACGTTCGGATGCCCGGCGAAGGGAAGCTCCCGCGAGGGCGTGAAGATGCGCACCCGGGCGGTGGCCTGGGATTCGGCCGGCGGCAGCAGAAAGGTCGTTTCGGAATATTTGAATTCGGCAGCAATCGCCTGCATCTCGCCACCCGTGAGCCGGCGCCCATCGAGCACGACCGCCAGCGGATTGCCGCCGAAGGCGCGGTCGGTGAACACATCGAGCGTGGCGTAATCGACGCTGACAGCTTCGTTCATCGTGATCCTCCGCGAGCGTGTCGCTCCCTCAGCCACCCCATGCGAGCGGCACCATGGCCAGGACGAGGAGCAGAGCCATCGCGCCATTGAAAAGGCGGAACTGCCACTCCGTGCGCAACAAGCTGCCTGCGCCTCGCCCGAGCGCCGCCCACGCCAGCAGGCAGACCATGCAGACGAGAATGAAAATCCCGCAAATCAGGGCGAGCTCCATCCAGAAGGTGCCGTGGCCGCGCGCATAGAGCGCGATCGCGACGAAGCCGATTGCCCAGGCCTTCGGATTGATCCACTGGAACAGGGCAGCCTCGAGAAAGTTGAGCGGGCGGGCGGATTTTTCGGGCATTTCGGGCGGTGCGCCGGCGGTCGCTACCCGCCATGCGATCCACAGCATGAAAAGAACGCAGACGATTTCGAGCGCGGTATGCACCGGTTTCGATGCCAGGATCAGCTCGCTGAGCCCGGCCCCGATCAACGCCAGCATGGCCGGGAAGCCAAGCGCCACGCCGAGCAGGTGCGGCAAGGTTCGCCGGATGCCCCAGCGCGCTCCGGAAGCCATGACCATCATGTTGTTGGGCCCGGGCGTTGCCGACATGACGAAGGAGAACATGGCCAGGCTGGCGAGGCTCGCGTTCATGCGTTGCTCGGCGCAGATCTTGCCGGCGCCCGGGATCCCGGGCACCGGGGCGGGAGTTGCGTTACCGGCCGGAAGACGATAACGTTACTGGCATTCGACATGAAATCCGATAACAGATCGGGTCGCATCGTTCAACACCTGCGCAGCCTCGCGAGCGGCCAGCAGCAGGGCGCGCGCCTGCCTTCGGTCCGCCAACTCATGCGTGCGCTCGGTGCCGGCCCGGTAACGATTTCATCGGCGCTCAAAAGACTTTCGGAAGAGGGGATGATCGAGGCGCGCCCGGGCCAGGGCACCTTCGTCGCCGCCCCGCTCGCCCGCGACGCACGAGAGACGGCGGATCTCGCCTGGCAGACGATCGCGCTCGGCCCGGCGCGCGCTTCGACCGAAGCGCTCGCCGGGCTCACGCTGGTTCCGACCCCCGGGGTGGCGGCACTGAACGCCGGCTATCTGCCGGAAGAGCTGCAGGCGAACGCGCTCATTGCGGCGGCGGCACGTCGGGCGCTGCGCCGGCCGGGTGTCTGGGGCCGCATGCCACCGGAAGGATTGCATGCGCTGCGGGCCTGGTTTGCAGCCGGGGCAGGTCCGTTCGCGCCGCACGAAATCACGATCTGCCCCGGCACCCAGGCGGCCCTCTCGGCCGCCTTCCGCGCCCTCGCCCTGCCCGGGGAGGCGGTGCTGGTGGAAAGCCCAACCTATATCGGCGCGCTCGCCGCCGCGCGCGCCGCGGGCCTCCGCCCGATCGGCGTGCCGATCGACGAGCACGGGCTCGCCCCCGATCTCCTGGAGACAACGTTCCGCACCAGCGGTGCGCGCCTGCTCTATTGCCAGCCGGCCTATGCCAATCCGACCGGTGCCGTCCTCAGCCACCAGCGGCGCGCCGCGTTGCTCGGGGTTGTCCGCCGCGCCGGCGCCTTCATCATCGAGGACGACTGGGCCCGCGACTTTCCCCTCGATGCGGAAACCGCCCCGGCTCCGCTCGCTGTCCTCGATACCGCCGGGCACGCCGTGCTGCTCCGTTCGCTCACGAAATGTGCCTCACCGGGCTTGCGGATTGGCGCTGTCGCGGCGCGCGGCGCCGTTCTCGAGCGGCTGCGCGCAGCGCGCCTGGCCGAGGATTTCTTCGTCCCCGGCATCCTCCAGGAAACGGCCGTACAGTTGCTCACCCAGCCTGCCTGGCCGCGCTATCAGCGCGCCCTGCGGCTTGCGCTCCGCGAACGCCGTGACGCGCTCGTCGATGCCCTGCAGAGGGAACTCGACCCCACCTCTGTTGTGCGCCCGCCGGCCGGTGGGCTGCATCTCTGGGTCCGCCTGCCCGACGGCATCTCCGATCTCGATCTCTCCGAGCGCGCCGCCCGGGCCGGCATTCTGGTGAGCCCCGGGCGGCACTGGTTCCCGGCCGAGCCGCCGGCGCCGCACATCCGCTTGAGCTTCGCAGCCCTCCCTCCCGAGCAGGCGCGGCCTGTGATCAGCCGACTGGCGGCTCTGATCCGCCGGAAGCTATCCGACTGATCGTGAAAATCAGCAGAGGGCGCGATGATCGCCGATCATCGCGTTCCGAGCCCTGGCCGGTCCTTTCAGCGCTCGGCGATGGCCACGATCGTTCCCGCCCTGACGGCCGATCGCAATGCGGCGTGGTCGCGTTCGGCCTGGTCGGCATAAGCGAGGGCAAACTTGCCCATTACCTCGTCGAATTCGGCGCTCTTGCCGAGATAGCCGCTGATCGCCCAGGGATCGCCTGCCTTGGCGTGCGCCCGCGCCAGCACCCAGCCGCAGGCCGTGCCGTAGATCGAGAGCAATGCCGCATCGTAGGATTCGACCAGCGGCGAGAGCTTCACGTCGCGCAGTCGGCGGACATAGAAGTGCCGGCCCTCCGGCCCCGTGACCCAGCCGAGGAACAAGTCGGAGGCCGGCTGCATGAACCGCTGGCCCATCACCACGCGCTGGCCGTGATGGGGATACGCGCTCTTGCCGGCGGAGGCCTCGAGCACCGAGGCGCCAGCCTGTTTCACCTGCAGGAACAGCGGATTGCCGGCGACCGACATCATCAGCAAGACCATGCACAAGGTTCCGACGCTGCCGATCCCCACGACCTTGATGGCGGCGTCGACGAGCCGATAGCGATCGAGCAGCGCGCGGCGATCCTCGGGAAGCGTGGCCCGATATTTCGCGAATGTCTCCCGGGTCACCTCCATGTTGCCGGCGGCGCGCGGGGCGTCGGCGTGGAAGATGGTTGGGGGGCTCTCGCGGATGCGGGGCTCGCCGCCGGCACTATCGACCAGCTTCGGAAAGACCAGTTCCGAACTGCTGGCTGCCGTCGCCTTGGCGATGCGCTTCTTCAGCATGGCTCTGCGGTCCTGCGGCAGCATGCCGAGGTACTCGGCTTCGTCGAGCCGTGCGTACCAGAATCTAGCACGTCCATCCCGGCAAAATCGCGCATCTTCCGGCGATAGCTGCGGGCGCAAGCCATCGCCGCGTCGCCGCCGGCGGCGTCGGAGAGCCCGTTGGAACGCGCGGCGAGCACGAAGGAGGCGATCAGGCGCTTGAGGTCCCACTCCCACGGCGCCGGCAAAGTCTCATCGAGATCGTTGATGTCGAAGATGAGCCGGCGCTCCGGCGTGGCGAAGCCGCCGAAGTTCATCAAGTGGCAATCGCCGCATGCCTGGACGCGGATGCCGCTTACCGGAGTGTGGGCGAGGTCGGCGGCCATGACCACCGCCGACCCTCGGTAGAAGGTGAAGGGCGATTGCAGCATGCGCCCGTAACGGAGTGGCACGAGATCCGGCTGCCGATCCTTGTCGGCAGAGCGAAGAATGCCGATCGGGTCCGGTCTCAGCGCCGCGGCTCTGCGCTCGGCCGGGGTCGAGGCCGATGCATCTGCCGCGTGGCGCAGCTTAGCGCCGGTTGATTTGTTCACGGCACCGACCCTCCTGGAAGCATGTCTGCGGCGCTTCCTCTGCGTACGATCGTGCACCATCTCCTCCGCCCGAACGAATTGGCTATCCGAATTCGGCATCGGCCTGAACACATCCTCGGGATGGTGCGGCAACCCGCTGGCGGCGACGAATTTTCGTTTTTCTGCCGATATCGGATAGCCGACACCTGGGCGCCCGCGCGAGTTGCCAAGGATCTCCGGGCGGCCTGTGCTTCCCGGTAGAGTGCGGTGCGTTGCCAGCCACCTCGATGGGCGAAAATGCCAGGAAGCGGTACCTCGGCTTTCAGCGAAGTGGAAGATTTTGCGGCCGCCTTGCGGGCAGAGGGCGTGCGCAGCCTGGTGGTCACCGGAGCCGGCCACTTTGCCGCGCGGCTGACACGGGTGACGCTGCCGCACCTTGACCTGGCGGCCGGCGAGGAGCGGCTCTCGCGCATTGCGTTCGTTGCGGGTCCACCAGGCAGGGTGCTGATTTCGTTTCCTCTCGATGACGAATCGCAGTTGATCTGGGGCGGCATGGAATTGCGAGCCGGCGAAATCGCGACCTTTGGTCCAGGCGGGCAGGCGCATGCGCGCGCCGAGGGACCATGCCGTTGGGGCAGCATCCGGCTTACGGCGTCGGATCTCGCCGGGTATGGCAAGGCCTTGCTCGGCGCCGTGTCGGTGCTTCCCGGTGCGTTGGGGCGCTGGCGCGGGCCCCCGCGGCTCGCCGGCACCTTCGCCGGGTTCACGCCGCGGCAATTCGTGCCGTCGAAACCTGCCCCACGCGGCTGACGGACCACGAGGCGGCGCACGGACTGGAACAGCAGATCGTCGAGGCCTTCATCGCCTGCATGGCCGAAGGGGCAGAGCAGCAGGGGCGTGTCTGGCAGCGATATCTGGACCTTGCCGTTCGTTTCGAGGAGTTGCTGCAGGCGCGGCCGGAAGCAAGTCCGCCGATTGCCGAAATCCGCGCTGCGTTCGGGGTCTCGAGCGCGGTGTTCGGGGCCTCCTGCCGCCAGCAGCTTGGAATCAGCCCGACGCGATACCTTCGCCTTAGGCGGCTGCAGCGCCTGCGACAGGCGCTGGTGACCGGAGACGCGGGCGAGGACGGACTGGCGGGGTTGGCGCGTTGTCACGGCATCCGCGATGTTGGACGATTTGCCGCCGCTTATCAGGCTTTTTTCGGCGAGCCACCGTCCGCGACGCTGCGCCGCACGCGGCTTGGCGGGTCCCCGCCGCCGCGCCGGCGTCGCCCTGGCGAGCCGTGACCGGCTGACACAATCGGTTAACGTGGCGCCTGGCGAGTCCTCCATAAGGTGGCGAGGCAAAACAGGGTATGAAGGAGCCCGACATACCCGACGGGCGGCTGCCGATCGGTCCGGCAGATCGTCCACAGGGCGGCCTGCGCGTCCCGGCGTCTTATGAACGGCACCATGCTCTGACTTCCGACCCCGTGGTGGCCCGGTGCCTCGGCACCGGCGCGGCACGTCCGAGCGGGCGGTCGGGCTAAGCGCGCTTCCGGAGCGCCCAGGAGTAGAGGGCGCCATCGACGCCGTTGCACGCCATGATCCGCTCGCGATCCTCCGGGGAGACGGAAGATATCCGCTCGGCGGAGTTCATCCGCTCGGTTGTATCCAGCGATGCCACGCCGGCGAGAGCGGCGACATCCGCCGTTGCCTGGGGAAAGGATTCGAACAGGCCGACATAGTGGAGCCTCCCGAGGCGGGGCACTCGAACTCCGACGGCATATCGACCAGGAACGCACGACCGGGCAGAATTTGCTCGATCAGGCGTGGCAGCAACAGTTTGCGTAGAGTCGTGCCGCCGATGCGGGCAAACGGTGGTGAACAAGGCAAGCCCCGCCGGGGCCGATCTCATCCACAAGGGATGCCCTTCGGTTCGAGAGGATCGAGATGTGCGCCGGCACGGCGTCCCTTGCTCAAAGCTCGTAGCCGAGCTCGTGGAAAGCACCGGCGTAACGGGACCGCAGCCGTTCGATGTCCTGCCCGGAAAACACGCCCCGCCATTCGCCGGGCGTGCCGCTCCGGTAATGGGACATCGGGTCGGTTTCGCCCGGCCTTCGCCCACCGCTCAGGCTCGAGAAAGTGACCCTGGCAGTAATGGCCCCAAGCTCGGCCTGCGATATCCGGACCCCGAGGAAGCCCAGGCATTCGCCGAGTGTCCGCTTCGAGTCTGCAACGAGATCCTCGAATTTGACCAGGTGGCAGGGGCGATGCACCAGCCAATTGGTCACCAGCTCGCGCTGGTAAAAGTTATGAAGTGCCGGATAGTCCGGGACAACATATCCGTCGGCCCAGGGCAGTCCGTCCCATTCCCCAAGAAGAATTTCGCGCGCCAACTGCTGGGGCGTGCGGGTTCGGTCAGGGAGCCGGCCCCCTTGTGCGCGTGTCAACGCAAGCTGCGAGATGAGGCGATCGAACGGATGGCGCGTCAGCACGACGAGCCTGAGATCCGACAGACGCTCAGGATCGAGAACCCAGAAGAACTCGGAGTAATGGAAGTGCCCGTACACCAACTGCCGATCCGAAACGGCGGAGAGGACCGTACGGAGCTCTCGCGCGGTCGCGTAGGAGCGCTCGACCGGCGGCGTGCCCAGAGCAGCCGCGAGGAGGGCCTTGAGATAGTGCGTGCCCGAGCGCGGATTGGTGATCAGAACCGGGATCATGCGGTGCCCCGAGAGACAGATACTGGTTTGCGTGTGCATCGGCGGCTGCTCGTGTCCTGTCCCCGACATTTGCTGCTGTCGGCAGCAAACCAACAGGGCATCAGCAGGCCACTGAAAATGGAAAGTGGCTTGCCGGCCGCTACGGCGCATCGCCGGCTGTCCTGCGTCGGATCTGGCACGCTGGTACCAACTTTCGTTCATGCGTGACTCACTCAGGAGCATGTGAATCCTCTCGGGCAGACAAGAGAGAGCGTGTTCAGTCGAGCTGAACATGCTCTAGGCCCTGATGCCAATCAGCAGATGGCTCGGGCGGACCCAGAACAGATCGGAAAGTTGCGGCCGCCAGGACGCAAAATTGTCGCAAATGGCCGTGACGACGCCGCGAACCGCGGCCGAGCCTTTGAGCACGGCGGGATCCGGGCAAAAGTCGTGCCACATCAGGAGGCCGCCGGAGCTGAGGAGCGGCAGCGCCTTGTTGGTGTCGCTGGTGACCACGTCGGTTGCGTGGCCGCCATCGATCAGGATCGTGCCGAAAAATCCGGGCGCGAATTCCTGGCTTGCAAAATCGCGGCTGTCGCAAAGGATCTGGTGCACGCGGTCGGCAAAACCGGCGGCTTTATACCGCCATCCGATGTGGGAGCCAGCGTCGCCTGGCATGGTGGTGTCGGTCAAGCCCGGCGCCTGCCGCGCGCTGGCAGAATAGACGGGGGCGCCATGGGCGTCGCGCTCGCCTTCCGGCAGATTGATGGTCCAGATCCTCGCCGCGCAGGACTCTGCGCAAAGGACCACGCCAGACCCTTCCCAGGTGCCGAACTCGAGATGCCGGGCGGGTTGGAAATTTCGATAGATAAAGCGGAATATTCCCGGTTCGTCAAGTTCGGTGATGAACTCCGTCAGGCTGTGACGGTAGATGCGCGTCTCGGGCACGAAGGGGCGCCGAAAGCCGAGCGCCTCGCCGAGCTCCTCGACCGGCACGATCCGGATCGAGCGATGTGCAGCGGCCGATGCCTGATCGCATGCCTGGTCGCGTGCTTGTTCTACGGCGGCCTTGGGGCCGCCTGGGAGATCGAACCAGCGCCTGTCACGGTCGAGCAGGGAAGACAAAACCGGCGTGGCAGGTGCTGCCAGCGAGACCTTGATGGAACTCAGGCGAGCGCGCGCCTCAGCGCCCGACTCGGTCACGTTCCGGACGACAAAGCATGCAACGTGCCTGCTGTCAGGCACGAAAATCTGTGCCGTCTGGCAGGCGGCCGCTTCGGTGACGAAAACCTCCTTGCCGATGTAGTGACGATAATCGGCTGCGAGGCAGCCAAGGCCGACCGCCCCGCTGGTTACCTCGAGGCAAGCCTCGATGAACAACGGTCCCTTCGCTGCGGCGGACTCCCGACGCGGCCAGCTCACCGCGAAGGACCAGCGCGGACCGGGTGCGACGATGGCAATTGCCGATTCGTCCGACTGGACGGCTGCCTGGTTATGCAGGACGGGTCGATCGTCGAAATACTCGGCGACGGGAACGCCCGGGCCAAATGCCGGCGGCAGCATGACGGGTCGGCGATCGAAGCCGAGGCTGAGCGTAGCCGCGGCGGTTCCGGCTCGTTCCGGACCCCGCTTCAGCAGGTAGTTTTCGTTGTCGAGCACGAATGCGCGGTTGTAGCCCTGCCCGAGCAGCCACAACATCGCTTCACCGGCCGATTGCCCGCGCGTTGCCAGTGCGTGATTGAGCTCGACGATCACCCAGGGGTCGAAGCGCTCCAGGGTTTGGGCGCTGCCCGTAAGTACTTCGAGGTCGAACCCGTCAACGTCGATCTTGATGCAATCCAATCGGCTGATGTCCGCGCCGGCAACGAACTGGTCGAGGGTATTGAACTCGTAGGTCTGTGTCTCGGGTGGCTGTCCCCAGATGCGGTAGATCGGCTCATCGAATCTGCCGCTGCGGTTGCCGACAGCGACTTCGTGCACGGTGACGTTACGAGCCCGATGGAATGCGAGGTTGCGGCGCAACAGCTCGACCGTGGACGTAGGCTCGAACGCATGGACGCGTCCTTCGGATGCCAGTCTCGAGAACAGGATGGAATAGATGCCGACGTTGGCGCCGATATCGAAAACAACCCAGTCAGGGCAGACGTTCTCCATCAGCCATCGTTTGGTCTGCAGCTCGCATTCGGGATAATAGTCCGCGAACTCCTCGTAGTAGGCAATGAGCTCGATCGGCGCCCCGCCGGGTACCAGAGAGGCTATGCGTGGGGAGTTGGCGGAGGGGAAGTTCATTCATTGCCTCGAACGGGACGCGGCTCCATGCCAGCGCTTTCGGAATTTGCGGCGGGTTCTTCATGCAGGCTGCGCCCGGTCATGGTGGCGAGCTCAGGCTCCGGCTCGCCCGCGCCGATCGGCAACAGCGAAAGCGGCCTGGTACGAACCGAGCGGACCGTGAATCCGAGTTTGCCGGACGACCAGACACGGAATTCGAGCTGCATCGGATTGCCCTTGCTGTCCAGCCGGTCCGGCACGACGAACTCCAGCCGCTCCCGCGCCCCTGGCAGCACCCGCTCGCAGATCGCCATCTCCGCGAGCACGCAGTCGTCAACAAGGCAATAGACTTCCAGGCCGGCCTCAGCGGCGTCGATTGCTGCCCGGCCGTTCTGATCCCGGCGTGGTGCGAGATCGACCTCGAGGAGATGCCGCCCGGGAAGAAGGCTGACATAGGGGCCGAAAACGACGCATCCGCTTTCCCCTACTCGTGCCGCCACCCCTGTCGCGGCTGCGGGAAGCATCGTGTCAGGTGAGGAAACCTTCGGAGGCGCACGCCGCGGGCGCCACCATCGCGGCGACTGGTGCGGCAGTTCGCCGGCGCTGCCCACGAACATCAGGGGCAGCCAATCGACCGCGGTCATGTGCGAAGCCGAGGGTACCGCGCCCAGTTCCTCCAGCGTCACGGCGGTGATTCGCACCTCCACCAGCCCCCGTGTGCGCAGGCGGACCTCGATCCGCGAAGATCGGAGGTGGAACAGGATCTGCTCGGTGACGACGAAATCCAGCCCGACTTCTCCATGGGCGAGTTCCGCACCCTGCACCGGCCGAATTGCCAGGTAATGACTGCCGGAAACAACCTCGAGGATCATGACATCCTTCTTGTAAAGCGGGGCTCGAAGGCGCGCGGGCTCGAAAATGAGGCGTAGGCGATAGCGGCCTTCCATCAGATCGAAATACCCGCCGTAGAAGGCGTGGCCGCCGGCACCTCTCAGCGTCACGACGCTGGTGCCCGTTCTCCGCCCGGCGGGGCCGGTTTCCAGCACCGGCAGCAGGGAGCGGGCCTGCTTCTCCGCCGGCAGAACGAAACCCTGCCTGAGGCGCGTTGCAATCGGCGCAGCCGCGGCGCCGATACGGGCGCGTACCTGCGACTCGAACCGTCCATGCACGGCATTGACCACGATGAAACGTCTCGGTGCTTCGATCTTGTCTTCGAGCCTTTGGCGCTCGGCCATTACCAGCCGGCGGAACCAGGACTCGACCTGCCGGATAGCCAGTTTCCGTGCCGCCGCTGCCGGCCCGGCCTCCTCGCTCGCCGGTCGCGGCCCGAAGTCGATCACGAAGCCATCCGCCGCGTCCGCAAGGTCAGTAAACGGTACCGGCCGGCAGCGATGATTCGGGGCATTTCGAAGCCACGTTGCCTCAGTCGGAACCTGCACGCCTCCGGTACAGCCGATCTGCTCCCAGGCCGCCGTGAACAGGTCCAACAGCCCTGGATCAATCCCTACCCATCCGATCCTCGTCGTTCGCGGGTAGCACGAAAACGCATCGATCAGGAATGGAACCACGTGCCGCGGGTCATAGCCGACCTTGTCATAGCTTTCTTCACGATATGCGATCTTCGTGGGCTCCGGCATGGGCTCGCCGATCGCGGCGCGAAGGGAGTTGGCATAGGAGCTGTGCTGGCCCTCCAGGCGGATCTCCTCGATCGTTTCGGCGACGAGCCCCCAGCGCTCGCTCTGTTCGGGAATCTCAGCCTCGCAGACGGCGTCCACCCAATGCCGCCAGTCGTTCTCGACGCGGTCGTGGCGGTGCATCGGGGTCGCCTGGCGTGTGTGGTCGCAGTGGTAGCCGAAGAAGTGCTCAGCGAGCGAGCGTGGCCGGCGGCGGAGGAAGCTGAGTCGGCGGGCGAGGTTGGAGTCGACGTGCCAGCCGAGCAACATCCGCTCGTCGAAGCCATCGATGCGAAAAAGGTCGGCGCGGGTGGCGAGTTGAAAGTCTCCCGGCGAATCGTAGAGAATCATATCGGAGCCCCGTACGATCTCGTTCAAGTGCAGGGCCCATCCCCATTGCGCGATCTCCGCGATGGCGGCGGCAGGGTCCATCCTGTCGAGGCCCTCCCAGAGTGTCTCGGGCAACTCGAAGCGGGGGATGTGATAGAGCGCGTCGTCGAGCGTCGCGGCGACATCGCCGAGCGAGCGGCCCGTGCGTGGCACGAAGATCATGTCGGTATTGGTCGAGAGCACCCAGCGGTTGCCCGGATTCGACCGCCGCAGCGCCACGTTGCGTGCGACCGGCTCGAGCACGGCGAGGTGGGTCCCGCCCTGGAACCGGCGGTGCAGTGCCGGACGGACGCGGAAAATCCGCAACAGGCGGCGCGCTCGCCCGGTCAGTGTGTCGCGGATGGCCTCGGGGAAGGTCGGGTAATCGTCCGGCGTGTTGTAGTCGACGAACAGGATCTCGTCGCCGTCGGAGCCCAGCAACTCGGCCATGCAGTTCAGGCTCAGGGCAGCCCTTTTGTGGAGGTTGTAGCCGTAGCTGTCATTCCGGCCATAGAGGATCATCGACAGCATGAGGCCTCACAGAGATCCGGGCTCGGGGAAGGTTCCCGTTCCGTCCGCCTTCGCCCCTGCCCCTTCCTGCCTGTTGCGGAGATCGAATTCAAGATCGTACATGGCACGCGCGGCGAGCGCGATGGGGGTCCTGACCGCAATGCCCGCCGCTCGTGTCCTGCCTCCGAAGTTCGCCGCCCCTTGCAGCGAACGGAGGGGATCAGCAGGCCACCGAAAACAAATGGCGGGTGTCCCGATCCGGCCGCCAGAATACGCTCACCAATCTCGGAATCGGGACACGGGCATCGGGGTGATGAACAAGCCGGGAGGTCGTCGGGATTCGGGCGGGCAGGGATTCGGCTGCATCCGTTCAACTTGCCATCGGAAAGCCCGCCTTCGTAGTACATTGTGTACGCTTCCCGGTCAGACAGTCAGCCTCGAGCAGCGGATGGCCTGTGGCTCATGAATCGAAAATGAACTCCGAACGGATTCTCCGGGCGCCGTCCCCGGCGCAGGCAAGCGAGCACACAATAACAAGGGCTTCACGGCTCGCGCTTTACGTCCTCTTCATGACGGCTGCAATCTCGCCGCTGTTCTGGGTCCGTGTGCCGGCACTTGTCGACTATCCGGACCATCTCGCCCGGATGTGGATACTCGCCCAGCGGGGAAACATACCGGCGCTGGCGGCGAATTACCAAATCCACTGGCGGATCTTGCCCGACCTGGCGATGGATCTGGTCGTTCCGCCGATCTCGAGAGTCGTGTCGATCGAGGCCGCCGGGCGCCTTTTCATTGCCTTGACGGTGCTGACATTGATCGGCGGCACGGCGAGTCTGCACCGCGTCCTCCATGGGCGGTGGGCCGTGTGGCCGCTGTGGTCGGCGCTCTTCGTTTACAACGCCGTCCTGTTCTGGGGCTTTCTCAACTGCCTCTTTGGGATCGGCGCCTCTCTGTTCGCGCTGAGCGGCTGGATCGCGACGCGAGGATGGCGCCCCGCCCCGCGAATCCTCCTGTTCTCAGTCGTTGCAAGCCTGCTTTTTCTCTTCCACCTGTTCGCCTTCGGGCTCTACGCCATGACGGTCGCGCTCTTCGAGCTCGATGGCCGGATCAGGCAGCGGCGAATTCCGCTGCGGGAAGCTTTCTCGCTGATCACCGCCGGGGCGCA
Source organism: Acetobacteraceae bacterium (assembly GCA_030041255.1). GTDB lineage: Bacteria > Pseudomonadota > Alphaproteobacteria > Acetobacterales > Acetobacteraceae > JAKAWQ01. The sequence continues at coordinate 15,959 of JASHOF010000157.1, forward strand.
ATTCGTGCCCGGCCTGGTGCTCTGGTTTGTGAGCCTCAGGCATGGCGGTCCGACGGTCACCTTGTACGGCAGTTTAGCCAACAAGCTGTACGCACTGATCGCGCCGTTTACGTTTGGCTACGTCCCAACGCCGTTCGACCTGGTCGTTGGATTGCTGGCATTTGCCTTCCTTGCGTGGGCCATTCGCACACGCTCGCTCACCCTGGCAACTGAATTCCGCCGTCCTCTGGCCGTGGTGGCGGTCGCAGCGGTGGCAATGCCGAACGTGCTGAGCGGAAGCTGGGCGGCGGATCTGCGGCTGCCGGTCGCTCTCACGTTCCTGTTGATCGCCGGCAGCCAGGTGCGAATAGCGTCGCGCCGAACGACCGCGGCCTTCGCGGCGGTCGCGTTTTGCGTGCTCGGCCTGCGTATCTGGGCGGTGACCCAAAGCTGGCGCGACTATGACCGCCAGTTCGTCGAATTCCGGTCCGCATCTCGGGTCATCGCGCCGGGATCGCGACTGATGATCGTCGAGGGAGTGATTCCGGGACGCGATGCCGGGCTGCCCGGCGTGCCAAGGTTTTTCGCGGTTCGCCAGAGCGTGGCGTACTTTCACATGCCGGAGCTGGCGGTCATCGATCGCTCGGCCTTTGTTCCCTACATCTTCACCGGGTGGACGACGATTGAGGTGGCGCCGCGCAACCGCGAAGCCGCCGAGTCGGCGGGTTCGCCCGCGGCGCCGGAGGAGCTGCGCAGAGGCGCCGATCCCGGCCAGCGGAAATCGCTCGATACCCGCCGCAACATGTTTGGGGAAAGGCCCTACTGGCGGGACTGGCCTGAAAAGTTCGATTTTGCGCTCTGGATCGATTTCGGGTCTCCGCCGAAAAACGTGTCGTCTCATTTGCACCCTTTGGTCGCAGGCAGCTTCTTCGAAATTTATCGTATCGAGCGGCCCGCGTCGCGCGCGCCATAACCTGTCCGGATGGCCAGCAAGACGGCCCCGAGTCCGACACGTTTCCGGGCGGCACAGGTCGGGCTGGGAGCGCGCCCGTGCGTGCGGTGCTACGTCAGGTGCTTGCAGCTTCGTCAGACGAGGGCTGACAGATCCGCCGGCATCAGCGGTGCGTCGGCAGCGGCGTTGCGTCTCGCCCAACGATGCGCACCAGCAATGCGTGGGCGGTAAACGGTAGTTCCCCCCAGAGTTCTTCTTTGATGCGTTCGGCTTTTATGCCTGCGGCAGCAAGCGCAGCGAGACCTCGCGCTACCCTCCCCTCCGCGCGGGCGACCAGCAGAACATATTTCGTATTCGGGTCGGCCAAACTGCGGCGCTCGTACGGGCCGATTTCGGGCATGCCGTAGCCCGTCTCCGGGACCCTCAGTATGCCTGGAACAGGGCCTCGGCTCCAGGGGCTTTGGACCGTGAAGTGAAGATTGCTCGACGCCAGCGAAAGGAAGAGGTCGCTCGGATCGTTCACATACCAGATGCGGACCCGCTGATCGGGCTTATCGTATTGATCCAAAAGAGCCTGGTATTGCCGGATCATCCTGTAGAGCGGCGCCTCCGCCGCGCGGGAGGGGCTGTCGATGTACGTGTCGAGGTACCGCGCCGAGAGGAGTGGGGCCTGGATGATCACTGCCGCCACGAAAAGCGCGGCTGCAGTAGCCACGTGCCTAGGGCCAACGCTCAGCGAGAGCCCCGCAACGATTGCGACAAGCGCAATGATCGCCACGGTCGTAGGTGAGCCGTGAGCCATCCCATATACGCTAAGCGTGAAAGCGGGCCAAATGCGGACGACCGCGAGAGGAATGAGGAGGCCAAGGCCAAAGAGCCCTGCCCTGAACCGGTCGGAGGCGGCCCGCGCATGCCCGAGTAGGACGGGCACCGTGAGGTAGCTGACGATCGCCAAGTGTGACAAATACCAAGAGTAGGTTACGATGTTCATCCGAAGGACGAGGACCGCGAACGCATAGGCCGCGCAGTAGAGAATCGCGAACCAAGTTATGCGCGCTTCTATCGTGTTCTCGAACAGCGAGCCGCGCAGGGCCGCAACGGCCAACGCGGTTGTGATGTACGGCACGTAGACGTCATAGTTTACGTCGAAGAACTGCGACAACGGTACATAGTGGGTTGCACTGTAGCCATGCCCGGACCTGATCGCTGTGAGGGTGACGCTCCAAAGGATGCGCGGCGAGACGAAACCGACCTGCACCCAGAAAAAGAGAAGGCCAAGCGCCATGCAAGCGGCGCTACCGATGACAAGCCCAGCAATGTCGCGCGGGATGTGACGGCGACCGGCTGGGTCCGCGAGCGCAAACGCAAACTCGACCATTAGGAAAAGTAGTAAGGCGGTGCCGGTAAAGGCGTGGCTGTTGACTGAGACGCAGAAGAGGAATCCGCTAGCAATCGAGGAGATGAAGGCACGGTTCGGGTGCAGGTGCCAGACTGCGATTCCTGACAAGGCGGCCGGGATCGCAAGGAACGTGGTCAGGTCCCATAGCATAGCCAACGGCAGCAGCGGATTGAGGAACAAAAAGGCGTAAGCAGCGCAGGCGATTGCCGCGCCGTAGAGTCGACGGGTCATCAGGAAAAGGGGAATGCCGGCGCCCCAGAAGATGAGCAGTCGGAGAAGTTCGTATCCAGCGAGGCCGTGGTCGATGCACTGGAAGATCTCGTCCAGGAAAGTGACAGGAAACCGGATAGCGTAATATGTCGGCCCGAATTCCCGCCACATCCGCGCGAACGAGTACCCATAGCCGGTGTAGTACTCCGGGTCGACGTCGCCAGCTTGGTTGATTACACTGATGTGGAACACGATCACAGCGGCGATAGGACCGAGAAGGAGGAAGGCGATCTCTGCCGCCGACGGTGGTGTGGCCACTATTGCTTCGCGAGGACGTTCGGAGCCGGCGCCAAGAATGGCAGTCACTCGGTTCACGAAATGAGCCCCCCGGGCGGGTCGGATGAACGGGTGAGCGGCGTTCTCGCGCTGTGGGCGTCGATAGGTCAGGAAGTGGGCGGCGGCGCGGTGCCTTGGACCCGCGAATGGTCGACTGCGGTGCAGGAAGCGGGAAACGGCGCGATCCTGAGGTAGGCAATGTCGTGTAATGGACCGTCGAGGGTATCTTGCCTGCTCACGTGCCCGCAGCTTGCTACGAGGCCGACCAGTGTGGACAGGGGTCGGGGGAACGCGCCCCTGTCCAGCCGGAACCAAGCCTGCTTGAAGAGGGCCCAGCTGGACGTCGGAAGGACTGCATCCACAATGTGCAGGTGGCCGCCCGGTCGCAGCACCCGGAGCGCTTCTTGGACCATCCTCGCCAAGCCGTCGTTATCCAAGTGATGGGTGGTCGCAATCGTGACAACCTCATCGAAACTCGAATCGGGGAATTTGAGATCGGTGCAATCCATCACCTCGAAACGATCGGGGTACCGCTTCCGGGCAGCGTCGATGTACCGGGGATTGATGTCGATTCCGACGTAGGGGCCGCGGAAGCTCTCCCGGTAGTTGCCGATGCCGCAGCCCGAGTCGAGGATGAGCCTCCCATCGCTCCGCACATTGGCCTCGACGAGATGGCGGGCACGGCCGGTCGTCGGACGCGCTACGCGCTGGTTGAGGGCATAGATTTCTGGTGCGTCAAGGAAACGGTAGAAAGCGCTAGGCCAGAGTGCCATGAGTTCAGGGGTCCAGTGTCTGGGTGGTTGAGCGAGGTTGGAGAGACCAACGATGCGAACGCAGGTTGCAGTGGGTACCGCTCCGAGCGAACGCTAAGCACGATTCTCTTATCTTATTTCTCGGGAACCAGAAGCGATTCTCTTTGGAACAAGTAACAGTACCGAGCGTTAGCGAGTCTATCATATGCGACCGCGGCTCCTCGCTTATCGCGCCGGCTTGGTTGCCAGGACGAGGATCGATACGCCGAACGGGGGGTGAAGCCTCGGGGCGGTCAGAATGTCGAACGTGAAAATGGCTGAGAGTATCCAATCCAGCATTGGTCCGCGGACCTGGCCCTCGCTCTCCAGTCGTGTCCGGGTAAGACGCATCACCTGCCGCACACCCCGATCGGCAGGAACAGAAGGTAGTTGAAGTGATAGGCCCGGGAGACAGAAAGTCCCGATGCACGCACCAGCTCCAGCAGAGGCCTCATCCGATAACGCCTCCGGTGAAGGCCGACTTCATCCTGAAGGCCCCAGAGCGCCGGACACGCCGGGACCGTGATGAGTGCCGTCCCGCCCGACCTGATGACGCGCGCGAGCTCGGTGAGCGCCCGCTTGTCGTCTTCGACATGCTCGATGATGTCGGTCGCGAGGACCGCATCGAACCTCCCGTCCTCAAACGGCATGTCACAAATGCTGCCGCAGCGGACCGGACCCAGTCCCTTGCCAGCGCACCAGCGGATGGCTTCCTCGCTCAGATCCAGGCCCTCGACCGCCGAGAATCTCAGATCGCGCAGCATCCGAAGATTTGAGCCGGCGCCTGTTCCGACGTCGAGAATTCGGGCATCGAGCCGTATTCCGGCGGCCTCCAGTTCGCGAGCGAAGAGCCGCCTCCGCCCCACAAACCACCAGTGCGTTTCCTCGATCGCTGCTTCTACGGCGTAGGTCGCTTCGAGCATTGGCCTTTCAAATCCTTGTCCGATCACCTGCGAGCACGATCGGGCCTTGATCCGGGACTTCGGTCATCCGGTAGCTGACAGCCCGACAAGAATCACCCCGCCCGTGATCAACGCGGCGCCGAGCAGACGGGCGGGGGGCATGGGTTCGCCCAACACCACAACCGAACCAACCATCACACCCACGAATTGCAATGCCATCATGGACTGGGCGACGTTTAACGGCAGTCGCTCGAGGACTAAGAGATACAGCATCGCGGCTCCGCCGAAAAGCGCCAGGCCGCAGAGGACAGTCGGATGCATCAGAATGGCGACAAGGCCGCCGGCATTGCGGGCGGCCACGCCGGTTTTGAGCAGGAGGTTCGCCGTCACCGCGCTCATGATCATCGCTCCAATAAGCGGCAGCGATCTCAACATCCCTCGAGTTCCTTCTCAGCCACACCGACGACCTGCAATCCACACTTTCCAAGGCCAGGCAACCCCAGAATGGCTGCGTCCAGCCGCGTGGAAGCACGCGTTATCGCCCGGACTGCTGGCAGGAACCGGAAAAGCTTGTTAAACCGCAAAACGTCGCTGTTCATGAAGAGGCAAAATCCGAGGAAACCGTAGGTCTTCCAACTTCTCACTCGAAGGCGGGAGATCTCGAATGTAGGCACGGTTTCGGACCAGAGGAGAGGGCGTTCGGTCTGGTGGTCGAGCGTCGTCGAAGTCCGGTAGATGGCCCATCGCAGCACACGCCAAAGCCAGAAATCGTTAACCGGCTCCCGGAAGTAAAGACGACCGCCCGGCTTCAGGATTCGCGAAACTTCGGAGAAGAGGCGGGCCCGATCGCGCACGTGATGGATGCCTCCGAGCATCACCACACTGTCGAACGCGGTGGTCGCGAGTGGGAGCATGGTCACATCGGCTTGAACGAACGCGACTCCCGAATTCCGATTATGCAAGAGCGCATGCTCGAGCATCGAGAGCGATACATCCACCCCGACGCCGCGCTCGACGCGTGAGCCGAGCAACGAGAATGCCTCGCCGCGACCACAGCAAAGCTCGGCCGTAACGCCCAACGGATGATCGATAGCGGCAAGCAGTGCATGATCGAGATAGCTCATATATTCTTCCGTGTGAGGAAATCCGAGGTTCTCAACATAGGAAACCGCGATCCGCTCGTAATGGTCTTGCTGCCGCCGGGCGTCGGCGGAGCAATGCTTGTCCACGAACAACGGGATTCCCGAATCGGACAGCCCATAGGATGATCCGTCGGTCCCACGGAGTTCCAAGCCATGACGCGCCAGGGGTGCGCCAGTATGAGGGCAGACCAGGAGATCGAGGACGCTGTCAATCGGCAGATTCTTTCTGTGCGGATCCGCCTGGGCGCCTTCGGTGACGCTATTTCGCAAGGGTTCCCTCCGTCTCCTCCGCTTGCTGATCGCAGCGCGAAGGAGGCTTGGTCCCGATCGCGGACCAGGATACCTCGTTGATCCATGCGAGCCGAATGTCGGCAAATCCCGCCTCGCGCATCATCTCGGCCACAGCCTCGCGCGGCCAGTAATGTGCGATGCGCGGGAGAAGCTGATCGAAGACGATCGACCGCAGATGACGGAAAGAGAATTGGCCGAGAAGGCGAAAATAGCCCACCCGGCGTAATCCGAACCGCAGCGCGCACCAGAGCACGATGGCGGGATAGAGGGAAAGATGATGAACGAATGCCACGGGCAGCCGGGCAAAGAGCACCTTGCGAAGCGGATCGACGAAAGTCACAATCCAGCCGTTGTTCTCCCGGCCGTAGACCCAGATCAGAACGCGGCCACCGGGCCGCGCCGCACGGACCATCTCTGCAACCGCCCGGCGCGGCTGTTCGAGGTGATGGATGACGCCGATCGAGAACACGATGTCGAACGCGCCGACGAACGGGATGTCGTAGGCGCTGGCGGCGAGCACTTGGGCGTTGGGAAACTGGGCCAGAGTCCGGCGCGCGGCCGCGAGGGACCGTTGGTCTACGTCGATCGCAACACCACGCGACGCTCCGTAGCTCAGCGGCCAATAACTGTTGCGGCCCATGCCGCAGCCGACATCGAGGAAGCTCCTGCCCTGCCAATCCTCGGGCCTGAGGTGGGCGGTCCAGCGGCGGAACTGCTCCTCGTATTCGGGGCGCATCTCCGAATACTCGCTCCACTCGTAGCCGAACCGGTCCGGGGAGCCGGCTTTGGTCAGGCTCGTGTGCTCGTTGCGGGCGGCGATCCTCATGCCGCGACCGGAGCTGCCGCCGTCTGCTGAGCCAGACCCCATTGCAGGCTGAGCCAGCTCCACAGGAACAGCCGGTGGTCGGCAACGCCGGAGCGGTGATCCCGCCAGGCCTGCGCCACGCGCTCCAGGCGCAGGCCGGGAAGCGGCTCCATGGGAGGGCTGGCGGGAATCGTGCGCAACCAGCTTGCGAGCGGTATGCCGAAGCCCTTCTTTCGCCGATCGAGCGCGGCGTCGGGGACGACGCCCCTGAGCGCGCGCTTGAGGAGGTATTTGCGTTCCCCGTTGCGGTATTTAAAATGGCCGGGAAGGCGGCGGCAGAACTCGACCAGGTCGTTGTCGAGGAAGACGGCGCGGCTTTCGAGCGAATTGAGCATGGCAGCGCGATCGACCTTGAACAGGATATCGTCCGGTAAGTAGTAGTTGGCGTAGAATTCAAGGCTACGGTCGAGGAGGTTCCGGTTGCCGGCCGCCTGCCAGCTATCGATCACCTCTTCGTAAAGCTCCTCGGCACGCAACGGTTCGGTGCAGAGTTCCTGCATGAAGCGCGGATCGACGGGCGAGAGCCACACCGGGTTCCACAGGCAGGGACGATAGGAGAGTCCAAGCAACGCGCGTCGCAACTTGAAATCGAAGCTCATGTTGCGCGCCGAGCCGGGCAGGAGATCGACAAGGCGCTGCAGGCCCCGATGCAGCCCACGCGGCACCAGCATCTGATAGAGGCGGGCCGGCGAGAGAGCCTTGAACGGATCGTACCCGGCAAAGAGCTCGTCGCCGCCATCGCCGGAGAGCGCGACGGTCACGTGCTGGCGCGTGAAGCGGGCAAGGAGCCAGGTTGGGAGGATCGAGGCGTCTCCGATCGGCTCGCCGACCCGGGAGAGAAGGCCGGGGATGAGGTCCCGGGCTGCCTGAAGCTCCACCCGCTGCATGGCATGCGCGGTGCCGAAAGCACGCGCCACCGCCGCGGCATGCTCCGACTCGTCGAAGGAGGGTTCGTTGAAGCCGATGGTGAAAGTGTTCACCGCCCGCGATTGCCGCCCGGACATGACACCCGCGAGCACTGCACTCGAATCGATGCCGCCACTGAGGAAAACCCCGAGCGGCACGTCGCTCATCAGGCGGCGGCGTGTCGCCTGGAACAGCAGTGCGCGCAGCTCCTCGGCGAGCGATTCTTCCGGCCGTGCCCCGAGCGCCTCGTCGGGTTCGATGGTGAACCTCCAGTAGCGCACGATCTTCGTTTCGCCCGTAACGATGTCGTAGGTCAGGTGCGAGCCGCCCGGCAGCTTGTACGCGTCCGCCCAGAGCGTGTGCGGCGCCGGCAGAAACCCATGCGCGAGAAACTTCTGCACGGCGCGCGGCTGGAGGTGGGAAATGAAGCCGGGATGGCGCACCAAGGACGGAAGTTCGCTTGCGAAGAGGAAGAGTCCACCCTGACGCGCATAAAAAAGCGGCTTCTCGCCGAACCGGTCGCGCGCCAGGAAGAGCCGGCGGCGGCGGCGGTCGAGGATAACGAAAGCGAACATGCCGTTGAGGAGCGCCGGCAGCCGGCTTTCCCATTCCTCGTAACCGTGAACTATAACCTCGGTGTCGCTGTGGTCGGTTGCGAAGACGTGGCCGCGAGCGGCCAGCTCGCGGCGCAGTTCGGCGTGATTGTAGATCTCGCCGTTGAAGATCAGGCCGACGGTGCCGTCCTCGTTCCACATCGGCTGGCGGCCGCCGGCGATATCGATGATCGCAAGGCGAGTGTGGCCAAGCCGCACAGGAAGATCGGGGTCGGCGTAGATGCCCTCGCCGTCCGGCCCGCGGTGGGACAGCAGATCGAGCATGGGCCGCAGAGTATCGGGACCACCATCTCCGACAAATCCGGCCAGTCCGCACATCTCAGCCACCGGCCTCGAAGTTGGTGAGCTCGCGGACAAGAAAGGGTGGCCTCCGCTGCGATTCGAAATAGGTCCGCACCACGATTTCGGCGAGCAGCCCCATCAACAGGCTCATGCAACCAACCAGGAACGCCATCGCGGCAAGCAGCGGCAGGGGCGTCTGGATCAGCGAGATCCCGTCGAAGAATCGCAGGCAAAGGGACAGCACCAGGGTCGCGAAAGAGAAGGCGATCGCCAGCAGGCCGAAACTGCCGAAGACATAGATCGGCTTCGTCATATAGCGGTCGAGGAACTTGACGACGAGAATGTCGAGCGTGACCTTGACAATTCTCCTGAGCCCGTAGTGGGACTTACCGAACCGGCGCGGACTGTGGCGGACCGGAATCTCGACCACCTTCGCGCCCATCCAGCGAGCGTAGACCGGAAGGAACCGGTGCATCTCGCCATAAAGCCTGACACCCTTGATCACCTCCCGGCGGTAGGCTTTCAGGGTGCAGCCGTAGTCGTGCAGCTTCACGCCGGAGATCCAGGAGATCACCTGATTGGCAACGCGGCTCACGAAGTTGCGGCGCCATCGTGCATCTCGCCGATCCTTGCGCCAGCCGGAGACGACGTCCGCTCCTTCGGCGAGCCGCGCGAGCAGCAGCGGGATATCCTCCGGGTCGTTCTGGAGGTCGGCGTCGATCGAGACCAGTACTTCACCGCGGGCGAACTCGATGCCTGCCAGCATGGCTGCCGTCTGGCCGTAGTTTCTCCGGAAGTCCACCACCTTCAACTCGAGACGATTCCGGGCCTGCTGCTTGAGCTTGTGAAGCGACTCGTCCGTGCTGCCGTCGTTGACGGCGATGACCTCGAAAGCGCCCGGGAGGCTGGAAAAGTGCGTGTCCAACACTTTGAAGAGGCGCTCCATAAGAGGCTCGATGCTCTCCGCCTCGTTGCACACCGGAATGATGACCGAGAGCCGATGGGCCGGGCGGTCGACGTCGAGGAAGCCCCAGGTCTTGTCCAGAGTGTTGGCGAACTCTGCCATCAGAACCCCGATTCGACTTCGCCCAGGTGAGAGCGCGCGGATGCGCCCGTTGGGGAGTGATGGATGTGGCAGGACGGGCGGTTCAGGTACTCAGCAACCGCCTCGATGGTGGCAGTTTCGGTGACCGGCTCCGCGCCATCCCTGTCGGAGGCACAGGCACACGATCTTTCACCAAAGGTGCCGTGCGCGGTTTCCAGCCCGCCAAGGCAGCCGGCATCCACGGGCCGGGAAGCCCAGCCGGTTTCGAGCTGCACGCCGGCGAACCGAACGCGCCCTGTGCTGCCAGTCAGGAGTTCCATCCCAATCTCGCTGCGCCCTGCAGGACACTAGGCTTTGAGTAAGCCGTCAGCAAGGCTTTGCCTTGATCAGCAGATGCCAGCCGAACCGCTGCTCGAGTGTGCGGAACATTTTTTGCGGCATCGCCGCGAACCAGGGCTGCAAATCATACTCGTAGCGGACGTATTTTCCAACCACGTACGGAAAGATATGGTCTTGCGCGACCGAGATGACATCGAAGCCGGCAGCAGTGAGCATCTCACGAGCATCCTCCGCCGTGTAGGTGAGGGCAATCGGGCAGCCGGACTGCGCCTCCGGTTGATCGAGGCCAGCCTCGATCATGGCATTCTTCCAGGAATTTCTCGCGTACAACATCAGGCGGAATTCGCCGTCAGGGCGGATCACATTGCGGGCCTCGCTCATCACGGCCTGGGGATCCGGCGTGTGGTGGACGACACCGAACGAATAGATGAGGTCGAAGGACGCGGGGGCAACAAGAGAGGAAAGCTTCTCAGCATCGCCCTCGATCAGGTGTCCGGCAAGACCGAAGAGCTGGAATCGCCGGCGCGTGAGATCGAGGCTGACGCGCGACAACTCGATGCCCGTGTAGTCGGCACCGGCGCGAGCGAAATTGACGGCGTCGGTGCCGATGCCGCAGCCAATTTCGAGCACGCGCTTGCCCCGCCAGCGGCTGAACTCGGCAAAGGCCGGGATGTGCGGTTCGACGAAATATTTACGCTCCTCGACCTCGTCGAAATACTGCCGCGAACCGACCTCGCTCGGAGAGTGGCGGATGTTGCAAGGGCGGCGGTTCCAATACTCCGCCACGGTCTCGATGGAGGCTGTTTCGTGGGCACGGATAGCGCTCGCCGCGGCCACTCCCTCAACCGTGTCGCGCGGCGGGCGTTCGCTTGCCCCTGTCATGAATGTCTCCACAGCAAGATGATGCCTCACGTTGCGGTTACTCTGCACGGGCGGCCCGGAAGCGCATCATCAATGCGCGGCAGTACTCAGTTCTCTGCCCGAAACGGATTGGCGATGCGCAGGCGATCATCGATAACCAGCCCATCCTGCATGTCTTCGGACCAGAGAATGTCGCTGCGGGCGAGCAGGGCCGAGGCGACGACCAAGGCATCGAAGATCGCATAGCCGTAGCGTTCAGCGATGCGAAGGGCGTCCGCGTGCGTCTCGACCTCGACCGGCAGCACAAGCGGGCAGAGCGTGCAGATGGATGACACCGCCCGGCCGATCTCGCTCCACGACATGCCGAGCTTACGCCTTGCCACATTGGCAAATTCGTTGAGGCCCTGGACGCTGATCGCGCAACTGCGGGCGAGCAGGGCCTGCGCTGCCTCGGCGCGGGGATCCGTCGTGAAAGCGTAGACCAGGACGTTGCCGTCCAGGAAGTCGGCCGGAGCCGGTCTCATCGCGAGTTGGCTTCATCGCGATCGAATTTCCAATCAGGGGGAAGCGGCTTGCGGAAAGCACGAATCCGGGCCAACGCCCGTTCGCGGCTACGATCGCGGTCGATATCGAAGCGGCGATCGCCGGCAATCCGCACCTCGACTTCATCGCCCTCCTTCAGCTTCAGCGCCTCGACGACGGTGGCGGGGAGACGAATGGCAAGGCTATTGCCCCATTTCGAGACCTGCACGGGCAACCTCGATGATAAACTCTTATCAGAGTATATCTTTGAGCCGGCATCGTCAAGGAGATGCGCCTGTCATCGCCGGGCCGTGGTGGTCCGCGCCGAGACGCCCAACGACGCCCGGCTGCTGCCCGCGCGGCAAGACCGGCGGTCCCGATGCTCCGCCACCGTCTCGATGGGGGTGGTTTCGGCGGGATGGGCTGCGCTCATCGTGACCTCACGCGCAGCAGAGACGGTTCAGTCGGGGCCTGGTCGAACGGGGATTCCCGCTCCGGCTGAGCCGATCCGCGGCCGATCTCGATCACATCGGCGACCGCCGCGATTTCGGGGGCGAGAATGCGCCAGCAATCGATCACCGTCTTCCGTGCTGCGCGTCCGGTAAACTGCCCGGCACCCAGCGCCGCGTAGGCGGGCATTGGCGCTGCGATGACGACGACATCCGCGTGAGCGATGGCGGACGCAGGGTCGCTCACCGCAACCGCGCCCTCGCCAAGAGCGGCAGCGGTATTTTCGAGCGCCAGCGGATCGCTGAGCAGGACGCGGTAGCCGGCCTCGGTCAGCCGCTCGGCGATCATCACACCCTGGCTCTGCTCGATCACCGGAGTGCCGGGCTTGTACGCCATGCCGAGGACCGCGACCGAGGCCTCGGGGGGGCGGGCCGCCCGCACGAGGGCCACCACACGGTCCACCTGGCGGCGATTCACCGCGTCGGTCGCGGCGGCGATCTCGGCGCCGGCGCCGAGCGAGCGGGCGAGTGCCGCCCACGCCACGTTGTCGCGCGGGAAGCAGGGACCGCCATAGCCGAGCGCACCTTTGAGGTATTTCGGGCCGATCCGGCTGTCCTTACCGAGCGCCTCCGTCACCACCTCCACGTCCGCGCCGGGCAGCTTCTCACAGAGTTCGGCCAGCATGTTGGCGTAGCTGATCTTGGTGGTAACGAAGGTGTTGACGGATATCTTGGCGATCTCGGCGTTCACCCAGTTCATTCGCTGGATCGGCTTCGCCTCCCCGCCGATGCCACGATAAAGGCTTTCCAGCACCGCCCCGGCACGCGGATCACTCTCGCCGATCAAGACCATGTCGGGGTGCAAGAGATCGCGCACGACGCTCCCAAGCGCGATGAATTCCGGGTTGTAGGTCAGGCCGACCGCCTCGCCGACCCTTCTCCCGCTTGCTTGCTCGAGCGCGTCGCGGATCGGGCCGCCGGTCGAGCCGGGCATCACCGTGCTTGTGATGTTGACGACGTGATAGCGCTCCGTCCCGCGCAATGCGGTGCCGATCGCGCGGATCGCATCGAGCACCCAGCGATTGGTGAAGACACCATCCGGCCCGGATGGCGTCGGCACGATCACGAACGAGATGTCCGTGCGCTGGATCGCGGCGTTGAAATCGGTGGTGGCGGAAAGCCGCGCGCCGGCTTTTTCGATGATCTGCTGCAGTCCCGGCTCGCTCACCGGCGCGCGTCCGGCGTTGATGGCTTCGACGAAGGTCGGATTGACGTCGACGCCGATCACGCGATGGCCGACGCTGGCCAGCACGGCGGCCAGGGGAGAGCCGAGCTTGCCGAGCCCGATGACGGCGAGGTCCATGCCCTGTTTCCCTGCTCCGCTCTGGCCTCAGGCCGCCTGGCGCACCTCTTTGCCACGCACCTGCTGCTCGATCCAGCGATAGGTCGCGGCGAGACCCGATTCGAGCGGCCGGGAAGGGGCCCAGCCGAGCTTTTCGCGGATCAGGCGGTTGTCCGAGTTGCGGCCGCGCACCCCGAGCGGGCCCGGGACGTGCCGCACCGTGAGCTCTTTGCCGGCAATGCGCATCGCCATCCGTGCCAGTTCGTTGATGGTGACCATCTCCTCGGAGCCGACATTCACCGGGCCGGAAAAATCTGAGCGAGTGAGGCGAAGCGTGCCCTCGAGACACTCGTCGATAGAGAGGAAGGAGCGGGTCTGGTTGCCGTCGCCCCACATTTCGATCTCGCCACGATCCGGAGCCTCAGCCACCTTGCGGCAGATCGCTGCCGGAGCTTTTTCCCGGCCACCCCGCCAGGTTCCCTCCGGGCCGAAGATATTGTGGTAGCGCGCAATCCTCACCTTGATGCCGTGGTTGCGCTGGTAGCTGAGATAGAGGCGCTCGCTGAACAGCTTCTCCCAGCCGTACTCGCTGTCAGGTGCGGCCGGATAGGCGCTCGGCTCGGTGCAGTTCGGATTGTTCGGGTCCTCCTGGTTGTATAGGGGATAGATGCAGGCGGAGGAGGAATAGAAGATGCGCGAGGCCGCGCGGCGGCGGCACGCCTCCAGCATATTCAGATTGATCGAGGCAGAATTGTGCATCACCTCTGCGTCGTGTTCGCCGGTGAAGATGTAGCCCGCACCACCCATGTCGGCGGCAAGCTGGTAAACCTCGTCGAAGCGGCGATCGACGATGCTGCGGCAGAAATCCGGCTCGCAGAGATCGCCGATCACGAAATCGTCGGCCGCGGTCTCGGAAAACTCGGGGAATTTCTGGTCCACGCCGCGGACCCAAAGCCCCTCGGCCTTCAGGCGCCGGACCAGGTGGCTTCCGATGAAGCCTCCTGCTCCGCAGACCAGTGCTATCCTGGCGCTCATCTTCTCTCCTCGGCCTCAGCTTGCTGCCGCCACTCTCATCGGCGCGACGGCATCCGGCTCCGCCTGGGCCTGCCCGATCGGCACGAGGGCGATGGGGCGGGTGCGAACGCTCTGGACCATGAACCCGATCGCGCCCGAGGACCAGATGCGGAACTCGAGACGGATCGGGTTGCCGGCGCCGTCGGGACCATCCGGGACCGTGAACTCAAGCCGTTCTGGTTCTCCCGCCAGGGCACGCGCCGGCAGGGCGTGTTGCGCCAGGAATTCGTTGTCGGCAACGGAGAATACATCGAGATTGATCTGCCCGGCTTCGATCCGGACCCCTTCCTTGTCGTCCGGACCGGGCGCGAGATCGACCTCGAGACGGTACCGGCCAGGCAGCAAAGTGGCGTAAGGACCGAACACGACGCAGCCGCCTTCGCCTTTTTTCGCGAGAACCCCGGCGGAAGGGGCGCGGCGCATTCCATCCGGGGCCTGCGTGACGGGCGCGGGGCGAGTCGGGCGCCACCATGATGATCGCTCGGGCGGCGGTCCGCCGGCGGTGCCGAAATACATCAGGGGGAGCCAATCGGACCCGGCCGGAGACTGCTCAGCGACGGCCTCCAGAGGTTCCAGCGCCACGCCGGTGACCAGCACCTCGACGAGACCATGGGTGAAGAGTCGGAACTCGATCCTGAGCGGCAGCAAATAGAACGAGACTTCCTCCGTCACTGCGAACTCAAGCACGACCTTGCCTGCGATCAGGTCGGCTGCGGAAATCTCCCGCCAGGCGAAGTAATGGTCCCCCGCCACGACCTCGAGCACCATGAGATTCGCCTCGGGGAAAGAGCGCGGAAGCCTTTGCCGCGCGAAGCTGACCGAGAGGCGGTAGGTGCCTGCCAGCAGGTCGAGGCTGCCGCCATAGAAGGCATGGCCCTCGGTGCCGCGCAGTGCAGCGATAGCCGCGCCTTCTTTGCGACCGGCGACCCCCGCCTTGAGCAAGGACAGCAGCGGGCGAATCGCGTTGTCCGCGGGCAGCACGAAACCCTGCCGGAGCCGGGTCGAGATGGGAGCGAGCGGCGCGCCGATGTGGGCGCGCACGAGCTCTTGAAACTCGCCGTGCACGGAGTTGACCGCGATGAAGCGGCGTGGCGCCGTCGCCGCGTTCTGCAACCTCCTCCGTTCGCTCATGACCAGCTTGCGGAACCAGAGATTCACCAGCCTGACGGCACGCGTGGCACAGGCATTGCCTGTGCTGCGATCCGCGGGTCGAGGCCCGAAATCGGCCACGAAGACCTCGCCCGCATCGGAAAGCTCGGGAAAGTCGACGCGGCGGGTGATGCCTGGGGGCGGTGCGGCGAGCCAGTGCGCCTCGATTGGAATCAACAGATCGCCGACGAAACCGAGTGCTCGCCATGCAGCG
>JASHOF010000158.1 GCA_030041255.1 Acetobacteraceae bacterium
CGGAGCCGGCCGTCCTTGACACGCAGCAGGATGACGACGCCGAGGTAGGGATCGTACCAGCTATCGACCAGGAGGGCGGCGAGCGGCCGTGCGGCGTCGCCCTCGGGCGGCGGCAGGCGCGTGACCAGGGCTTCCAGTACCGCCTCGATGTTCTGGCCGGTCTTGGCGCTGATCTCGATCGTTCCGGAGGCGTCGAGCCCGATCACCTCCTCGATCTGCTGGCGCACCTTCTCGGGCTCTGCGGCCGGCAGGTCGATCTTGTTGAGGACGGGAATGATCTCGTGCCCGGCTTCGATCGCCTGATAGACGTTGGCGAGGGTCTGCGCCTCCACGCCTTGCGAGGCATCGACGACCAGGAGCGAACCCTCGCAGGCGGCGAGGCTACGGCTGACCTCGTAGGCGAAATCGACGTGGCCCGGCGTGTCCATGAGATTGAGCGCGTAGGTCAGGCCGTCTGCGGCACGATAGGAAAGGCGGACCGTTTGTGCCTTGATCGTGATGCCGCGCTCGCGCTCGAGGTCCATGCTGTCGAGCACCTGGCTCGTCATCTCGCGCTCGGGCAGCGCGCCGGTCGCCTGGATCAGACGATCGGCGAGCGTGGATTTGCCGTGATCGATATGCGCGATGATCGCAAAATTGCGGATTTGCGCGATCGGGGTCTCGGTCATGCGGAACGGATAGTGAATTTTCCCCGCATTGTCAGCCGCGGAGGCGAGCGCCTGTCGCCTTGATGACGGCGGCAATCACCTTCTGACCGGCGGCTTCGATCTCGGCGTCGGTCAGGGTGCGCTCCCGCGGCTGGAAGATCACCTGGATCGCCAAGGACTTCTTGCCGGCGCCGATGGCGGGCCCGGTGAAGACATCGAAGAGGGTGACGGCGGTAACCAGGTGCCGTTCCGCGCCTCGGGCGGCGCGCAGGACCTGCGCGGCGGGGATGCTCTCGTCGAGGACGAAGGCGAAATCGCGCGCCAGCGGCTGGAAGGGAGAAAGGGAGGGCGGTGCACGGCGCGTGCGGCGGCGCTGCTCGGGCACGGCGTCGAGAAAAATCTCGAAGCCCACGCCGGGGCGCGGCAGGTCGAGGGCAGCGAGGACGCGCGGGTGGATCTCGCCGAAGCGGCCGAGCAGGAGCTTCGGACCTTGAGAGATCAGCCCGGAACGACCGGGATGGAAGTGCGCGGGAGCAGGTGCTCCGATGGTGAGCGCCTCGGCGGGCACGCCGAGGGCGGCGAGGATGGCGAGCGCGTCGGCCTTGGCGTCGAAGGCATCGGCCGGGCGGGCGGGCTCGATCCAGCTTCGGGCCGTGCTGCCGGTGCGGAGGCCGGCGGCGATCAGGACCTGTCCGCCGGGCGCGTCTTCGAGAAAACCGGGGCCGATTTCGAAGAGGGCGAGATCGGGATAGCCGCGGGCGGCGTTTCGAGCGGCAGCCAAGACGAGCGAAGCGATCGGCGTCGGGCGCATCTGGTCGAGATCGGCGGCGATCGGGTTTTCGAGGCGGAGGCTTTCGGGAGCGGAACCGAACAGCGCGGCCTGGCTGGCGGCGAGGAAACTGAAGCCGACGCATTCCATGAGCCCGCGTGCGGCGAGCAGGCGGCGGACCTGCTCGATGCGCGCCGAGGCGGGCGCGAGCGACGGGGCGGGCACGGAGGAAAGGGCCGGAAGAGAGACCGCAGGAACCGAGTCGAGACCGCGGATGCGCAGCACTTCCTCGACGAGATCGGCCTCCGGTTCGACAGCGGAAGCCGATGCGCGCATGCGCTCTCTCCCGGCAGGCGAAAGCTCGGGCGAGAGATCGAGGCTGACGCCGGCGGCGATGTCGTTGCGCCATGGCGGCACGGCGAGCGTAACGGACGTGGCGTCCTGCCGCTCCGGCATGAAGCCGAGCCGCTCCAGGATGCCGATGGCCGCGGCGGGCGGCACCGCGAGCCCGCCGAGATCGGCGAGGCGGGAGAAGCGGAGGCAGGCACTTCGCTGCCAGGGCGGCGCGGTGCCGGCGGAGACCACCCTGCTTGCCTCCCCGCCGCAGAGCTCGAGGATCATCCGGGTCGCGGCCTCCACCGCGTCCGGCATCAGGGCCGTATCGATTCCGCGCTCGAATCGGGCGCGGGCGTCAGAGAGAATGCCAAGCCGCCTGCCGGTGTCGGCGACGCGGATCGGATCGAAGAGCGCACATTCGAGGAAGACGCAAGTCGTCCCTTCATCGCAGCCGGTGGATTCGCCGCCGACGATTCCGGCGAGCGAGACGACGCCTGCTCTGTCGGCGATCACGCAGTCCGCGGGGCCGGCGGTCACGTCACGCCCGTTGAGAGCGCGGAACGTTTCTGCCGCGCCCCGGCGCATGGTGAGAACCGGGCCCCTGACCTTTGCTACGTCGAAGACATGCAGCGGCCGGCCGAGATCGAAGGTGAAGAAGTTCGTGATATCGACCAAAGCGTTGATCGGGCGCAGCCCGATCGCTTCGAGCCGCCTGGCGAGCCAGAGGGGTGCGGGGCCGTTGGCAACACCGCGCACGGTGCGGCCGAGAACGAAAGGACAGGCCTCGGGCCAGGCGGTCTCCCAGGCGAGCGGGCTCGCGAAATGCGAGGGCACCGGGACGGCCGACCAGGGCAGGAGCCGGCCGCGCCCGGCGGCGGCAAGGTCGCGGGCGATGCCGCGCACGGAAAGCGCATCGCCGCGATTGGGAGTGACGGCGATCTCGATCACCGGGTCGTCGAGGCCGGCCCAACGCGCGTAGGGCTCGCCGACCGGCGCATCCGCCGGCAACTCGACGATGCCGTCGTGGTTCTCGCCAAGCCGCATCTCGCGTTCGGACAGCAGCATGCCCGCACTTTCGACGCCGCGGATGCGGCTTGCCGTGAGGAGCTGGCCGGTTGCGGGAATGAGGCTCCCGGGTGGGGCGAACACCGCCTTCATGCCGGTATGCGCATTGGGGGCGCCGCAGACGACGGAGACGATCCCGCAACCCGTTTCGACGCGGCAGAGCCTGAGGCGTTCGGCGTTCGGATGCGGCCCGGCCTCGAGCACCTCGGCGATGCGGAAGAGGGCGAGTTCGGAGCCGCGGTCCGTCACCGCTTCGACCTCGAGGCCGATCGCCGAGAGGGTATCGACGATCGTTGCGAGCGGGGCCGAGGTCTCGAGATGCGTGCGAAGCCAGGCGAGCGAGAATTTCATCCCGCCAGCCCCTCGTGCAGGATCGGCGGCCGGAGGGGAGAAAATCCGTAATGGCGAAGCCAGCGGAGATCGCTCTCGAAGAACGGGCGCAGATCCGTGATGCCCTGTTTCAGCATGGTGAGCCGCTCGATGCCCATGCCGAAAGCGAAGCCTTGCCACTCGCCCGGATCGACGCCGCAGTTGGCGAGCACGCGCGGGTGCACCATGCCGCTGCCGAGTATTTCGAGCCAGCCGCCGCCCTGGCCGAGTTCGCCGGTCTGGCGGTTCCAGCCGATATCGACTTCCATCGAGGGCTCGGTGAAGGGGAAATAGCTGGCGCGGAAGCGGACCGGAAGCTCAGGCTGGTCGAAGAAGGCACGCAGGAAGTCGATCAGGCAGCCTTTGAGATGGCCAAGCGTGATCGCCTTGTCGATCGCCAGGCCCTCGCACTGATGGAACATCGGGCTGTGCGTGGCGTCATGATCGGCGCGATAGGTGCGGCCCGGGACGATCACGCGATAGGGCGGCGGGGCCGCGGTCATGGTGCGGATCTGGCCTGGCGAAGTGTGGGTGCGGAGCACCCGGCGCGCATTCGTGCCGCGGGGAGGAAGATAGAACGTATCCATCTCCTGCCGCGCCGGATGATGCTCGGGGATGTTGAGGGCGCCGAAATTGTGCCAGTCGTCTTCGATCTCCGGTCCCTCGACGACGCGGAAGCCGAGCGCGCCGAAGATCGCGACGATTTCGCCGATCGTGCGGCTGATCGGATGGATGAGGCCGGAGGCCGAGGGGCGCGGCGGCAGAGTGACGTCGATCCGTTCGGCGGCGATACCCGCATCCTGGGCGGCGGCTTGCAGCAGAGCACGCCGCCCGGCGATGGCGGAGGCAATGTCGTCCCTGAGGCGGTTCAGCGCCTGGCCGCGCTCTCGCCGCAGGTCTTCGGGAACCTCGCCGAGCGCGCGCAGGAGGCTGGTCAGCCGGCCCTGCCGGCCGAGCACCGCGACGCGCAGCGCTTCCAGGCTGGCAAGATTGTCCGCCGCCTCGATCGCGGCGGAGGTTTCCGCGCCGAGCGACGAGAGATCGTCGGTCACAGTGGATTGAGGCGCACGTTTCGGCTAGCCGAGCGCGGCCTTGACCTCTTTGGCGATCTCGGCAAAGGCGGCGGCATCGTCATAGGCGATGGCGGCGAGGACTTTACGGTCGAGCCCGATGCCGGCCTTCTTCAGCCCGGCGATGAAGCGCGAATAGGGGAGCCCGTGCTCGCGCGCCGCGGCGTTGATGCGCTCGATCCAGAGGGCGCGGAAATCGCGCTTGCGGTTGCGCCGATCACGATAGGCATAGCGCAGTGCCTTCTCCAGGCGCTCGATCGCGATCCGGTAATTGGTGGAAGAGCGGCCGACATAGCCCTTCGATTGCGCCAGCACCTTCTTGTGACGCGCGTGGGCCGTGACACCCCGCTTCACCCTTGCCATGGCTCTCTCCTTTCAACCGAGGCCGTAGGGGGCCCAGCGACGCACGGTGCGGGCGTCCTCGGGTTCCAGCACCTGGAAGCCGCGGGCGCTGCGCTTGGCCTTCTGGGTGCGGGCCATCAGGTTGTGCCGCTTGCCCTGCGGCCCGGAGAGCACCTTGCCGGTGGCCGTCATCTTGAAGCGCTTCTTGACGGAAGCCTTCGTCTTCAGCTTGGGCATTTGGTTCTCCTTGGTTGCGCGCTGGCGGGCAGCGGCCACGGCCGGGCATGCCCCAAACGGGCCCGGGCGCGCGGGAGGCGGCTCTATAGCGGCGGGAGGTTGGGGCTGCAAGGGCAGAGGCGGGCTTCGCGACGGGCGCGGCTTTGGGTATCCATGCGCTGATGCGCACCCCTTTCGTGAAGATGCATGGAGCCGGAAACGATTTCGCAGTGTTCGACGAACGCCGCGCGCCGCTCGGGCTGACGGCGAAACGGGCGGCGGCGATCGCGGACCGTCATGGCGGCATCGGCTGCGATCAGGTGGTCTCGATCGAGCCTTCGGTGCGCGCCGATGCCTTCATGCACATCCGCAACGCGGACGGTTCGGAGGCCGAGGCGTGCGGCAACGCCACCCGCTGCATCGCCATATTGCTGGCCCGGGAGAACCACCATCGGAGCTTCGTGATCGAGACGGTGTCCGGCTTTCTGCCGGCGGAGATCCAGGATAGCGGCGAGGTCGAGGTCGATATGGGCGCGCCAGCGTCGAACTGGGACCAGATCCCGCTTGCCAGGCCGCTCGATACGCTGGCCCTGCCGCACGACGGAGGCTGGCCCGGCGCGCCGGCCGCCGTGTCGATGGGGAACCCGCACGTCACATTCTTCGTCCCGGATGCCGACGCCCTCGATGCCGCACGGATCGGCTCCGAGGTCGAGCGCGATCCGCTTTTTCCCGAGCGCGTCAATGTCGGCTTCGCGAGCATTCTGGCGCCGGATCGATGGCGGCTCAGGGTCTGGGAACGCGGCGCCGGGCTGACGCGGGCATGCGGTTCGGGCGCCTGTGCGGCGGTGGTCAATGCGAGCCGCTGGAACCTCAGCGGGCGGCGAGCGGAGGTGGTGATGGACGGGGGAACGCTCGCGATCGACTGGCGCGCGGACGGGCATGTGCTGATGAAGGGGCCGGCGGTGATCGCCTTCGAGGGCGAGATCGACCTCGACGCCTATCCGCGATGACCGTCTCCGTTCTTACCTTCGGCTGCCGGCTCAACGCCTATGAGAGCGCGGTGATGCGCAGCGCCGCGGAGGCGGCCGGGCATGAAGAGACGGTGATCGTCAACACCTGCGCGGTGACGGAAGAGGCAGAGCGGCAAGCTCGCCAGGCGATCCGGAGGACCGCGCGCGAGCAGCCGGGCGTGGACATCGTGGTGACCGGCTGCGCGGCGGCGATCGAGCCGGCGCGCTGGGCCAGGCTTCCGGGCGTGGCGCGTGTGCTCGACAACCGGGCGAAGCTTGCCCATGAAAGCTGGGGCGGTACGGAGGTTTTGGGCGCGGCGGCGAGGTTGCCCGATTTCGGCTCCCGAGTGCGTGCCTTCGTGCCGGTGCAGCAGGGGTGCGATCATCGCTGCACGTTCTGCATCATTCCCTATGGCCGGGGCCCGAGCGTGAGCCGTGCGATCGAAGACGTCATCGCGGAAATTCGTGCGCTGGTGGCGGCGGGATTTCGCGAAGTGGTGCTGACGGGGGTTGACCTTACGGCGTATGGCGCCGACCTCGCGGGCCGGACGAGGCTCGGCGCCCTGGTGCGGCGGGTGCTGGCGGCGGTGCCGGATCTGCCACGCCTGCGCCTCTCCTCGCTCGATCCGGCGGAAATCGATGCCGAGTTGTGGCGGCTGATCGGCGAAGAGGAACGACTGATGCCGCACCTCCATCTTTCGCTGCAAGCCGGCAACGATATGATCCTGAAGCGGATGAAGCGGCGGCATTCGCGGGCGGCGGCGTTGGCGGTGATTTCCCGGGCGCGCGCATTGCGGCCGGGGATTGGGATCGGCGCCGACCTGATCGCGGGATTCCCGACCGAGACCGAAGCAGAGTTCCGCGACACCCTCGCGTTGGTCGAGGAGAGCGGGATGCCGTTCCTGCATGTCTTTCCGTTCAGCGCCCGACCAGGCACGCCGGCGGCGCGCATGCCCGCCGTTCCCTGGCCGCTGAGAAGGGAGCGCGCAGGGCGGCTGCGCGCCGCGGGCAGGGCCAATGCGGCGCGCTATCTTGCCTCCTTCGTCGGCCGCACGGTCAGCGTCCTGGTCGAATCGGAAGGCAGCGGCCGCACGGAACATTATGCCCGGGCAACGCTTTCGACGGCAGCGCCGGCTGGTGCGTTATTCGCTGCCCGCGTGGAGGGCTGCGATGGAACCGCGTTGACGGCCGCTCTGCTCTGATGGCGCTCAGCGCCTTCTTTTCCCGCCTCAGGGAGGGGCTGCAGCGAAGCAAGCAGAAGCTCGCGGATGGCATTGGCGCGGCCTTCATCCGCCGGCGCCTTGACGACGCTGCGCTGGCGGAGCTCGAGGACCTGCTGATTTCCGCGGACCTCGGACCGGAAGCGGCGGCGCGCATCATCGCGGGATTCCGAAGCACGCGCTTCGGCAAGGAGGTCAGCGCGGAGGAGGTCAGGGCGGCGCTGGCCGAAGAGATTGCCACGATCCTGGCTCCGGTGGCCAAGCCGCTCACGATCGATCGCGCGCATGCGCCGCATGTCGTCCTGGTGGTCGGCGTCAACGGCACGGGGAAAACCACCACTATCGGCAAGCTCGCTCAGCAATACCGGGAAGCCGGACTGCGCCCCGTGCTGGTGGCCGGGGACACGTTCCGTGCCGCAGCAGTCGAGCAGCTTCAGATCTGGGGGCAGAGGACCGGGTGCGAGGTGATCGCGGGTAAAGACAGGGCGGATGCCGCAGGGCTTGCCTTCGATGCGCTGGGCCAGGCACGCGCGGCGAAGGCGGACGTGCTGCTGATCGACACTGCCGGGCGGATGCACAACAAGAATGCGCTGATGCAGGAACTGACCAAGATCGTGCGGGTGTTGCAGAAGCAGGACGCAACGGCGCCGCATTCCGTTCTGCTCGTGCTCGACGCCACCACCGGACAGAACGCGCTGGCACAGGTGCGCGTGTTCCGGGAGATGGTGGCGGTGAGCGGGCTGATCGTCACCAAGCTCGATGGCAGCGCGCGCGGCGGTGTGGTCGTGGCGCTGGCGGAGACCTTCGGCCTGCCGGTGCATGCAGTGGGCGTCGGCGAGCAGGCGGCGGACCTTCGGCCGTTCGTGCCGGCCGAGTTCGCGCGCGGGCTGCTCGATGGCTGAGCTCAGTTCGTCAGCACCTGCTGGACGGACGAGAAGGGCGCGGTGGTGGCGCCGAGCTCGAGTTCGAGGCCGCCCGACGAATTCGTCTGCACGCCGGTGATCGTTCCTTGCACGGTGAAGGGAAGCGCGGTCGTGCTGCCGTCGGGATTGGCGCCCCCTACGGCAACCGTGTAGCCGCCGTCCGGCATCTGGGCGCCGGCGTTGCTGGTGCCGTTCCAGGTCCAGGTGTTGGTGCCGGCAGTCGCGTTGAGCGAGGTGTCGTACACCTGCTGGCCGCTCGAATTGTAGATCGCGATGGCGACCGGCTCGGCGCTGGTGGCGGTGAATTGCAGGCTGGCCGAGCCGTTTTGCAAGGGCAGCGTGCTCGAATTGAGCAGGACCTGTTGGCCGACCATCGCCGTGGACTGCATCAACTGGCCGGACTGGTTGAGCGAGATGAGCTGCGTCAGGGAGCTGTTGGTGTTGATCTCCTGCTCGACGGAAGCGAACTGCATCAGCTCGCTGGTGAACTGGTTGGTGTCCATCGGGCTGGTCGGGTCCTGGTTCTGCAACTGCGTCATCAGAAGATCGAGGAAATCGCCGAAATTGCTGGTGAGGGAACTGAGCGCGGTGCTGCCGGCGATCGCCGCGGCGGCGGCGCTCGCGCTGGTGCTGGTGCTCGACGTGCTCGTGGACGGCGTGGCGGCGGCCGCGGCTGCGGCATTGGCGGCGGCCAGGGCGTTGCTCTGCTGGGCGGCGACGGAGGCGAGACTCATGGCGTGGATCCGAACCCGAAGTTGCTTTCTTAGTGGGACGTAACTGACTGATCCTGCGTTGATTACGCGGATTGGCGGGGTGGTTTACTGCCGACGGGCGTGGGGTGACGCCGAGCAGTTCGAAGGTGCGGGCCTGGGTAGGGGTGAGCTGTGGATAGAGCAGGAAGTGGTCCTTGGGAGCGCTGGCGGGAGCCATCGTGTTGCGGGTGAAGGTGCCGAGTTCGCCGAGCAGAGCGCGGAAGCTGTGCACCGGCAGCCCGTCATCGGTGTGCTTGCTGGCGGCCTTGCGGCGGGCCGCCTGGGAGCGTTGCGCTGGGGCGACGATGGAAGAGCGGGCAGCGGAGGCTTCGCCGCGCTGGTGATCGTCGAACAGGATCGGGGCGAGCCGCTGGCGCAGGTGCCACTCGAGGTAATAGGCGAGCATGCAGAGCAGGACATGGGCGCGGACGTGATCGGCCAGGCGATGATGGATCGGGCTGACCTTGGCAGCGACTTTTCGCAGATCGGCCTCGGTGGCGGCCAATAAAGCCTGCCGCTTGCGGGTGCGTTCGGCCGCCAGCAGCGGATTGCGGCAGACCACCAGACGCTGGTCGGGGAACTCCGGTGAGGTCACGTTCGTCGAACAAGGAGAGCTGGAACGCGCCCGCTTCAAGCAGCGCCCGGATGCTTGGGGCACAGAGCGCGGTGATCCAGTCGAGACCGGCCGGCTGCAGCAATTCCTCGATGCGCGCTTGGGTGATCATGCCGCGGTCGCCGACCATGACGACATGAGCCAGATGGAAGCGTTGCTTCAGCTTCTCCACCTGCACCGTCAAGGTCGCGGGATCGGCGGTATTGCCCGCGAACACCTCGATCGCCACCGGACAACCATCGCTCGCGCACAGCAG
>JASHOF010000159.1 GCA_030041255.1 Acetobacteraceae bacterium
CGCGTGACCTCGACGCCAGTGCTGCGCCTGCCGTCGAAGCGGATCCGTTCGGCCAGCGTTTCGGTCAGGATGCGGAGGTTCCGCCGCTTCGCGGCCGGGCGCAGGTAGCCCACCGCCGTCGAGCAGCGCCTTCCGTTCCGCGTCGTCAGCTGATAGTAGCCGACCCCCTCCTGCGTGGCGCCGTTGAAGTCGTCATTGCGCGGAAAACCGAGGGCGAGCGCACTCTGGATGAAGGCTTCGCAGAGTGGATGGCGGTCCCTGAGATCGGAAACCGCGAGCGGACCGCCGGCGCCGTGCAGCACGTCGGCGCCACGCTCCTGGTCTTCCGCGCGCTTGAAATAGGAAAGCACGTCCGCATACGACCAGCCCGCGTTGCCAAGCTGGCGCCAATGGTCGAAATCTTCGGCCTGGCCACGGATATAAATGAGCCCGTTGATGGAGGAGGAGCCGCCGAGCACCTTTCCCCGCGGCCAGAAGATGCGCCGGCCGTCGAGATTGGGGTCGGGCTCGGTCTGGTAGCACCAGTTCACGCTCTGGTCGGTGATGGTCTTGCCGTAGCCGAGCGGAATATGGATCCAGATGTTGCGGTCGCGCCCGCCGGCCTCGATCAGCACGACCTCGGTCTTGCCGTCTTCGGTGAGCCGCGCGGCAGCCGCCGCCCCGGCCGCCCCGGCGCCGACGACGACGAAATCCGCCTCCAGTGCCGCCTCGGTCATGCCTCGCTCCTCACCCCTCACCTCGCGGCCTGATCGGCCCGCCGATTGCTTTCAGCGCCTGCTTGAGCGCGATCAGCCGCCGGTCGCGTTCGGCGAACAGCGCCGAAGGGCTTTCGTTCCAGTCGAAATAGCCGCGGCCTGCCAGCACGCCGTCGCGCCCTTCGGCCACCAGGCGATCGAGCGTCGTCGAGCGCTTGTTGCCGCGGGGCGGCTCGTAGGGACTGTTGCCGAGCGCATCGGCCAGCAGTGGCAGCCCGGTGAAATCCGCCTTGGCCAGCACGCCGAGGATCGGCAGGCGGAGCGCGAGCCCGTGGATCACCGCGTCGTCGATTTCCCGCGGGCTGGCATAGCCTTCGTCGAGCAGGTGATTGACCTCGAGCGAAATCGCGGTCTGGATCCGGTTCGCGATGTAGCCGGGAATGAAGCGGCGCATCACCACCGGCACCTTGCCCATCGCCGCCAGAAGCGCGCGCATGTCCTCGATCGCTGCCGGATCGGTCTCGGGGCTGCCCACGACATCGACGAGATCGACGAGATAGGGTGGCGTGTACCAGTGCGCGACCAGCGCCCGCCGCAGCCTCCCGGCCGGGATCAGCGGAAAGATGTCGAGATAGCTCGTGTTGCTGGCGAGGATCACCTCCGGCGGGGCGACCCCGTCGATGGCGGCGAAAATCGCGCGCTTGGCTTCCGGTTGCTCGCTGATCGCCTCGACGATGATGTCGGCTCCGGCCAGCGTGTCTTCGAACCGGCCGACACGCCGGACCGCCTCGTGCAGCCGTTCGTTCTGCCAGGAGGCATCGACGAGACCCGCCTCGCGGAGCGTCGCGAGCGCCTTCTCCATCAGCCCGCCCGCCCGTTCCAGCGCCGCCGGGTCATTGTCGGTGAGGCTGACCGCGTGCCCGCCGAGCGCATAAACCAGCGCCAGCGCATGGCCCATGATTCCCGCACCGAGCACTGCGATCCGACTCATCGGCGCCCTCCCTCGTCCCTGCCTGCGATGCTAACCCGGGCCCGGGGAAGCCGCCACCCGGCCGAGACGGGAGAATTGCCGCCGGCACGCGCCGGTGCTCCACTCGGCTCCCCATGGAAAAGAGAACGGCAAAGAAAGCAAGGGGCGAGGAGAACAGGATGAGCGAGGTCCGCATCCAGAACGCCGATCTCGATTCGGCACTCACCGAAGCGAAAGAAGCCTATGTCGCGCGCAATCCGAAGAGCCTTGCCCGCTTCGTCGAGGCGACTGCCGTGATGCCCGGGGGCAACACACGCTCGGTGCTGTTCTATGCGCCATTTCCGCTCGGCTTTGCCCGCGGCGAGGGGGGACGGCTCGAGGATCTCGACGGTCACGCCTATATCGACTTCCTCGGCGAATTCACTGCCGGCATCTACGGGCATTCGCATCCGCAAATTCGCCGGGCGATCGAGCAGGCCCTCGATGGCGGCATCAATCTGGGCGGCCATAATCTCATCGAGGCGCGTTTCGCGCGCGCCGTCACCGAACGCTTCGGGCTCGAGCGCGTGCGCTTCACCAATTCCGGCACCGAGGCGAACCTGATGGCGTTGGCGACCGCCGTCGCCGCGACCGGAAGGAAGAAGATCATCGTCTTCCGCGGCGGCTATCACGGCGGGGTGTTCACGTTCCGCACCGGCAACTCGCCGGTCAACGTGCCGCATGACTTCGTGTTGGCCCGCTACAACGATGCGCCGGGTGCGGCCGCGCTGATCGGAAGCCACGCGAGCGAGCTTGCTGGCGTGATCGTCGAGCCGATGCTCGGCGGCGGCGGCTGCATTCCGGCAGAGGCGGAGTTCCTGGCCACGCTCCGCGCGGCGACGAGCGATGCCGGCGCGGTGCTGATCTTCGACGAGGTGATGACCTCGCGGCTTGGGCCACACGGCCTCGCGGCACTGCTCGGCGTTCGCCCGGACCTGACCACGCTCGGCAAATATATCGGCGGCGGCATGTCCTTCGGCGCCTTCGGCGGGCAGGCCAGCCTGCTCGATCTGTTCGATCCGAGGCGCACGGGCGCCTTGCCGCACGCCGGCACCTTCAACAACAACGTGCTGACCATGGCGGCCGGCCTCGCGGGCTTGACCGAGGTCTATAAGCCGGCGGCAGCGGTTGCGCTCTCCGCCCGCGGCGAGGCGCTGCGCGCGCGGCTCAATGCGCAATGCCGGCGCGCGGGCGCGGCGCTGCAATTCACCGGCATAGGCTCGATGATGGCGGCGCACTTCACCGCCGGTGCGATCCGCGGACCGGAGGATGTGGCGAATGCCGACCCGCGGCTCAAGGAACTCTTCTTCTTCGACCTTCTCGCTCAAGGAATCTGGATCGCGCAGCGCGGCATGATCAATCTCTCGCTGCCGATCGGTGATGTCGAGTGCGATCGGCTCGCAGCGGTGATCGAAGAGTTTCTCGAGGCCCGCCGGCCGTTGCTTGCCGCCGCGTGACAGTGCCGGGACGAATGGGGCTGGTCGCTTGGGCACCGACTGAAGGTCATGTTAGTAGTATTCGGAATCGCACATGAGTGATGCACACCCCCGGCGCACCATCCACCTCATTCCCCTCTCCCTCTGGGCCGGGCTCCCGGAGAGGGCTTCTTTCTTCCCCTCTCCCTCTGGGAGAGGGGTCGGGGTGAGGGTCGGGGTGAGGGCGACTCGCGCAGCGACAACAGTCGGCACTCGCTTCGCCAATCGAAACCGGGGGCGATCTCCGGAAGGCTTCGGCATGGGAGGTACATTTTCATGAAACGCCGCACGCTGCTCACGGGTGTCGCAGCGCTGGCACTGACACGCCCTGGCCTGCCGGCCGCTGCAGCCGCGCCGACCCAGATCCTGTTCTGGCACTCGATGAATGGCCCGCTCGGCGATGTGCTCGGCCGGCTGGTCGATCGCTTCAACAAGAGCCAGGGCGCAGTGGTCGTGAATGCGATCTTCAAGGGCGGCTACGCGGATGCCCTCACCGCCGCGATCGCGGCGTGGCGTGCCGGCCAGGCGCCGCACATTGCTCAGGTGTTCGACGTCGGCACGGCGACGATGATGGCCGCCGGCCCGGCGGTGAAATATGCCTCGGAGCTGTTCAAGGAAACCGCCGTTCCGCTCGACCCGGCCCGCTACATCGAGGCGGTGCGTGGCTACTACTCCCTGCCCGACGGGCGGATGGGCTCGATGCCGTTCAATTCCTCGACGGCAGTGCTCTGGTACAACCAGGACGCCTTCGAGAAAGCCGGCCTCGATCCCGCGAAGCCGCCGGCAACCTGGCCCGCGCTGGTGGCAGCGGCGAAGGTTCTGAAGGAAAAGAAGGTCACCCGATACGCGGTCACGACTTCCTGGCCCACCTGGATCCATTTCGAGCAGTTCTCGGCCATCCACGATGTTCCGTTTGCTACCGAGGCGAACGGATTCAAGGGGCTCGCCGCGCGGCTCCTCGTCGATGCCGCGCCCTTCGTCGAGAATCTTCAGACCTTGCTGGAGATGTCGAAGGACGGCACGTTCAAATATGCCGGGCGGGACAATATTCCCGATCCCGTCTTCTATTCCGGCCAGGCGGCGATGGCGTTCAACTCCTCGGCCGCGCGCGGGGCGCTCGTGAAAACCGCGAAATTCCGCTTCGCCAATTCCTTCCTGCCCTACCACCCGCACATCATTTCGAAACCGATCAACTCCATCATCGGGGGCGCCAGTCTCTGGGCGATGACGTCCCCGCACCGGACGGGGGCCGAATACAAGGCGGCGGCCGAGTTCCTCGCCTTCCTCGGCGCGGCGCGACAGGACGCGGAATGGGCGGCGGGGACGGGCTACGTGCCGGTCACCTTCGCAGGCTCGGATCTGCTGGAGAAGGAGGGCTATTACGCGAAGAATCCGGGCACGCAACTGCCGGTGCTGCAACTCGAACGCAAGCCCGTGACCGGGAATTCGAAGGGTATTCGCCTGGGCGACATGCCCGAAATCCGGGTCATCATAGAGGAGGAATGGGAGAAGGAACTGCAAGGCGGGTTCGATGCGAAAAGCGCCCTGGCGCGCGCTCTCGCCCGCGGCAACAAGGTGCTGGCAGACTTCCAGCGCTCGGCCGGGTGAGAGCGGGCGCGCCCGCGGCAGGCTGAGGCCGATCTTCGGCGGCACATGGACCGGCGGACGATTTTCGGCGGGCGGCTGTTGCCGATCGCCTTCGTTCTGCCGCAGCTTCTCGTCACCTTCCTCTTTTTCCTTCTGCCGGCGGGCAAGGCGATTTATGGGAGCTTCACCCGGACCGACGCCTTCGGCCTGCACACCCGGTTCATCGGTTTCGCCAACTTCGTTTCCCTCCTCGACGATGCGGGATATCGTGCCGCGTTCGGGCGCACCGCGATCTTCTGCGCGCTGGTCACGCTGCTCGCGATGGCGTCGGCACTCCTGTTCGCGGTCTTCGCGGATCATGAAATCCGCGGCCGCGCCATCTATCGCACGCTCCTGATCTGGCCCTACGCAGTGGCCCCTGCCGTCTCGGCGGTGCTCTGGGTATTCGTCATGCACCCCGAGGTCGGCATCGTCGGGCGCGAACTCGGGCGCCTCGGCATCCACTGGGACTATACGGTGAACGGCGCCCAGGCGCTCGGGCTTGTCATCGTCGCCAGCGCCTGGACCCAGGTGAGTTACAACTTCGTCTTCTATCTCGCCGGGCTGCAATCGATTCCGTCGAGCGTGATCGAGGCCGCACGGATGGACGGGGCAGGCGGCTTCCGCCGCTTCCGCACCATCGTGCTGCCGCTCTTGATGCCGACCACTTTCTTCCTTCTGATCGTCAATCTCGTCTACGCCGCCTTCGATACCTTCGGCACGATCATGGCGCTGACACGGGGCGGCCCCGGCCAGGCCACGGTGACGCTGGTGGTGAAGGTGTATCGCGATGGCGTCGTCAATCTCGATCTCGCGGGCTCCTCCGCACAGTCGGTGATCCTGATGCTGATCGTGATCGGGCTGACGGCCGTGCAGTTCCGCTTCCTCGGGCGGCGGACGATTTCCTGATGCATCGGCGGATCGACTGGCCGGCGCATCTCGTGCTGCTGCTCGGCGTCGCTCTGTTTGCCTTCCCGGTCTGGCTCGTCTTCGCCGGCGCGACCCAGGATGCGGGCGCGATCAACCGCGGCGATCTTTCGCTGATCCCGGATTTTTCCCACCTCGGCATTTTTCTCTCCGTGCTGCTGCACGGCTATGGAGAGGCCGGCGGGCATCCGGCCTGGCGGATGCTGATGATCTCGGCGGGCATGGCGCTCTCGATCGCCATCGGCAAGATCGTGATCTCGATGCTCTCGGCATACGCAGTCGTCTTCTTCCGTTTTCCGTTCCGCATGGCGGCATTCTGGACCATTTTCATCACCCTGATGCTGCCGGTCGAGGTGCGCATCATCCCGACCTACGCGGTGATGGCGGACTTCCACATGATCGACAGCTTCGCGGGCCTGACCGTGCCGTTGATCGCCTCCGCCACCGCGACATTGCTGTTCCGCCAGGTCTATCTGGCGATTCCGGACGAACTGGTCGAGGCGGCGCGGATGGACGGCGCCGGCCCGATCCGCTTCCTGTTCGACATGCTGATCCCGGTTTCGTCGGCGAACATGGCCGCGCTGTTCGTGATCCTGTTCGTCTATGGCTGGAACCAGTATCTCTGGCCGTTGCTGGTTGCGACCGACCCCAGGCTCGACACCATCGTCATCGGGATCGTGCAACTGACGTTCGGAGGATTCACGCTGACCCCCTGGAACACGATGATGGCGATGGCCGTGCTGGCGATCGTCCCGCCGGTCGTGGTGGTGATGGCGATGCAGCGCTGGTTCGTGCGCGGCCTGGCGGAGGTCGAGAAGTAGTGGCGACGCTCGAGCTCGCCGGGCTGGCGAAAAGCTTCGGGGCGCTTGCCGTGCTGCACGGGGTCGATCTCGCGCTGGCGGACGGCGAGATGGTGGTGATCGTCGGCGCTTCCGGCTGCGGCAAATCGACGCTGCTCCGCCTCGTCGCCGGCCTCGAAGAGCCGAGCGCGGGAAGCGTGGTGCTGGACGGGCGGGACGTGACACGTCTCGATCCGGCGGCGCGGGACATTGCGATGGTGTTCCAGAACTATGCGCTCTATCCGCACATGAGCGTGTTCGAGAACATGGCCTATGGCCTGCGCATCCGCCGCCTCGGGCGGGCGGACATCCGGAGCCGCGTCGATCAGGCCGCGCGCATGCTCGGGATCGATGGGCTTTTGGATCGCAAGCCCCGGCAGCTCTCCGGCGGCCAGCGACAGCGCGTGGCGATGGGCCGGGCGATCGTGCGCGAGCCGAAGCTCTTCCTGTTCGATGAGCCGCTTTCCAATCTCGACGCCAGGCTGCGTGTGCAGATGCGTGCCGAGATCCGCCGCCTGCAGCGACGGCTGGGAGTGACGAGCCTCTATGTCACGCACGATCAGGTCGAGGCGATGACGCTCGGCGATCGGCTGCTGGTGATGCATGAGGGGCGGCCGGCGCAGGTGGCAAGCCCGCTCGAGATCTTTTGCCGCCCCGCCAACACCTATGTGGCGGGCTTCATCGGCGCCCCGGCGATGAATTTTCTTCCCGCCCGCCTTGCCGACGCCGGCCGGGCTGCCGCTCTGGAGGCAGGCCCGGTGATGGCGTTTGCGGATGGCCCGCGCGCCGGGCGGGACGGGCGCGCGCTCATCATCGGCATCCGGCCCGAGGATGTGACGGTGCTTCCCGAGGGTGCTGCTCAGGGGCTCAGGCTCGCGGTCGATCTGGTCGAGCCGCTCGGCTCGGAGACGCTGCTGCACGGCAGGCTTCCCGGAGGCGCTGCCTTCACCGTACAGCGTGCCGGCATGGTGCAGGTCGGCGAGGAAATCACGGTCGGGCTTCGTGCGGCCTCGCTCCATGTGTTCGAGGCGGAGACCGGCTGCCGCCTGGATCCCATGCTGCCCGTCCCGCCGGCTGAGGTCGAACCCCGGGCCGCCATGCACGGGTCACGCGACCCCGGAGGAACTTAAAGCCGGGCCCGCCACTCGCTGGGTGCGGCACCCGACCAGCGTTGAAATGCATGGGTGAAGCCGCTCGGATCGGCATAACCGAGCGCGAGGCCAATATCGGTGACCTCCATTTTTGTTCCCGCCAGCAACTGGCGAGCGACCTCGAAGCGCGCCCTGCTGAGCAACTCACGGAAACTCGTGCCTTCCGATTGCAAGCGACGGTTCAACGTTCGCGGGTGCATGAGCAGGTGCTCCGCGACATCCTCCAATGAAGTGTCGGGGAAGATGACGCGGGCACGGAGCACACGGATGACCTGATCGACGATGCCCGGTTGCCTGACAGCCCAATATTCGGCAACCGACCTTTCCAGGATCCGCCGCAGCTCTGGATCTGCCCCACCCACGGGCCGGGCCAGCAGATGCGCTGGAAACGCCAAGGCATGTTGTTCCGCATCGAATCGCGGCGTCATACCGAAAAATCGCCGATAGGGAGCACTATCGCTCGGGGCATGACGACAGGTCAGAACGTCAGCCGGCAGGACGCCGGCCAGCTCTTTCATCATGTTGAATCCGACGGCGATCGCCCCGTCACAGACCTGCTCGATCGCCCGCATGCCCGGGATATGAATCGCATACCCCCAGAACGCGATCTCGTCCTGGGTCACTAAATAGACCACGGAGCCGCGTACATAGCGGTGCTGATGGGTGCAGAGGTCAAGGATCGCGGCCTGCAGCGTCGGCGCGTTCCGCATCAATCGTCCGACCAGGCCGAGACTTGCGGTTGCTGACCGCTGGCCCACGAGAAGACCGAAGTGCGGGCACGCCGTTGCCGTGACACAGGCCGAAAGAAGCCTGCCGACCTCGGTGAACGACAGCATATTGTCGGGGTTTCTCAAAATGCCGGCATCGATGCCGGCGTCAGCCATCACCTTTGTCGGGTCGTTACCCAGGTCCCGGAGAACCTGGGGCACCTCGGCCAGCGGCCCGACACGCTGCTGCCCCTCCACGTTGGTCTGGCCTCACACACAAGCCCCCGGATTTATTTCTTGCCTGTCGCAAAATAACAAGCGGAGCTTGGATCGCTGCGGCAATGAGACCGGCGCCTGGCACGGCGTGCGGGGGAGCACGGACAAGGCGGCGTCCCGGCCCGGGGCTCCGAATGATTTCCAGCGCCATCCCGATCGATCCTTCCGCACTGAGATGAGGAGCTGCAGATGTACTATACCGACGATTCCATCTTGCCCGAGAATATGGCGCCGCTGATCATCACCGCGGCCCCGTACGGGCCGCAATGGCTGCCCGGCGATGCCGACATCCCAGTGACATGGGATGAGCAGGTTCAGGCCGCGGTGGACTGCTACAACGCCGGCGCCACGATGCTGCACGTGCATGTCCGCGACCCCGCCACCGGCCACGGTTCGGTCGATTTCGACCAGTACAACTATTTCATCGGGCGACTGAAACAGGCTGTTCCGAAGATGATCCTGCAAGTCGGCGGGTCCATCTCATTTTCGCCCAAGACCGCCGAGGCGAAGGCGAAATGGCTGGACTACGACACCAGGCACATGCTCACGGAACTCGATCCGAAGCCGGACTGCGTGACCGTCGCGGTCGGCACCACCCAATGGGATGTCGTCACGATGTTCACGCCGGACGATATCAAAGGCACGCATCTCGATAACAACCCGAAGGTGCAGGCGGCCTGGGCCGGCATGTGGGTGGACGCCGGCCCCGCCTTCTACCTCGAGCACCTGAAGCGGCTGCGCAGGCACCGTATCCAGCCCTATTTCGTTCCGGCCCACGTGCATCAGCTCGAGCTCATCGAGCGCCTGATCCGCGCCGGTGTCTATATGGGGCCGCTGAACTTGGCGATCGCCGGCTACGGCGGCGGGACGCTCGGCCGCAATCCGTTCGACTGGATGGAGATGGTCAGGCGCGTCCCCCAAGGATCGGTCGCGACCTTCTGGTCGAGCATGCGCGGTCTGATCTCGCTGTCCGCCATGGCGATCGTTCTCGGCCAGCATGTGCGCGTCGGCAACGAGGATAACTTGTGGGGTCCCGACAAAAAGCATCGGACCTCGGTGCAGCAGGTCGAGGGCGCCGTTCGCATCTGCAAGGAATTCGGGCGCCAGGTCGCAACGGCGGAGGAAGCGCGCGCGATCATGAAAATCGGCGTCTGGTACGACAGCATAGAAGAGACGCTGCACAATCTCGGCCTGCCGCCGAACCGCAAGGACGGCCAGGCCGGCTTCCTGGTGTGGGAAACCGAGGGCAGGAAGGCGGTCGCGAAGACTGCCGGTGATTCGCACCCGATGGCTTACTGCATGATTTCGCCCGAAACGGTAGAAGCTTAGTCCGGCGTCCATGGTGGTCCCGCGCCTGGAATGCGCAGGACCACCTGAGCTGACCCCGGTTATGGAGGTAAGCCAGGCGTGAGCGGTCTCGTGACGCATTTCGAGATCTACGGCGATGAACCTGCGAAGCTGGCAGCATTCTACCGCGAGTTGTTCGGGTGGCGGATCGAGCCCGCCGCAGGAGTGGATTACTGGCGCATCCACCTCGGTTCCCCGGCGAACGGCACCGCGGCGGGCGGATTGGCGCATCCTCCGCTGCCAGATGCCCGCGGCTGGATGCAGTACGTCAAGGTCGAATCGCTCGACGACTCGCTGGCCGTGGCGCAACGCCTGGGCGGGCGGGTCGTGCGAGAGAAGACGGCAGTGCCGAAGACGGCTTGGTACGCAGTAATCGCCGATCCGCAAGGAAATCTGTTTGCGATCTGGCAGCCGGACCGGACCGCATTTCCCGCGCCGGTACCGGATTGAACCGCGCTCCATGGAGCCTGGCACGATGCAGACGCCTGATGAATCCGGCGGGGCCGGCCCCTGGGATGAGGCCATTGCGCAACTGCAGCAATGGGACCCCGGGTGGGCCAACGCCGCCGCAAGAATGGCTGCCAATCCCTGGGTATCTTGTATCCTGCCGCGCAAAACGGTCGAGCTGATCGGCATCGCGTTGAACGCGGCGTGCACGAACCTGGACCCGGACGGCACGCGGCGCCACATCCGGGCAGCGCTCAGGGCAGGTGCGAGCCGGGACGAAATAATGATGGTCCTCAAGATGGCGTCGCTTCTCTCGATTCATAGTTGCAGCCTCGGAGCCCCCATCCTGCTCGAGGAAGCTGACGCCGCCGGCGCATGTTCTCCGGCGCGGTCGGGTCCGCCGCCATCGACGCCGGCCTGCGACAGGCTTCGGAACTTCGGGCAGTGGAACGACGCCTGGAACCCGTTTTTCGAACTCGACCCGGTCTGGACCGACCAGTTCATGGCAGCCGGCATCGGCATCTACGCCAGCGGGATCATGGAGCCGAAGCTGGTCGAATTGCTCAGCATCGCCTTCGACGTCTCTTACACGCACATGTATGCGCCAGGCACGCGCCGGCACATCCGGGCGGCACTGAAGCTCGGGGCGACGGTCGAAGAGATCATGGAGGTGTTGAAGCTCT
This sequence comes from Acetobacteraceae bacterium, assembly GCA_030041255.1. Lineage (GTDB taxonomy): Bacteria > Pseudomonadota > Alphaproteobacteria > Acetobacterales > Acetobacteraceae > JAKAWQ01. Next base: position 11,183 of record JASHOF010000159.1, read on the forward strand.
GCGTGGCGCAAGGGGTCGAGGCCTGCAATCTCGGGGTGCCGATCCTGGCCGAGGAGCTGGCGGGTCGATCGGTCAGCCAGGATCCAGGTCCCCGCTGAAGTGGCCCCCGCCCCAAACGGTCCGCGCCCGCTGACCGCCGCCGAAAGCCCTCGCCGCAACCTGAAGGAGCGCGCCATCGGCGAGGCAAGGCGGTTTGCGGTGCTGTTCCTTTATCTGTGGCTGTTGTTCGGGCTGTTTGCCCTGCACCAAAGAATTATTCTTCGCGAAAACGGCCTGAACTTCACAATGCAAGGTCTGGCACTGCTCAATGCGTTCGTGCTGGCAAAAGTGATGCTGGTGGTCGAGGACCTGAACGTCGCACGCTGGTTGCACCGGCGCCGCCGGCCTCTGGTTTACTCCATCCTGTACGAAGCTTTTGTATTTGCCGTTGTGTTCATTTGCTTCCACGTCCTGGAGCACGCCGTCGTCGGACTGATCAAAGGCGAAAGCATAGCGGCGAGTACCCCCGCGATCGGCGGTGGCGGGCTGGCCGGTCTCGCCTGCGTTGCGGCCATCTTGTTCGTCGCATTGGTGCCTTATTTCGCCTTCCAGAACGTGAGTCGAGTGCTCGGGCCAGGCCGGCTGGTTGGTCTCCTGTTCGAAGCTCCTGCCGATTAGATTCGCGGCGGCCTGCTGCGGATGGCATGCCCTTGCGGTCGATCTGGCCGAGCCGTCCGGTGTGGCTCCCAGGCGGGGTGGCAATCGTTCGCGGGAAGCGCGACATGTAACGTATGGCAACGATCGGGGCCGGGGCTCAACGGGTGCGGCGCCGCCGCGAGAAGCTCCGGGAAGCGGGATTACGGCCGGTGCAGATCTGGGTTCCAGATACACGGGCTCACGGCTTTGCCGAGGAATGCGCCCGACAATCGCGGCTCATCCGTGAAAGCGAGGCCCAGGCGAGCCATGCCGGGAACGAGGCTTGGTTCGAGGTATCCGATACCAGCGGCTGGACGGCGTGAGGCGTGAGGACCTCGTGACGGTTGCCTTGCCAGGGGACCAGGGCAAGCCCCGGCCCGCTCTCGTGGTGCAGGCGGATTATTTCGGAGAGCTTCCCGCGGTCACTGTCTTACCGATCACCACCACGCTGGTTGGCGCGCCACTGTTGCGGGTGCCGGTTGAGCCCGACGAACGGAATGGGTTGATGAGGCGTTCGCAAATTATGGTGGACAGGCCGCAGACTCCATCGAGGAGCAAACTGGGCCCTGTTATCGGGCGGTTGGACGATGCGACGATGGTGAGGGTGAACCGTGTCCTGGTGGTCTTCCTCGGACTGGCGTGACACTGCCGGGCGTGCGGTCAGGTATCGAGCAACGCCCGGAGTGTCGTCGCGCCGGTGCGGTATTCGGCCTCGATCGGGCCGAGAGAGGCGGTATCGGGCCCCCCTTTGGCGGCCAGGTTGGAAAGCTCGCGCGCCAGTGTCGAAAGCCGGCTCAGCCCATAAGTGGCTGCCGTGCCGGCGATGCTGTGCGCGATCGCTGAGCACAAGTGCAGCAACCGGCTCGCGATATCGACGGTGACTCGATCAGCAATCTCGCCAAACAACTCTCCACTCCGCTGCTGACTATCTGCCGGGCCGTCGACTGACGAACCAGAAGGCAACGACGCGAGCTTTTGGAAAGGATGCAAAACAAACTCTGAAGACTGGAAGGACAACGTCCGGTCTTGGCGAAAGGCCGCCTGTCGGCTCCCTGAACGGTACCGCGGCGACGCGAACATTTGCGCGGGGAAACGCTTGGGCGGTTCTCGTACCAAATTCACCTCACGCCATCGATTCGGACAGAACTCAAGGCCGACGTTCGCCGCGCCGTTTTACAGATTGCATGATTACTGGCCTAACCCGTGGGTTTCTCTTTTTTGTTATAGTGTAGTCGTCAACTTTGGTTGTGTAAATTTGAACATTTACTAGTCGCCCCGTAATCTCGTTGCGGACGTTCTTCGGCACTCTTGCTCCTAGATAAATCGAAAGAATCGCATCTCGGCCGTGACATGCTTTCCCCTTCTGCGGAGCGAAAAGGCGCCATTCCCGTTCGTACGACCAGTCCAAATGCTTTGTAGACAGCACCGCTCGGGCTAGTTCATCATTTTTCAAGGCGGGTAGATTAAGGTAGTAAGGCTTGTTGCTATAGGCGACACGGGAAAAAGTATGTTCCGATGACAGATCGCCTAGCAGCTTCGGCATCGAGTAACAGATGCAAATGCCCTGGAACGCATCCGCATAGTGCGCCCACATGAGTACATTGTCCCACGTTTCAGAAAATGAAGCGATGCCCAGATAGATCTTTTCTTTGAGAAGCTGTTCAATGAACCTGTGGTATTCCGGATGTTGCGATGCTTTTCTACTGGATCGGTAGAGTCCCTCCATGGGATCATTCATCTCATTGTATGGCGCGCAGAAGATGTACCCCTCAAGGAGCGCTTCAATCTCTCGTTGCAGATTCTTGTTATTTGCTGCGGAATTTCCTGAATCTTCTAAGGTCCCGACGTCAAAAGAACGATAGCGGTACAGGACCGTCGGGCGAGCATAAGTCTCGATTGTAGCAGTCATAGTCCTCCCCCGCATTTGCTTCCTTGTTGCGAGTCTATTCTGGAAACTGAATCTGGACGCCAATTCCCTCAGACAGCTTAGCCTGACTGGATGCTACGGCACCAACTTGTTCGAGAGCGAAGTTTACACATTCAAATGCGTCAGCCCCGAAGTGCGAAGGCCCGGCTCCGCCTCATCCCGACCTGATGCTGCCAGACCGCTTTCCACCCGTCGTTATCGCGGAAAGTCGGTCATGGTGCGTCCGCTTCCGAGGGACGTGCGCAGTCGGCTGAACGGCGTCCCACGGCGCGGGGCGGGCCTCGGTGTGGGCGGCACGTTACGTTCCGCTTCAACCCCGCTGTGTTGTTCCCGATGCTGCCACGGAGCGCAGGTCATCGGCGCTACCCAGCGACCGAAGTCTATAGCTAGAGCTAGGCTCTCTGGTCAGGTCTCGAGCAACGCCCGGAGCGTCGTCGCGCCGGCACGGTATTCGGCCTCGATCGGGCCGAGAGAGGCGGTATCGGCCCCCCCTTTGGCGGCCAGGTTGGAAAGCTCGCGCGCCAGCGCCGAAAGCCGGCTCAGCCCATAAGTGGCTGCCGTGCCGGCGATGCTGTGCGCGATCGCGGCCGCCTCCGCCTCGCTGCCGGCGCCGATCGCCGCCCGCAGGTGGGGCAGCCGGCCAGCAATATCGGCGAGGCATTCCTCGGCCAGATGGGCCAGCAGGCCGGCCGGCAACTCGCGGCGCAGGCTGGCCAGCCGGGCCAGATCCAGGCTCGACGATGGGGCCTCCGCCGCCGGGCTCGCCGCCTCGACGTGCCGCCCCGGGCGCGGCCGGAGCTCGGCCTGGAGCGCATCGATCAGGCTGCGCTGCCCGACCGGCTTGCCGATCATCTCGTTCATTCCGGCAGCCAGGCACCGACTCCGCGTTTCAGCCGAAGCGGCAGCGGTCAGGCCCACCAGCGGAACCTGGGCCCCCGGGCCGTGCAGGCCGCGAATCCGCTGCGCGGCTTCGAATCCGTTGATGCCCGGAAGATGCAGATCGAGGAAGGCAATGTCGTACGGGCGCCGGTCCAAGACCGCGAGCGCCGTCTCGCCGCTGCCCGCGATATCGACAAGGTGCCCTTCACGCCGCAGCATCGTCGCCAGCACGAGCTGATTCGCCGGCACATCCTCGACCACCAGGATACGGGCGCGGTTGAGCGGGCGATGCTCCGCCGGGGTTTCCGGCGGGGAGACCGGCGACAGCGCCGGGGCCAGCGGAATCGTGAGCCAGAACCGGTTGCCTTCCTCGGCCGGCTCGCAGCCAATTCTGCCGCCCATCAGCCTGACCAGCCGCTCGGAGATCGCAAGCCCGAGCCCGCTTCCGGGCAGCGGGCTGGCGGCGGCGTTCTCCAGGCGCTGGAACGGCTGGAACAGGCGCTGGCGGCCTGCCTCGGGGATGCGCGGGCCGGGATCGATGACCGAGAGCGAAAGCGCGCGCCATTCGCCCTCGGTCTCGGCCGCCGCCGCCAGCGTGATCGTCCCCGGCGCGGAGAATTTCACGGCATTGCTGAGAAAATTGAGGAGAACCTGGCGAACCCGCCGCGGATCGGCGTGCAGAGCCTCGGGCAGATCGGGGGCGAGCGAAAGCGAGAGGGTCTGGCCCCGCCCGGCCGCCTGCGAACGGAAGATATCGATGATCGAGAGCAGCAATGGGCGGAGCGAGAAATCCTCGGGCGCCAGGCGGAACTGGCCGGCGTCCATGCGCGCGATATCGAGGATGTCGGAAATGAGAGTGCGCAGCGCGTCGCCCGCCCCGCGTGCCGCCTCGACAAGGTTCTGCTGGGCGGCGCCCAGTCCGGAGGCAGCCAGGAGTTCGAGGCTGTTGATCACGGCATTGAGCGGCGAGCGCACCTCGTGCGCCACGGTGGCGACGAACTCGGCCTTGGCGGCGGTGGCTGCCGCGGCGGTCTCCTGGGCGAGCCGCTTGGAGACCTCCGCCTGCTTCCGCGCCGTGATGTCCGCGTAGAGGGTGACGAAGCCGCCATCCGGCATCTGGCTGCGGCGAAGTTCGATCGCCATGCCGTTCGGGCGCTGCCGCTCGATCGAACCGAACCGGACCGGCTCACGCACGCGCTGCATCCGCTGTGCGACTTCCGCCTCGACATCGACCGGGCCGAATTCGCCAAGCCGTGCCTGGATGCTCAGGATTTCCTCCATGGTCATGCCGTGGCGCAGCAGCTCCCTGGGGACGCCGGTTCGCACCGGGAAGAGCGCATTCCATTGCCGAAGGCGCATCTCGCCATCGACCAGCATCACGCCATCGGACATGTTGGCGAGCATGCCTTCGAGCTGGGCGGACTTGGCTTCCGCCTCGGCCTTGGCCGCCGCCAGTTCGCGATTCGCGCGCCGGAGTGCGGATCGGTCGCTGAGGACTGCCCGCCACCGGGTCTGCAGGGAAGCCATGCCTGGGAGCAAGAAACGCATCCTTGCCATGCCCGCCACCGAGCATAACCTGGAGGCGAACATTAAGCTTCGCTCGCCGGCCGCGCAACGAAATGCCGCGCGCGCGAAAATGCCAGGGTCCCTGCCCGGGCAAAGGCTTGCCCGTCCGCCCCGCCGATGCGAAGGTCCGGCACGCGCCGGTTGCGCCGGCGCGGCGTTTGTCTCGACGAGGAGGCTATGGCGAAAATCAAGGTAAAGACCCCGTTGGTGGAGCTCGACGGCGATGAGATGACACGGATCATCTGGGGCTTCATCAAGGAGAAGCTGATCCTCCCCTATCTCGACATCGAGCTCGCGTATTTCGACCTCGGGATCGAGAATCGCGACCGCACGGACGACAGGGTCACCGTCGAGGCCGCCCACGCGATCCGCACGTTCGGAGTGGGCGTCAAGTGCGCCACCATCACCCCCGACGAGGCGCGGGTGAAGGAGTTCAACCTGAAACAGATGTGGCGCAGCCCGAACGGCACGCTGCGCAACATCCTCGACGGCACGATCTTCCGCGAACCGATCATCTGCCGCAACGTGCCGCGCCTGGTGCCGAACTGGACCCGGCCGATCGTCATCGGCCGCCACGCCTATGGCGACATCTATCGCGCCGTCGATGTGAAAATCCCCGGCCCCGGCAAGGTCACTCTCACCTACCAGCCGGCCGATGGCGGGCCGGCGCAGGTGTTCGAGGTCAATGACTTCAAGGCCGGTGGCGGCGTTGCGCTCGGCATGCACAACACGCGTGTCTCGGTCGAGGGTTTTGCACGCGCAAGCTTCAACTACGCACTGGCCCGCAACTATCCCCTCTATCTCTCGACCAAGAATACCATCCTCAAGGCCTATGACGGCTTCTTCAAGGACGTGTTCCAGGAAATTTTCGAGGCCGAGTTCAAGGCCCGGTTCGCCGAGCGGAATCTGACCTACGAGCACCGGCTGATCGACGACATGGTGGCCTCCGCGCTGAAATGGTCGGGCGGCTATGTCTGGGCCTGCAAGAATTATGACGGGGACGTGCAAAGCGATACGGTCGCGCAAGGGTTCGGTTCGCTCGGTCTGATGACCAGCGTGCTGATGAGCCCCGATGGCAGGACGGTAGAGGCCGAGGCGGCGCACGGCACGGTGACACGACACTTCCGCGAACATCAGAAGGGCCGCCCGACCTCGACCAATCCGATCGCCTCGATCTTCGCCTGGACGCGAGGGCTCGCCTATCGAGGCCGCTTCGACGGCACTCCGGAGGTGACGCAATTCGCCGAGACGCTGGAGCGTGTCTGCGTCGAGACGGTGGAGTCGGGGTCGATGACGAAGGACCTCGCAATCCTGATCGGCAAGGATCAGCCCTGGCTCACGACCGAGGCGTTCCTGGCCAGGCTCGACGCCAATCTCAAGGCGGCTACGGCACGCGTGATGGCGGGCGTCTGACCGCGGAGGAGACGAATGGCCGATTTACCCGAAATCGCCGGCCTCGAACGTTATCCCCTGGCAAGGCGGGGCCTGCTCGCGAGCGGCCTCGTCTCCGGGCTCACGCTGGCCACGACCCGTGTCGAGGCGCAGGTCATCACGACCGACACCAAGGGCCTGGTCGCAGGCGAGGTGCGCGTGATGGCGGGCAGCGACGAGGTGCCGGCCTATTACGCGAAACCGGATCATGGCGGCCCGTTTCCGATCGTCCTCGTGGCGGAGGAGATTTTCGGCGTCCATCATTATATCCGCGATCTCTGCCGGCGCCTTGCGAAGCAGGGCTTCCTCGGGATCGCACCGGAACTCTACTGGCGGTTCCCGGATCTCGCGAAAATGACCAGCGTGCAGCAGATCGTCCAGGAGGTGACCGCGAAGACACCGGATTCCTCGGTGACCGCCGATCTCGACGCCGCGGCGGCATGGGCCGCCGGCCACGGCGGCGATCGGGGAAAGCTCGCCGTCATCGGCTTCTGCCGTGGCGGGCGGGATGTCTGGCTCTATGCCGCGCTGGCTGCGCACCCCGACCTTACGCTGCGCGCCGCCGTCGCCTGGTATGGCCCGCTCGACGGGCCGCGCACACCGATCCAGCCCGAAACCGCGCTCGACGTCGCCGGGAAAATCCAATGCCCTCTGCTCGGCCTTTATGCAGGGCAGGATTCTTCCAGCACGCCGGCCGAGATCGCCGAGGCGAAGGCGCGCGCGAAGGCGGCCGGCAAGACCGTCGAGATCATCGTCTATCCCGATGCGCCGCACGGGTTTCATGCCGACTATCGGCCGAGCTATCGCAAGGCGGATGCCGAAGACGGCTGGCAGCGGATGCTCGCCTGGCTGCATCGCTACGGCATCAGCTAGTACCGGCTTTCGCCCATGCCTGGCTCACTGACCGCACCCCGCCATACCGTGCCCTCTCCTTCTGGGCCGGGCTCCCGGCAAAGTCCCAGGACTTTGCTGGAGTCCCGGAGAGGGGTCTCCTCTCTCTTCCCCTCTCCCTCTGGGAGAGGGGTCTTCTCTCTCTTCCCCTCTCCCTCTGGGAGAGGGGTTGGGGGTGAGGGTCGGGGAGAGCAAATCACGTATCGCCAACAGCCATTACGAGCGCGCGGACGCGTCTCGCTTTCTGACCGCGCGTGATGATCGGGCCACCGGATCCCGAGATAGGCTTCCTCGCCAGCACGCTCGCCCGCGTCCACTCCTTCGCCTTCGTCGGCATTGAGGCAGTGCCGGTCGAGGTGCAGGTGCAAATCTCCTCGGGCCTGCCCGCCTTCCTCGTGGTCGGCCTCGCCGACAAGGCAGTGGGCGAGGCGCGCGAGAGGGTGCGCGCCGCCTTGACCGCGATGGGGCTCGCCGTGCCGCCGCGGCGCGTGCTGGTCAATCTCGCGCCGGCGGATCTGCTCAAGGAAGGCAGCCATTTCGACCTGCCGATCGCGCTCGCGCTGCTGTCGGCAATGGGTGTGCTGCCGATCGAGGAGGTCGCAGGCTATGCCGCCCTTGGCGAACTCTCGCTCGACGGAACGATCGCTCCGGTCGGCGGTGTTCTGCCCGCCGCGATCGGCGCCTCGGCGCAGGATCTCGGGTTGGTCTGCCCGGCCGCACAGGGCGGCGAGGCAGCCTGGGCGGGACGGATCGACGTGCTCGCCGCGCCCGATCTCATTTCGATCGTCAATCATTTCAAGGGGACGCAGACGCTCGCCGCGCCCGCGCCGCCGGGCGTGCAGGAAGTGGCCGCATCGCCCGACCTGGCGGAGGTCAAGGGCATGGAGACGGCGCGCCGCGCCCTCGAGATCGCCGCCGCCGGCGGACATAATCTGCTGCTGATCGGCCCGCCGGGGGCCGGCAAGTCGATGCTGGCGGCCAGGCTGCCTGGCCTGCTCCCCAGCCTTGCCGCGGAGCAGGCGCTCGAAGTGAGCATGATCCACAGCCTGGCGCGCATGCTGGAAGGAGGGCGGCTGGTGATGCGCCCGCCCTTTCGCGAACCGCACCATTCGGCAAGCCAGGCGGCTCTCACCGGCGGCGGCAACCGGGCGCTGCCGGGGGAGATCAGCCTCGCCCACCACGGCGTGCTCTTTCTCGACGAGCTTCCCGAATTTCCGCGCCAGGCGCTGGATGCGCTCCGCCAGCCGATGGAAACCGGGCGCACCACCGTGGCGCGGGCGGCGGCGCACGTCACCTACCCGGCGCGCTTTCAGCTTGTCGCGGCGATGAACCCGTGCCGCTGCGGCTATCTCGGTGATGGCGGGCGGGAATGCGGGCGCGCGCCACGCTGCGGGGAGGAATACCAGACGAGGATCAGCGGGCCGTTGCTTGATCGGATCGATCTGACCGTTGAGGTGCAGCCGGTCGCCCCCTCGGTGCTCTCCCGCGCCGCGCCCGGCGAGGCGAGCAGCCTGGTCGCCGCGCGCGTGGCGGCGGCGCGCGAGCGGCAGCTTGCGCGCACCGGAGAGGCGGGGCGCCTCAATGCCGCGGCGGACCCAGAGAAGGTCGCGATCTCCGCCGAGGCGCGGCGTTTCGTCGAAGAGGCGGCCGAGCGATTGGGCTTTTCCGCGCGCGGCTACACCCGCGTGATCCGCGTTGCGCGCACGATCGCCGATCTCGCTCGATCAGAAACGGTGGAGCGCCTGCACGTGGCGGAGGCGCTGCGCTTCCGCCATCGCATTCCGGGTCGCGGCATGCCGGGGGCGGCGCCCAGCCGCCAATGAACGCACCGCCAGTGACCGCACCGGCACCCGCCGCCCCATCAGGCATGCGCGCGCCCCGGACGGCCGACTAGTACCCGGAATCATACTTGGCTGATACGGCGGTTCTTGAACCGCCGCTGATGGGCCTTTTTCTTGGTCCAGGCGAACGGCTGGGCGGTGTGGTTGTAGGCGGCGATGAAGGCATCGATGTGCTCCTGTAACTGGCCGAGGGCGGCGAACGAAGCGCCGGTCAGTGACTGCCGCTCGAGGATGGAAAACCAGGTCTCGACCTGATTGAGCCAAGACGACCGGGTCGGGATGAAATGGAAATGCACGTTCGGGTGTCGCTGGAGCCAGCGCTCATTCTTCTTGTGGGTGTTGAGGTTGTCGAGCACGACGTGCAGCTCGCGCTTCGGGTAGGCGGCCGCGACGCGGCTCATGAAGCCGAGGAACTCAACCCGACGACGGTGCTTTGAATGTTCCGCCATCACTTTGCCGGTGGCGACCTCGAGGGCGGCGAACAATGTGGTCGTGCCGTGCCGCTTGTCGTCATGGCTCCGACCAGTCAAGGCTCGCCCGTTGGGCAGCTTCAGATAGCCTTGTGCCCGCTCCAAGGCCTGGATCGAGGGCTTCTCGTCGACACAGAGCACGATCGCCTTGGCTGGCGGATCGACATAGAGGCCGACGACATCGGCGGCCTTCGCCGCGAACTCCGGATCGTTGCTCTCGCACCAGGACTTGCGGGCGGCCAGGTCGATCTGGTGTTCACGCAAGAAGCGCCAGACATACTGGACATCGACATCACCCAGCGCCTTGGCCAGCAGCCCTCCTGTCCAACGGGCATAGCCCTGGGGAGACGGCTTATCCAAAAGCGCCAGAATGCGCCGGTTCGTCGTCACCCCGTAGAGCCGCGGCGGCGCCCCACGCGGACGATCCTTAAGCCCTTCCAGACCCTCCTCGGCAAAGCGCCGCCGCCACTGGCTGACCACCACCGGCTGGACACCGACCTCCTCGGCAATCGACCGGGTGCTGCGCCCCGCACTTGCCAGCAAGACGATCCGCGCCCGCCTGACATCGCGCTGCACCGTGAGGGCAGACCGGCAGCGCGCTTCAAGTACCTTCCGTACCTTCGGCTTCAGCCGCACTTCTCTCGCTTTGGGTATCATCCCGATCTTGAATCATGACTCACCCAAGAAGAAAAGGGGGTACTAGATTGAGAGATAACGAACCATTTGCTGGCGGTCAGAGAGGCTCTCTCTCGCCAGCGCAGCAACGATTCGGCCTTTGTCCAGTACGTACCCGCGATGGGCAATACTTTGGATAAGCCCCACGTTCTGTTCGACGCATACGATAGTCAGGCCGAGATCGAGATTGAGGTGGCGGAGCGACATCCCAATCTCTGAAATAATGCTTGGTTGGATGCCCTCCGAGGGCTCGTCCAACAAAAGCAATTCCGGTTGACCGACCAGAGCGCGGCCAAGCGCAAGTGCTTGCTGCTCGCCGCCGCTCAAGGTTCCACCCTTCTGCCTGAACCGCTCGCGGAGCCGCGGGAACAGCTCAAAGACAAGCTTGTAGTTGTTCGGTTCTGAAGTATTGATCCGTTCCCCTAGTCGCAAATTCTCCCCTACCGTGAGGTCGCGGAAGATTTGTCTGCCCTGAGGCACATACCCGACACCCATCCGTGCACGGTCTTCAGCAGCGAGCCGCGAGATCTCGCGGCCGCGGAATCTGATCGAGCCGTTGCGGGTACGGAGTGCGCCAATGAGCGCTCGCATCAGTGTGGTCTTGCCAACGCCGTTCCTACCGATAATGGCAACCGTCTCACCCGCGGCGACCGTAAAAGAAACACCTTGTACAATGTCTCCCCCAGCATATCCCGCCCGAAGCTCATGCACCTCAAACAGAGCTTCCGACATTCTCTTCACCCAAGTAGATGCGCTGCACCTCGGGGTCACGTTCAATCTGCCGGACCGACCCTTCCCGGAAGACACTACCCTGGTGCAGCACGGTAATCCCGCTATCAATCTCGCGGACGAAGCTCATATCGTGCTCGATCACCAGAATGCTGACACCGCGAGCACACACCGCGCGAGCGAAACGTGCGGTTATTGCGGTCTCATCCGGGGTCATGCCTGCCGTTGGCTCGTCCATCAGGACCATGCAAGGATTGGTTCCGAGAGCCATACAGACCTCGAGCCAGTGTTGTTGTGCATAGCTCAGTGTACCCGCCTTCGCACCCAGTAACGCATCCAACCCGAACATATTGAGGCTCCACCAGATCAGCTCCTGACGTTTGGTGCCAGGTGAAACCGCAATCACGACATTTTGCGCGACCGTGAGGGTACGGAACACGCGGGTTGTCTGGTATTTCATACTCAATCCGAGGCGCACACGCTGAAAGGGTTGTAGTTGACTGATCTCCCGGTCTCTGAGACTGACCAAGCCGGAGTCCGCTTTTTCAAGCCCCATAATCAGCCGAAACAGGGTGGACTTCCCTGCCCCATTTGGGCCGATCAGACAACGGAGCTCGCCTTCTTCGAGCGAGAGGCTGACATCGCTGACAGCCCGGACACCTCCGAATGACTTCGAGAGATTGGAGACGGTAAGGATATGCCTGCGCAAGGCACTGCTAGGAGAATCGAGCACGAAGGGCACCAATCAAGCCAACCACCAATCCGCCAGGTGCGAACATCATAGTCAGAAGGAGGAGCGCACCCATCAGGAGCAACGAATACTGACCGCCAAAGGCAGCGAGCCAATTCGATGCGAACTGCAAGCCGACGGTCGAAAGCACCACCGCAGTAAAGCTAGCCCGTCCACCAACCGCCACCCAAAGTACAGGCAGGGTGGCGGCAAGCATTCCGGCGTTTGCGGGTGTAATGTAGTTGCCCCAGGACACATAAAGGACGCCACTCAACGATGCTGCACCGGCAGCGATCACGAAGACCCAAAGCTGGTAGATACGAACATCATGCCCGAGCAACTCGCAGCGCTCGACATCGATCTGGATCGCGGCAAGGACATGGCCAACCCGGCGATTGGCAACGACCCGCATGCCGAGAAAGATAGCGAGGCTGATGAGCACGACGAGATAGTAGAGAGGCGCCGTGAGTCCGTTAAACGTCATTCCGGCTATCTCGACGGACGGTATATTCGTCATCCCATTGTACCCACCGAGCGGAGCACTTCCGATTTTCCATTCGGGTCCTGCTGTCTGCCCGAGGAACGTCTCAAGAATCAGGGTCAGGACAAAGGTAAGGACGGGAGCAATCAAACCGCTCACGCGGCCAAAGAACACGAAGTAGCCAAAAGCAGCGGCAACGACCATGCCTACGGCTACCGCGAGCGTCGCGGCGAGAAGCGTCCAACTCCCGCCACCGAAGTTGATAGCCAACACAGCGTAGCTATAGCCAGCGATGCTGAAGAAAGCCATCTGGCCAAAACTCAGGATACCGGCGTAGCCCCAGAGCAATGCGAGACCCAGGGTCAACGGGAGGTTAAGATAGAAGCTGGTCAGGTTCGAGATAAGAAAGGTCGAGCCGAACGATGGAAGTGCCAGGGCGAACGCCACCACCACGGCCACGACTACCCAGTATACCGGACCGTTGAAGAAGGTCAGGCGTCCATGGAGTCGCAGCTCACGCAGGCCTTCCGGTCGATCGGCTACGCCCGGCATCAGCAAGCCAACCTTGCTCACATCCGCATTCCAGCCAGCGCACGAAGTGATCGCATCGGGCGATGAAGATAGTACGAGAAACCCTTGGGTAGAATACGCATGATAACCAGCGCAGCGGTCAGCAACCCGATTCGTCCCGCAAAGTCGCTGACAGTGTAGGACAGAGGAGTCGAAACGACGGCGAGGAAGAAGGCGCTGGTCGCAGTGCCAAGCAACGGGTCCATCCCGCCGCCGATGACTACCACGATGAAGGCAGGCGCAATGAACTCCGCGCCAAATAATGGCACAATACTTGTTGTCGGAGCATAAACGGCCCCAGTTAGTCCCGCGAGCGCCGAACCGACTCCAAACGTGATCGCATAAATGCGAGAGGTGCGGACACCAAGGGCGCGAGCCATCTCCGGATTTTGCATAGTGGCTCGCATTTCGATGCCCAGTCGCGTCTTGTAAAATAGCAACCACATGGCCGCCATGGCGCACAGCGCGACAATCGGCAAAATGGAGTAGTACGTGGAGAAGGAATATCCACCGTACTTAAACCCACCGAACGGCATCCGCACGGCGGGAAGAAACGGTCCCAGAATGAGAAAGACGCCCTGGCTCAATATGAGGCTCAGACCAAAGGTAGCAACAAGCGCTATCAATTTATTATCGTAGAAACGGCGAATAATCAGCCGCTCCGTGAGTACACCGAAGAGTCCGACCGCGACCATAGCAAGCGGGATCGTCAAGAAGAAAGGCACCCCCGCGTGGACCAGGAGTGCCGTAGTGTACGCCCCCAACATAATGAACTCGCCATGCGCGAGGTTAATAATGTCAATCATACCCAGAATGACAATCAGGCCAAGAGCAGCAAGAGCAAGGAAGGCCCAATTTACAGCAAACTGATAGACAATGTTCGCTATAATACCGTCCATGGCCTGCAACTTACTCGCCGCGACCCACCAGGGATGACCTCGAATGGAGCCTCGTCTCCATCAGGGATACGCCATGTGTGCCTTCTAGTGTCCTGCCCCGACGTTTGCTGCCGGCGGCAGCAAACGAAAGGGGATCAGCAGGCCACTGAAAATAAAGAGGTGTGTGCCGACCGCTAGGGTGCATTCTACGGTATCAAGCGTTGGAGTCGGCACACTAGGCTTTCCGGAACCTCGGATCGTCCTGCGGCGTATATTGCTTGAACTCCGGTTTGCTAACGAGGTTGACACCTAGCCGGCGCAACCACCACGGCTCAAGGGAAGGCCACTGAGTAACGAAAGAGATCGAG
>JASHOF010000160.1 GCA_030041255.1 Acetobacteraceae bacterium
TGGTCGGGGGCGAGGAAGTCGGGCTTGGTGAAGGTTGCGTTCACCTCGTAGCCGGGCCCGGTGATCGCGGTGCCGCCGAGCATGGTGGCGGCCGAAAGCTTGAGATCCTCGGCATTGCCGAACAGGTTGCGATCCTCCCATGAGGCGCTGAGCCCGACCCCGAGATCGGTCGAATAGGAGGCGCCGAGGCTTACCACGTGCAGCTTCCGCTCGCCCAGGACGACGCTGACGGGAAGGCGGTTTTCGGCATCGGTTGTCGTGGCCGGCTGGATGCTGACGGAAGAGAAGATGGGAAGTTCGGCCAGGTTTGCGCGTGCCTTAGCGAGGGCGGCCGGGCTGAATGGTTCGCCGGGGTGGATCGTGAGGCGGCGGCGGACGTAGGACTCGTTCACGGTCCGAAGCCCGCTGATGCTGATCGGCCCGAGATCGACGCGCGGTCCCGGATCGACAGTGAAGGTCACATCGAGCGTGCGGCTTGCCGGATTCAGGATCGCGAGCGGCTCGGAGACCTTGGCCAGCCCGTAGCCTTCGGCCCTGAGCGCATCGAGGAGCCGCGTGCCGGCAGCCAGCACGTCGGCGGCGCGGGCCGGCTGGCCCGGGACAAGGTGGAACGCTTCCCGCGCTTGCTCCGGAACCGTGCCGACGATCTCGACCCGGCCGAGATGGAACAGGGGTCCGGGGCGGAACGAGATGCTGATGGTGAGCGGCGGCTGGGCAGGCAGTCCGGCCAGGAGCGTTGGCAGGGCGGGGTTATCGAGGCGCTGCCCGGCGATGATGATGGTCACTTGCGGATCGTAGTAACCGAAGCTTTCGAGCACGGTCCGGAATCGGGCCTCGTCGTTGCGGGCGCGGCCGATCAAGGCGAAGGTGCCGATGGGAGGGGCCTTCCGGAGGCTCGCGAGAGTGGAGCTGGCGGCGAGGGCCTGGTCGAGCCTGGCATTGCCCGTGGGTGCCAGGGCGACAGTGTAAGGCTTGGGGCCGGCAGCCGGGACGCCTGCGCAGAGCAGGACCAGGGCGATGAGAGCGAGGAGCCGGAGCAGACAGCGCACGAGGAGAGACTTGCCACGGTGCCGGGGGCATTCTCCAGCAGGTCCGGGCAGCCAGGCTGCAAGGTCCGGGCCGGAATCGAACCGACGTACGCGGATTTGCAGTCCGCTGCATGACCACTCTGCCACCGGACCGGCGGGCGAGGGATGCCGTTATCGGCTGCGGCTTTGCGGCTGGTCAAGACCGGCCGACCGGAATGAGAGGGTGGCGGGCAGGCGGCGAGGCGTTTATGAAATGGATCGCCCGCTTCTGTCAGTCGCTTTGCCTGGGTCCCATGGATCAGAACGCGTTCGACTTTGCGCTCGCCCGCATGCACATGGTCGAGAGCCAGGTTCGTCCGAACCTGGTGAGCGATCCTCGGATTTTGGCGGCCATGAGCACGCTGCCGCGCGAGCGGTTCGTTCCGCCCGAATGCGCGGCCGTCGCCTACTCCGATGCCGCCGTGCCGCTCTGCGCGGGACGGGTGCTGATGGCACCGATGGAGCTGGCCCGGCTGGTGCAGCTTGCCCGGCCGATCAAGGGTGAGCGGGCGCTGGTGGTGGCCGCGGGAACGGGCTACGGGGCGGCGGTGCTGGCGGAATGTGGGGCCGCCGTCACGGCGCTCGAAGAAGATCGGCGCTTGCTGGCGATCGCGCGTTCGGTGCTGCCGGCGACCAGCCCCTCGGTTGCCATCGTGGCCGGGCCACTCGCCGCCGGCTGGCCGGCCGGGGCACCGTGGCACATCGTGCTGATCGAAGGGGCGGTGCAGGAGATCCCGCCGGCCATCGTCGGGCAGTTGAACCAGGATGGCGGACGGCTGGTGACGGTGCTGGCGCCGCGGCCTGGCAGCGGGCAGGCGGTTCTCGGTTGCCCAACCGCCGGCGGCCTGGCGCTGAGCAGCGCGTTCGATTGCGCGACAGCGCTGTTGCCGTCACTCATCCCCGCTCCGCTCTTCAGCTTCTAGTACCCCGAATCGAACTTGAGTGACACATATCCCCTGCGTCCGATCGCCATCTTTTCCCTCTCCCTTTGGGAGAGGGGTAGGGTGAGGGCCTTGGGGGAGGGTGAATCACTCAACGACAGAAGTGGGCACTAGCGGGCATGTCTCTGGGAATGCGGGGATCGGGAATGGGCAGCAGGAGAGGGGCCAGACGGCGGGTATCAGATCCCGGCGAAAGCTGGTACGACGTTGGCGACGTTCGGGCCCCAGTGCGGCGAACGCCCATGGCCGTATCGAAGCCTTCTCGGGAAAGGAGGGAAATGTGAGCGGCCTGGCGACGAGGGAGGATCGCAACGGAGATGGCTAGCATGGTGCTGCGATGCGGGCTGGCGTTCGGGGTCGTATGGGCGTTCGGGATTCCGGCGGCGGGCGCGCAGCCTGTCACGCTCGACCAGGCTCTGGTCGCGGCCTACCAGACCAATCCCCAGTTGCTGGCCGAGCGGGCGAACCTGAACTCGGTGGCGGAGGGTGTGCCGAAGGCGCTGAGTGGCTGGCGCCCGACAGTGGTGCTGAGCGGCAGCGTGGGATACACGGGCGGGAGCCAGCGGACCCTCAACACGCCGACGCTCTTCTCGCCTGGCGGTGCGCTCATTACCAACCTCGATCGCGACACGATGTCCGGGCAGGCGACGGTCACGCAGCCGATCTTCCAGGGCGGCAAGACCCGGGCCAGCTACAATCAGGCGCAAAACCTTCTGCGGGCGGAGCGGGCGCAGTTGATTGCAACCGAGGAGTCGGTGTTCGGCAGCGTCGTTTCCGCCTACGTGGGCGTGATCGAGAACCGCGCCCTGGTCGCCGTGAACCAGAGCAACGTGACCGTGCTCCAGCAGCAGTTGGAGTCGAGCGAGGATCGCTTCCGGGTCGGTGAATTGACGCAGACCGATGTCGCGCAGGCGCAGGCGGCGCTCGCATTGGGCCAGTCGCAGCTCGAAACGGCCAAGGGGAATCTCGAGACCGCTCTCGCGACCTACCTCCAGACGATCGGACAGGCGGCGGCGGACAAGCTGGCAAATCCGCAGCCGCTGGCGTTGCCGGTGAATTCAGCCGAGGCGGCCGACGCGGCGGCGGCGGCGAACAACCCGACCGTCATCAACGCGCTCTTCAATGTGGCGGCGGCGAAGAATGGTGTGGATATTGCCTTTTCGGCGCTGATGCCGACGGTGAACGTGCAGGGGACCGCCTTCCAGGAGACCAACCCGACCCTGCCGGATTCGCGCCTCGGCGGCTGGGCGGCGACGGTCAATCTCTCTGTGCCGCTCTATCAGGGCGGGGGGGAGTACGCGACCGTACGGCAGGCCAAGCAGGATCAGGACAAGGCCGTGCAGACCCTGGACAATGCGCGCCGCTCCGCTGTCCAGGAGGCCTCGCAGGCCTGGCAGACGCTGATTGCCGCGCAGGCGGCGATCGTCAGTGCACGGGCCGCCGTGGCCGCCAACCGGATTGCCCTCGAGGGAACCGAACGCGAGGCGATCGTCGGCACGGCGACTACGCTCGATGTATTGACCGTGCAACAGAATCTCCTCAACTCGGCGACCACCCTGGTGCAGAACCTGGCCAGCCTCATCACCGCTTCCTACGATGTGGCATCGGCGATCGGGCGGTTGACGGCACGCGACCTGAAGCTGCCGGTCCCGTACTATGACGAGAATGCGTATTACCGTTCGGTGCGCGACGCCTGGATCGGGGTCGGCGGCCCGGCGCTGACAAACGACACGACACCGGAAGGCTTGCCGCTGCCACCCGTGCCAGCCGGTGCGAAGCAGTAAGGTGCTGAGATGAGCGGACCCTCCAAGCCGGTCGCGCCAAAGCTGGCAGACCCGGCCGGCAGCTTGCCCGCAGGGGCGGCTGCCGATCCGACCATGGAGGATATCCTGGCCTCGATCCGTCGGATTTTGAACGAAGAAGGAACGCCCGCTGCGCCGCCGGAGCGGCGTGAAGAGGTTCTGGTGCTGGATGACTCGATGATGGTTTCCGATCCCGATCCGGCCGCGGCGGCCGTTGCGCACGAGCCGCCTCTGGGCGCGCCGTCGGGCGCGCCTGCCGCCATCCCGGAACAGGCGTCGCCGGCGGAGACGGCGGCGGCCGGCCGGCTCGTGGCGCCTGAAGCGGC
>JASHOF010000161.1 GCA_030041255.1 Acetobacteraceae bacterium
CTGCCCGGTGCCGGTCTATGAGGCGATGGCGCGGCAGTTCTTTGCCGCGGTGGCCGAACCGAAGCCGGCCAGGCCGGCCAGGCGTAAACCCTGATACGGCGGCCCGATCAGGTGATTCCGTAGCTCCTGGCCAGCCCCGCACCCGGATCGTTGCCGGTGCTGTAGGGAAGAATCGGATAGCGCAGCCCCGCCTTGTCCGAATTTCCTTTTCGGTAAAGCTGTCAGTCGTTCGACGGTAATGGCAGGAAGGAAGTTCGGATCAGGGCGGACTCCGGCGCCCCATGCCATTTCACATCGATGCCAGGTGTGGCTCCGACACACGCATGACCGGATTGATCCGCTCTACACCGGCCTGTCGGTGGGCGAGGAATCCCGCAAAGACCAGCAGCAGCCAGAGCGGCTGGCTGCGGTCGCAGCGACCATCGACATGCTCCTCTATCAGCCGCACCAGCGCCGACCGATTGAAGAGTCCGCTCTCCAGCATCGGACGTCCGAGTAAATGAGCCTCCAGCCGCGGCCGTTCGCGACGTAGTTGGGTGGCAAGGGAAACCGAAAATCCCTGTTTACTCCGACTGACGATCTCGCTCGGCAGAAGCGGCGCCATCGCTTCTTTCAATACAATCTTGCCCGCGTTCCCGCGACGCTTGAGCGACGCCGGCAGGCCCAGGCCCCATGCGGCCAGGTCATGATCGAGGAACGGTGCACGAACCTCCAGGCTGTTCGCCATGCTGGTACGGTCGACCTTCACCAGAATGTCGCCTGGCAGATAGGTCGTCAGGTCAATGTGCTGCGCCTGCTGCAGCGGCGATGCGTCGCCGTACTGGTCGACAAGCGCAGTAATGCGCGCGGCCGGATCATATCCGTCGAGGCATTCGCAAAGAGTCGCGGAGAAGAGTCCACGCCGGCTCTCGTCTCGTACATGGGACACCATGCGTGCATATCCCAGTGCGGAGTCGAGACCCAGTTCCGTCAATGTGCTCTTTGCGCGTAACCAGCGCGGTGCAGTGTCGAGCTTGGGATAAAGCCTCGCCAACGTCCGCAACGTGGGCCTGCGAATGGCGGCCGGCAAGTGTCGGCGTACCGCCTCGCCGAGGCAGTGCCACCGATAGCGGCGGTAGCCGCCGAATACCTCGTCGCCGCCATCCCCGGAAAGCGCGACCGTGACATGACGGCGTGCGAGCGCCGACACTGCGAAGGTCGGTACCGCTGAGAGATCGCCGAACGGCTCTCCGAAGATCGTCGCCAGATTCCCGGCAGCTGCGATAATGTCTGCTGGCTCGGAGACCGCCGTGTGATGCAGCGCTCCATAGCGCGCGGCGATCAATCCCGCGGGGCCGCGTTCGTCCTCCGCACCGGGAAAGCCGACCGTGAAGGTATCGAGCGGACTGCCATGCTGGAGCGCAGCGAACGCCACCACGGCGCTCGAATCGATGCCGCCGGAAAGGAACGCGCCGAGAGGGACATCCGCCACCATCCGCGCACCCACCGTGGAAGAAAGGCGCGTGCGTAACAGGGCGGCAGAATCACCTCCGGCCGGAACCTCTCCTCCTGGCGCCGCATTCCAATACCGGACGGGCTCCGGCACCGGCCGGCCGTCCTCGATTAGCAGATAGTGGCCTGCAGGCAGTTTCCGAACGCCCGCGAAGATCGAGCCCGGGTCCGGTACATAACCGTAGGCAAAGAAATCCTCGATCGCCGTTGCATCGAGACGATCGAGCAGGCCCGGGACCGGCGCCAGTGCGCGCACTTCGGACCCAAAAACCAAGGATCCGTCGGGAGCAGTTGCATAATAAAGCGGCTTCTCACCCAGTCGGTCACGCACCAGCAGCAGCCGACCCTGCCGGCGATCCCACAACGCGAATGCATACATCCCGGTAAGCTGATTGAGTGCGCCGATTCCCCAGCTTTCCCAGGCATGAATCACTGTCTCGATATCGCAATGAGTGGCAAAACTGTGTCCAAGTGCCTCCAATTCACGGCGGAGCGACGAAAAGTTGTAGATCTCGCCATTGCAGACGAGGACGACCGAGCCATCCTCGTTCTGCATAGGCTGGCGTCCACCGGCCACATCGATGATCGCCAGGCGACGAAATCCGAGGCCAAGACCGGGCTCGAAATGGTACCCCTCGCCATCCGGACCACGGTGGGCAATGGCTTCGGTCATGCGGCGAAGAAGATCGGTCGAAACGGGCTCGAGATTCGCCCGCCCGCCCCGATTCCGAGAGCGGAAGATTCCCGTAAGACCACACATTTGAACGCTCTTAGCAGATTTCTCCGCTCTGAGGTTCCTGCACCCGTTCACGATGTCGCCATCCAAGGTTTGTGTCCTGGCGTCCGGTCACGTCTCGGAGGCATCCAGGCGGACAGATGAGCACCGGTTCATACCCAAGACATGGCTGACGAGTGCTCCGGGGCCGCGCAGCGGGTGGGCGGGCTCGGGGAGGTGGCCAGTGCCGGCCGGTGGGAGCGGTCGTCGACCGCCGCCGCGCCTTGCTTCCATATAACGACTAACGGTTGAAAATCAGGTGCCGGTCTTCCGCGAGATATCGAACTCCCGGCAGAGATCGCTCATCGCTTCACCCTCGGTCAGCCGGGCAGCGAACAGCCGGTGCGCTTTCGTCACCAAACACTCGCTCCAGAAGACCATCGCTTGTGCCGCTCATGGCGGGGGACCGTTCTGCCGGCCGGCGGAGCCGGTTTCATCGGGGTTCTCTCGCTGATAGTCCGGGTGCTGGCCACCGTCGGACCGACCAGCCTCATGCGCTCACTCGGCCGGCCAGCAGCCGTGCCAGGCCCTCGCGGATCGCAATCGGCGGGTCAAGCCCAAGCGCGCGCCGGGCCGCGCCCGGTGCGCCCGTCGAATGGCGGATCTCGCCCGTGCGCCCCGGACCGTAGTGGATGACGGGTCTGGTCCCGACGATGGATCCAAGGCAACCTGCCAGCTCCAGGATGGAGACTGACTCTCCTGTGCATACATTGAAGACGGGCGCGCCAGGCGGGCAAAGTATCATCGCCGCAACGAGAGCGCGGACTGCATCGGAGACGAAGACAAAGTCCCGAGTTTGCGCGCCGTCGCCAAAGATCGTGATCGGCTGACGTTTGATGAGCCGTTCCGCAAAGATCGCGATGACGCCGGAATAGGGCGAGTGTGGATCCTGTCTCGGACCATAGATATTGAAGAAACGCACTCCCACCGTGGGTATCCCGTGTACGTGCGTGGCCACGCGAGCATGCAGCTCGCTACCATACTTGTCGGCGCCATATGCGGAAAGCGGCCGTTTTGGCGCATCCTCCGTGATCGGCAGAAGAGTTGGTTCACCGTAAACGGCAGCCGAAGAAGCGTACACGACCGGAACGGGCCGATGCAGCGCAGCAACGGCTTCGAAGAGGGCTACGGTCGCGCCAAGGTTGGTCTGATGGGTGCAAAGCCACTCCCTGGTGCCACGCTCTACGGACGCGATCGCAGCCAGATGAAAGCACCCCGCCACCCCCTCGAGTACGTCGCCGAGGAGGGCTCGATCGGCGGCGCTGCCCTCGATCAGCGTCGCCCTCGGCGGCAGATTCTCGCGCCGCCCGGTCGAGAGATCATCGAGTACCCGCACATCATGTCCTGCCGCATCCAACGCATCGCACAGATGCGATCCGATGAATCCTGCTCCACCGGTCACCAGGAACGTGCTCACGTCTCCGTCGTCTCCTTGTTGCTCGCATCCAGTAGCGCTCGATAGCGCCGAAACATGAGTTGCTGGTCAAATTCTCGTTCCGCGCGACGCCGGTTCGCAACCCCGAGCGAGAGGCGCCATTCAGGCGCTTCCAGCAGGTTGCAGAGCGACCGTGCCAGCGCATCGGCATCGTGCCCCGCAACCAACGGCCTGTTCTCCGGCGCGACCATGGTTCCGATGTCGCCGACATCGGTGGAGACGACCGCCAGGCCCGAGGCCATCGCTTCCAAAACCGAGAGCGGCATCTGCTCGGTGTCCGAAGCCAGCGCAAAAACATCGAAGCGGCGATAAATCGGCGCCGGGTCGGCAAGATCGCCCAGGAACTCGATGTCGAGGGCAAGTTCTGCAGCAAGGGCCTGGAGCGCGGGACGCTCCGGTCCGTCGCCGGCAATGACGACCCGAAGCGGCCAAGTGGCGGCAACGTGTTTGGCGGCCCGGAGCAGCCGGGCGATGTTCTTCTCCCGTCGCAGCACGGCGACACAACCGATCACGGTAACATCGTTACGACGCGGCGCTGGGGACGGTGCGAACCGGGCCAGATCGACCCCGTTCGGAATGTAGCGGACTTGCGCCGAACGCAGGCGCCATACGTCCAGCGTGATGCTTTGCAGGGTGCGAGACGGCACCACGACGACGCTTCGCCGAAGGGCCAATCTGCGGGCCAGCACACGGCGGCGAAGTTGCCGATCCCGCTCTTCGACACCAAAGCCATCCTCGGTATGAATGTGCCGTGCAAGCGGTAGCATGTTCGCGATCGCCCACTCGATGGTGCCCCGGTTGCTGGTCACAAGCACATCCGGCCGTAGCCGGGAAAGCAGGGCCCTGGCACGGCGTAGTCGTCCGGCAACCGAAAAGCCCTCCCGCGCCAACGGCGGATAGCAGATGGCAAGCTCGGGAGAGAGGCGAAACCGGCAGGAATAATCCCCGTCCAGTGCGATCACCGCGTGACGGAAGGCGGGGCCAAAAGCGTTCGCCAATGCAACGAAACGCATCTGCGCTCCGCCCGCTGCAAAGCTGGGGAAGACATGAAGCAGGAGTCCCCCACCTGAGGCATTCGGTGTCATTTCAATGTCGCCGCGGCGCCTCGGCGGCGAGACAGATCAGCTTCGGCCATGCTCGTAACGCGCGCTGCGTTTCCGCGCCAGGTGAAGTCCCGGCGAAGGATCACCTCGCGCGCAGCCCTGCCGAGACGGGCGCGGAGGGCATGGTCGGTGGCAAGGCGGATGATGGCCCGCCACATCGCATCCTCCTCCGAAGGATTAAAGAGAAGCGCACTTTCCTCGTGCACGACGATCTCGCGGATATTGGGTTGATCAGGAGCAACGATCGCCAGGCCAGCCGCCATATATTCGAACAGCTTGAGTGGCGACGCATAGGAAAGGGCATGCGGCTGAAGCGCGATGTCGAAGCTCTCCAGCAACTGCGGCACCTCCTCGCGCCCGACCAGGCCGCTGAACCGGACGCGTCCGGCGCAGCCGAGTTCCCGGGCCAGTCGCTCGAGATCTTCCAGCGCCGGCCCCTCTCCCGCAACCACGAACAGGAGATCCAGCGCTGTCTTCGCCAAGCCACGAATAACGGTCTCGATGCCGTGCCATGGGCGGACGAAGCCGATGAAACCAAGGGTCACTGTCCGCCCGGCGTCAGAACCAGACTCTCTGATCTGTGGACGGAAGCGCTCCGGCACGACGCCATTGGGAGTGAGAGCAATGCGCGCTTCCGGCACGCCGGCGGCGGAGATGCGCTGCTTGAGCTCGCCGGAAACAGCGAATACGCGATCCGCCGCACGCCATACAAAGAGCTCCGCGCCGCGAGCGATGCGGCCGAGACGGAGCCCTCCGAAGCGCCCACGTTCGTCGGCAAGCGGCGCATTGACCTCGACATAGAACAGGATACGGCGCCGGCGTGCGAGCCAGGCACCAGCCAGGTAATAGAGATTATAACGCTCATATATGATGTTGGGGCGGAAGGCAGCCGCGGCGCGCTCAAGCGCAAGCCATGCAGGAATATTGTAGGCCAATTCGGCCAGCTCGGCGACTGCAGCCGGCAGCAGTCGTCGCGCAAGGGCCACCGCGCGGCTCTCGGCCCCGAGCTCGGTGCGAGCATAAAATCTTGGCCCGACAACCAGCACCTCGTGCCCGGCGACCCGAAATGCAGTGATGAGCTCTTCGAGGTGCACCGACTGTCCATCGTGGGATTGGATCCGATGGCTGTAGAGGATTCGCATGCAATGATACCTATCGCCACCGTTTCGGACGTGCTGTTCCGGCTGGCTGCGCTCCGGTTGCAGCACGGTTACGCACCATGTCGCCCACGCCCCATGGGTGCCAGAAGCCTTCTCCGGGCGGTACCCAGAAGCGAACGGCCAATCTCGGCCAGGCCAGCCGGCCGCAGCGGGTCAGCGAGGAGGAAGCCGATTCGCTGTCGACGATGCGTGGTCCAAAGCTGCTTGTAGGCATCGTCGCCTCGACCGAAATCAAGCTCCATCAGGCGCTCTTCTCCGAGCAGGTGCTCGATCATGAGGGCGGTCAGTATGGTGCCGGGCGAAAAGGCTGCAAGAGTTTCATCATGCGCAAGCTTGAGTACGATGGCACGACCTCCGGAGACGATCCAGAGCTGGACTGCTGCCGCCTGGCCTGAAAGGCGCAGAACACCCAGCCTGAGTAGGCCGAGGGGCGCCGTTGCGTGCATCAGTGCCGAATGGAAGCTCGGAAATGGCTCCGGCGTTTTCCAGCTGCGCGCGTAGACTTCCTCGTAGGTTTCAATAGCTCTCGACAGATTCGGCTCACCGGTGACCACGGCGAAGTCGCCGGTGGCCAGCACACGGTGCATCTTTCGGCGGATCGTACTCTTGAGGACGCTCGGCCGTGCCCCGAGGAATTCCCCGAACGATGTGCCTGCAACCGGCTCGCACCAGTTTCCGAAATGATCGAATCGCAGTACGATCAGCCCGGCCCGTCGAAGCCCGGCTTCGAATTCGTCAAGGTCAGGCCTTTCCGCACCCAGCGCCTCGAGGCGCACGACGCCGGCCTGACGACAGAACGGTCCGAATATCCTGCCGCTCTCCACCGGCGAAACGCCCGGAGCGAACAAGGGCCGGAAGGTGAGACTATAGGGCCCCGTCAGGCTCTGGAGCACGCTGCCGCGCCGTTCGCTGCCAACCAGCGGTAGCAGCGCCGCGGGAACCCCTTCCGCGCTCCATTGGACAATCTTCGGCGCCCAACCCTCCGGCCGGGCGTGGGCGATCAGGGTGGCATACCAAAGCTGGCTCGCGAACAGGTCCTCAGTCGGATCGGCAAACAGCCGAGCCGCCGCCGCCGATAGATCGCCGAGCGCGGCATGGGCTGAAACCTGCGAACGCTCAAGCCCCTCAGTGCCGCAGGTGATACCAGGCAAGGCCAATCCATTCGTGAAAGGCGAAATAGGAATCCTCCCAGCCAGATATGCTCGGCACGAACTCTGACGCGTCGAACGAAAAGCGGTCGCGCCTGACCGGCGCAGCGGTGACGAGAAGCCCGAATCGCCGGAAACAGAAGATCGCCCTCCGCATATGCCATGCATGGGTGACGAGATAAATCGATCGAATGCCGCGCCCAGCCAGTATCGGGGCGCTGAGGGCGGCGTTCTGCCACGTACTATCCGAACTCGTTTCCTCCCAGGTCACGGGTATGTGAAATTCCTGCCGAAGAACGGAGGCCATCCGGCCAGCAAGAGATGGATCGGCGCCCGGGTAGGGTTTGCCGCCCGATACGAGAATGGGCAGATGCGTCCGCTGGTACAGTGTGCTGCCAGCGGCCAGCCTTTCAAGCGTGAGCGGCCCCACCCCGAAAGGCCGCGTGCCGGCACCGTGGGAAACGTCGGCCCCGAGAATCACGATCGCCTGAGGCGGAGCACGGGCCAGCGGAGCCAGCGGCAGGTCGTTTTCAAGCGAAAGCAGCAACGGGACACCGATCGCGGGCATCGCGAGGAGTATCAGCATCAGCCCCCCTATCCCAGCCACCAACAATCCCGTGCGGCGCCAGCGGAGGCCAATGACAGCGCCGAGGACGGGCAATGGCAGGAACGCCAGGGGTGGCACTACCGCAGCCGTCGCAAGAGGATTTAGAGACATGGCACAAAAAGCCCGCCCCGCCGACCGGGATAGGCAGCATCCATATTCATCGATCCCGTTGGTGAGCAAGGCAAGGAGAGCCGCTACCCCTCTTTTGAGCAAGCCCGAGCAGGCCGGAGGAGGCGGTGTGGTTGACGGTCAGGCGGCTTGCTCGGACGCCACAACGGGTTCGACATGCGGAGGGCCAAAATACTGAAAACAAACAAGTGTGCCGACTCCAACGCTCGATACCGTAGGATGCACCCGAGTGGTCGGCACACTGCTCTTTATTTTCAGTGGCCTGCTCGTCCCCTTTCGTTTGCTGCCGGCGGCAGCAAACGGCGGGGGCAGGACACTTGGACGGACTGCGGCCCTCTGCCACGCCGTCGTCCTCGCCGCGTCCGCCTCGCCGGCCATCCCGATCCAAAGCACGAGATTGTGCTGAGAGACTCCTGCTCGGAATTTGATTTGCAGCAAAGATCAGGGGAGGGTCCAAGGCCGGATTCCCAAGTGACGTTCACGGCGAGGTTATCCGCCGGGCGGCGTGAGGGGACGGATGGCCGCGGGAGTGAGCGAATGATCGTGATCGGGCTCGGCAGTGGGCGGTCGGGAACAGCCTCGCTGGCCAAGCTTCTCAATGCGCAAAGGGGCTCGCTCTGTTTCCACGAAATGAATCCCTCAGCCGTCCGGTTCTCCGGCACGCCTCGGCCGTTTCTCAACACGATCGATGAATTCCAAGCCATCCTTGATGGCGGCGACCCTGCAATGCTAACGGTCGATCTCTCGCGTGGCGTTGTGGCAAAGGCATATGACCAACTCTGCAGGATGCAGCGCGTGCGCACGATTGGGGATATTGCCTTCTACTATCTAACTTACGTCGAGCTGCTGGCTCGTCATAACCCGAACATTCGGTTTATCTGCCTGCGCCGGGATCGCGAGCAGACTGTCAATAGCTGGATTCGCAAGTCGGCGGTCGAACGCTGGCGTTCGAAACGGATTGCCGACCGCCTCTCCAGCCTGATCACCCGTGAGCGTTACCACGAGTCGCGCAACTTCTGGATGGATCATGACGGAAGTCGATGGCAGAAGGATCCAGTTTGGGACAAGTGCTTCCCGAAGTTCGTTGCCAGGACAAAGCGCGAGGCGATCGGGATGTTCTGGGATCACTATTACGAGCAAGCCTGGGTCCTGCAACGGAAGCTTGGCGAGATGTTCCGCATTGTCGACACTGAAAGGTTAAATCAGATACCGTTCCAGGCTGACCTCCTGGAATATTGCGGGATTCCCCCTGCCGAGCAGATGCATATAGACGCCTACATCCATCGTTCCTCCGAGGACTGATCCCGGGCCTCACCTGGCAGGAGCATTGTTGCCGTGTTCTCTGTCGTCATGCCGACCCGCGACCGCCCGACTCTTTTCGCCCAAGCCCTCGCCTCGGTGCTGGCTCAGTCCCTCCGCGACATCGAGATTATCGTTGTCAATGACGGATCCGCCTCCGAACATCAGCTCGCTTACGATGTCGTCCTTCGCCAAGCCGCCGGCGTCAGCATTCGTACGGTGACGCTCCTCCCGCGCCTCAATGGTCACGGTCAAAGCTACGCGATCAATGTCGGAGCCGCTTCGGCAACGCGGCCCTACCTCTGTTTCCTCGACGATGATGATTGCTGGACAGACAGCGGCCACCTCGAGCGAGTGCAGGCGTTGATCGAAGCCGATCAGAAGGCACCCGATCTTGTTATGACCAACCAGTCTGCGTTCCTCAAGGGTGAGCGGAAATCCGGCCCGATCTGGGTCGAAGACCTGCCGGACATCCTTACCCGGGCAGGGAAAGCACCGGATCGCCTTGGTGCCTACACTGTCACGGTTGACGACCTCCTCCAGAGCCACGGATTCTGCCACCTGAACACGCTTATCGTACGGCGGTCGATCTATCAGAAGATCGGCGGCATGGACGAGACGATCCGCTGGGAATGTGACCGCGATCTCTATCTCCGCCTGATCGACCAGGCTCAACTCATGCGATACCTCCCGGTTACGATAGGGCGCCACAACATCCCCGATCCGGCCGGAACGGCCAATATGACAACGGCAATTTCCGAGCTCGAGAGACGACTGTTCCAGATTCGCGTGCTCGATCGCGCGGCCCTGTTCGCCCACCATCCCGGGATTCGTGCCCATGGCAGGCGCCATAAGGCGTACGCCGTCAAGAAGGTCGCCGAGACCCTCGCCGCCTCGGGCCGAAGACCAGAGGCTGTTTGGTACGCCCTCCAGGCGCTCGGTGCCAAGCCCGGCTTCAAATGGGCGGGATATACCACTTGGTTATGGCTTCGGGCAGAGACAGGTCATTAGGATCGGCCGGGCGCGAGAACGGTATTCAGCATTCTGCGATTGGGTTAATGGGAGCGTGGAGGCGCAAAGGGACAGGCAGTCGTTATGCCCGCAGAACCGCGGCTTCGCCGGAAGGGCCGGACCGGGGTGGTCGCGCGCGCCGCGCATCGCGGTGCAGTGCCGGCTACCCGCCGTGCTGTCAGGGAGCTCACACCTTGACAGCTCGCGGCCGCGTCCTCGTCTTTGGGGACGACACCCGGAGTTTCCTTACAATCGTGCGCTCCCTCGGCAGGAAGCGGATCGAGGTGCACGCTGCCCCGGCGGATTTCACCTCGCCTGCCCTCACCTCCCGTTATCTTAAGGCCCTTCACCGCCTCCCGCCCTACCTCGGAGACGGCACCGAGTGGTGCGAAGCGGTCGCCGCGCTGCTTCGCCGCGAGCCGTTCGACCTCGTCATTCCTTGCGACGAGCGGTCGATCCTGCCGTTTGATCTGCATCGCCATCGCTTCGCCGACTTGACCCGGGTGGCAGTTCCCGACCCGACCTCGCTCGAGGTGCTGTTCGACAAAGCGAAGACGCGTGAGCTTGCTGTGTTGTGCGATGTACCTGTCGCGCCAGGGCGCCGCATCACGGCAGGCGACAATGGCGTCCGGCTGATTGCTGAGTTTGGGTTGCCGCTCGTTCTGAAACCGTGCCACTCGTTTCGGCTCGAGGCGCTTCATGCGCGTGCACGGGTCGAAATCTGCGAGCGCGAGGAGGCGCTGAGCAGGGCTCTCGCCAACATCGCAGACAGTCCGACCCTGGTGGAGGGTTACTTCGTGGGTCAAGGCGTCGGCGTCAGCATTTTGGCAAGCCGGGGCCGTGTCTTGCAGGCCTTCCAGCATCGACGCGCTCGCGAGCGCGGTGGCGCCGGCTTCTACCGCGTCAGCCAGCCCTTGGCTCCGGATCTTTTGACAGCAGTCGAACGGATGATAGCGGCGATCACCTTCACCGGGGTCGCGATGTTCGAGTTCAAGATGGCGCCGCCGCCGGGACGCTGGATTCTGCTTGAAGTCAATGCACGGCCGTGGGGATCGATGCCACTCGCGGTGGCCCTCGGCGTCGACTTTCCTTACCGCTGGTACCAGCTCCTCGTCGATGGCGAAGAAACGCCAGGCGTCACCTACCGCCCGGGGGTCTTTGGCCGCAACCTCATGCAGGACGCACGCCAGATCCTGGCCGAAGCGCGCGATCTGCGGTCGAGCCCCCGTGCAATGATCCGCCGCCTCTTTGCTGCCGGCAGCGAGTTCGGCCGCCTCCTGACCGGGCGGGAGCATCTGGACGTACTCGTTTCCGATGATCCCTACCCGGGGCTGCTCGAGTTCCACCGTGAAGGAGGAGCAGCGGTGTCCCGCTTGTTACTTTGCGCGCCCGGGAGTCGCCTCCTGCTTGGCCGGCGCGACCGACGCCTGGTGCGTAGGATCATGACCGGATGCCACAGGGGACACGCCACTGTGGTCATGCTCTGCCAGGGCAATGTCTGTCGTAGCCCCGTTGCCGCCGAGTTACTGCGTCGGCACCTTGCCGGGCGCGCTCCCGGCCTCACCGTAGTGTCAGCGGGGATGCTGCCACGGGAAGGAGCCCGCTCACCGCAGGCGGCGATTCTTGCCGCGCAAAAGCTCGGTATCGATCTTACCACGCACCGCTCAACCTATCTTTCCGATGAGTCCGCAGACAATGCGATCCTCCTCGTCGTTTTCGATTTCCGCAACCTGGACGATCTCCATGCGCGCAATCCGATGCTTATAAAAAAGACGGTGATGCTCGGAAGCTTTCTCGATGGCCGGGCTGCGCGACGCGAAATCCCGGACCCGGACGGCGCCGATCTTGCGACATTCGAGCGGACGTATGCTGCAATCGCCGTGGCAGTGCAAGACCTCGCGGCAGCGATCATGCAGCACGCGCCGGAATGATCCGCCAAGGCACTGCCGGCGTCTTCGCCGTGGACCGACGTCTTTATCTGCCCGAGCACCTGGCACCGACGTTGACGGCCGTTATCGATACCGAGGAGGAGTTTGACTGGTCCGCGCCCTTCAATCCGGCGGCAACGTCCACAGAAAATATTCTCTACCAGCCGCTCGCGCAGGCGATCTTCGATCGCCACGGCGTGGTACCAACCTATGTCATCGACTATCCGGTCGCTGCCTCGGAAAAGGCCCGCGCCGTGCTCGCCGGCTTTGTTGCTTCCGGCCGTTGCGAGGTTGGTGCGCACCTCCATCCTTGGGTCAACCCGCCGGCCGGAGAGCCGATCGATGCCTTCCACTCCTACCCAGGCAATCTCGACCCCGCACTGGAGCGCTCGAAACTCTCGGCTCTGACGGACTGCATCGCAGAGGGGTTCGGGCAGCGGCCAATAATTTATAAGGCAGGCCGCTACGGGGTTGGGCCGGCAACCGGAAGAACTCTCGCCGGCCTCGGCTACCGTATCGACACCAGCGTCGTTCCGTACGCCGATTTCTCGGCACATTCCGGTCCTGTCTTCACGGGCCTGCCTGCCGGGCCGTTCATGACCGTTGAAGGGATCCTGGTGCTGCCACTTTCTGTTCATTTCGCTGGCCGTCTGGCCGGGCTCGGGCCACGACTTTACCCGCGTCTCTCGAGCAGGTGGGGCCGGTTCCTGCACCTTCCGGGAGCAGCCGCCCGCCTCCGCCTGATCGAGCGAATCAGGCTCTCTCCGGAGGGCCACGAACTGGGCGACATGAAGCGCCTGACCCGTGCGGCCCTCCTTCAGGGCGAGCGGTTCTTCATGCTCACGTATCACAGTTCCTCGCTCCTGCCGGGAGCCGCTCCCTATGTCCGCACGGCCGCCGAGCGCGAACACTTCCTCGGCATGCTCGATCGCTACATTTCCTTCTTTCTCTGCGAATGCGATGGCCGCACGGCGCCTTTGAGCGCGGTGGCGGCAACGCTCCTCGGGTCCGCGGCCACGGATCCATCCGGCGTCGAATCTCGACGCCTCGAACCAGGATGACGTCGATGCCCTCGCCTGCGACGTCGGCGGTCGCAGTGATACCGTCACTGCGCTGTGGACGCCGTCAATGCGAGTCCGAAGCCTTCTCCAGTCAGGCAAGCCTTCGTGAGAGCCGCGGCCATCGCCGCCGTTGCTGGAGCGATGTGATCGGCCCACAAAGCATGTCGATTTGAAGTCATCGCGCACCGGCAAGGAGCAGTGCTCCCCGCCGATCAATTGCCCATCCGCCCATAGAGGCGAGCTGCAACGCCGACGAGCACCGCGAACACAACGGCGAGCACCGTGAAGTCCGAGCCGACACCGAAATCGCTGCTGCCGCCGCGCAGCATCAGCGCGCGCACGGCGTCGACCTCGTACGTAAGCGGATTGAGCCGAGCCACGACCCTGAGCCAGGCCGGCATGATCGTGAGAGGGTAGATCGCATTGCTGGCGAAGAAAAGCGGCATGGTCACGATCTGGCCTATACCCATGAAGCGCTCGCGCGTCTTCACGAGACAGGCGACGATCAGTGAGAAAGTGGCGAAAAGCGCCGCGCCAACGACGATGAACAGGACCATCAGGGCGAGGTGCACTGCTCGCAGGCTGATCGGAACCGCCAGGAGGCCGGCGAGGATGTAGACCACCAGAGCCTGGGAAAGCCCGCGTATCCCTGCCGAAAGGGCCTTGCCGATAACCAGGGCCGAACGGGGGGCGGGACTGACGAGGTAGCGGTGCAGGACGCCGAGATCGCGTTCCCAGATCGCGGCGATGCCGTAGAAGATGGCGACGAACAGCACGCTTTGCGTGAGGATCCCGGCGGAGATGAAATTGATATAGCTCATGCTTCCGGTCACGAGGCCGCGCACTCGCGCCATCGCTTCGCCGAAGAGCAGAAGCCAGATCACCGGTTGGATGGCGCGGGTCAATAGCTCGAACGGATCATGATAGAGCTTCTGCACCTCGGCGGCGCAAACTCCGAAGACCTGCTCGAAGTAACGAAAGGCTCGAGAGGACTGATCAACCGTGCGAGCGGGCAGCCCGGCGGGAGAGACGGACATCGCGATAGGCCTGAATTTCCGGGGACTTGGCTTCCTCGCCGGCCAGCGCGGCGAAAACGTCATCGAGCGTCGCTGCCGGCCCGACGCGTGCCTTGAGTTCGGCGGGAGAGGCAACTGCCACCAGCTTGCCTTCCCTGAGCACCCCAACCCGGTCGCACAGCTCCTCGATCTCCTCCATGTAGTGGCTGGTGAGGAGAATGGTCGTCGCCGTTTCGGCCCTGAGCTTCGCCAGCCGGCCGAGAACCGCGTGTCGCGCCGCCGGATCGAGCCCGACCGTCGGTTCATCGAGGAAGAGTATGGCCGGGCAATGCAGCAGGCCCTGGGCAATTTCCAGGCGACGGATCATGCCGCCGGAAAATGCCTTCACCAGGCGGTGCGCGAACGGAGCAAGATCCATCGCCGCCAGCGTCTGCTCGATTCGGGAACGGATTTCTCGGAAAGGAATCCCATAGAGGCGCGCGGAGAGCAGCAGGTTTTCGGTGGCCGTCAGGTCGCCGTCTGCCGACATGAGCTGTGGAACATAGCCGATATGCCTGCGCACCTCGCCAGGGTTTCTCACGAGATCGTAGCCGGCAATCGTCGCTCCGCCGGAGGTAACCGGCAGTAGAGTGGTCAGCATCCGGACGACCGTACTCTTCCCGGCACCGTTGGCGCCGATCAGCCCGAAGACCTCCCCACGCCCGACGCCGAAGCTTACGCGATCCACGGCGACGAAGTTGCCGAAGCGGCGGGTCAATGCTCTCACCTCGATGACGGCCGAGCCGCCGGCACCTGCCGCAGGACTCACGGTATCGGGCGAGCGGGAAACGTCCATACGGCATCCATGCGCTGTTCACCGCCTGGCGACATTGATTCTTGTCAAAACATCCCTCACCCCGGGGCGGTCGCTCTCAGGCAGAGCGCCGGGACACGACCCAGGTTCTTTCTTTGCGGTCGACCAGCTTCGCGTCATAGACTCCTGGGCTGAGGCCAGTCATCATCGTTCAAAGCCTGGTTCGGACCCCGCCGCGCCCTGCCGGGCGGTCTTCCGCCGGACGGATCATGTTGCTGCCGCGAAGAGGACCTCGCCGGGGCCAACGGAAATGTGACGATGCGGGAGACGTGGCTTCGACACCTAGTGTCCTGCCCCCGCCGTTTGCTGCCGCCGGCAACAAACGAAAGGGGATCAGCAGGCCACTGAAAATAAAGAGGTGTGTGCCGACCGCTAGGGTGCATCCTACGGTATCAAGTGTTGGAGTCGGCACACTAGCGAGGCCGGGCCGTCAGGGGCGGCGGGCAATCAGCGCGGTCCATTCGAGCACCTCGGCCGCCTGGCCGTCGGGCGCCACCTCTGCCATCAGGGCGGAAAGCTCGGCCGTCATCTCGTTGGCTCGCTCACCGATCAGCGCGTGCGAGGTGCTGGACATCGAAAGCGCCCGCTCCATCAGGCTGTCAGTCGTGCTGACTCGCCGCGCAACAAGCGAGAGTCTCTCGAGGCGAGAGAACACGGAGCCCAGCAGCACGGCCTCGTGGGATACCCAGGTTTCCGAGTGGCGACGTTCACGCAACGGATTGCCCGAGGCATAGCGCTCGGTAATCTCCCGCCACCGCTTTCGCCAGGCGTTTTCCGGAACCTCGAGATGGGTGTCGTGGAACAACGCCACGGCGCCTCCGGTCTCGATCATCTCGTCCAGGCGAGCGAGCGTCGCGCTGCGATCCATCCAGTGGAAGCTGCGTCCCATCACGGCCAGGCGGAACCGGCCGAGATCCGGGCCGAGATCGTACGAACTTCCTTGCCGGAATTGCACGTTGGGCGTCAGGCCGAGCGCCGCCTCGGCAGCAGCGGCGAGCATCCGGGGCTCCGGGTCCAGGCCGATCACTTCATCGGCGAAATAGGCAAACCCGATCGCAAGCTGCCCGGGGCCGCAGCCGAGATCGAGCACGCGCCCGCCCGCGCCAGGCATCACGGCCTCCGCGACGCGACGGATCAGCAGAGGGGGATAGGGAGCCCGGCCGGCGCGATAGTGCGCGGCGGCGGCGCTGAAGCGATGCG
Source organism: Acetobacteraceae bacterium (assembly GCA_030041255.1). Lineage (GTDB taxonomy): Bacteria > Pseudomonadota > Alphaproteobacteria > Acetobacterales > Acetobacteraceae > JAKAWQ01. The sequence goes on from JASHOF010000161.1 coordinate 16,217, forward strand.
GATCGAACGGCAGCGGGTCGGAGGGCATTTGCCTCCATAGCAGAAACGTCGCTCTCTGCCCGGATGGTACGAAATGTGATCTGCCCCGATCTCGTCGGTCGGCCGGCTGGCCGGCTGGCAGCGTTCCTCGATAAGGCGCTCCCGCCCGTCCGATACCTTCGCGGTTGAACGCGCGAGATCGCGCGCAACCCCGATCGTTCCGCCCGACAGAGGCCCGCCTTGCCAATCGGGCCGTGCTGTTCTTTTGATGCAAGCATCGAGCCAGGAGAGCCTTTGATGGCAGTGACCGGCCTTCCCCCCTATGACGACACCAACGTCTTTGCGTGCATCCTGCGCGGAGAAATCCCATGCAAGAAGGTGTACGAAGACGCGTATGCGCTGGCTTTTCATGACATCAATCCGCAAGCGCCGCTGCATGTGCTGGTGATTCCGAAGGGGGCGTACGTTTCGTCCGCCGATTTCCTGCAGGCCGCCCCTGAGCACGAAATCGCCGGCTTCTTCCGTGCGGTTGGCGCTGTGGCGCGACAACTCGGGCTGGAGGCAAAGGGCTATCGGTTGCTGGCCAACATGGGGCCGGATTCCAACCAGGAAGTGCCGCACTTCCATGTCCACATCTTCGCCGGCCGGCCGCTCGGGAGGATGCTGCCGTCAGCATGAAGCGCTGCGTCCTGCTGCACCAGCTTGTGCCGGCTACGGCCGGAGCGGACGAGCAGGATACGCTTACGGCGGCGACGGCGGTCGAGACCGCGCTGGCCGAGTCCGGTTGGGAAGTGGAACGGCTCGCCCTCGGGCTCGACCTTTCGCCGGCCGCGGAGCGGCTTCGGGAGAATCCGCCGGCCCTCGTGTTCAACTTGGTCGAGAGCCTGCCAGGCGTGGCCTTTCCAGGGCCTGCCGGGCTCGCGGCAGCAGCCATGCTGGAGGGGGTGGGGCTGCCGTTTACCGGAAGCCGGCTCGCCGCGCTCGCCCTTTCATCCGACAAGCCGGCGGCGAAGCAGGCGCTGAGAACGGCCGGACTGCCGGTGCCGCCCGGGCCTGGCGAGGGATGGCCGGGGCCCTTCATCGTCAAGCACAGAAGCGAGCACGCCTCATTCGGGCTCGGCCAGTACTCGGTGTTCCCGGCACTTCGAGAACCCTTGCCCGCCGGCTGGTTCGCGGAAGCCTTCCTGCCTGGGCGTGAGTTCAACCTCTCGTTGCTCGCCGACAGGAGCGGCATCTCTGTGCTGCCCCCGGCCGAACTCGTTTACGACAAGGCGTGGCCGCCCGCCGGCGTAGCCGAAGGGATGCCACGCATTCTCGACTATGCCGGCAAATGGCTCGCGGACGATCCCCTGTTCGCCGCGACTCATCGCTGCTTCGCGGGCATCGAGGATGCGCTTGCATCGCAACTGGCGAATCTCGCCCGCCGCGCCTTTGCTGCGCTCGGCGTTGCCGGGTATGCACGCGTCGATTTCCGCCTCGACGCGGCGGGCGTTCCGTACATCCTCGAAGTGAACGCCAACCCGGCACTGGCGCCCGATGCGGGCTTCGCCGCGGCAGCCGCGGAGGGCGGGATCGCATACCGCGATCTGATCGCCCGCATTGCTGAAGCAGCGCTTTCGGCGCCTGACGTGCACCCTCGCTCGCTGCCGCGGCCGAATCCTCCGCCTCGGAAGTTTGCTGTTCGTCGGCGGCTTTTGGCTGATGATATCACGGCAGTCGGTAGCCTCTGCCGTGCCAGTGGCTTCTTCAACGAGGCCGAAATGGCCGTTGCCGAAGAGCTTGCACGCGCGGCGCTCGTCGAGGGCGAGCCGAGCGGCTACCGGTTTCTGCTGGCAGAGCAGCCGCATGGCTTCCTGCTCGGCTATGCGTGCTTCGGTCCGGTGCCGGCCAGCCTGGGCGCGTGGGATCTTTACTGGATCGTCGTTCTTCCCGCAGCGCAGGGCTCGGGGATCGGCCGGCGGCTGGTGGAAATGGCAGCCGCCGAGGCGGCCGAAGCGGGTGGGCGGATTCTTTACGCCGAAACGGCAGGCCGCGCGCTCTACGCTCCAACACGGCGCTTTTATGAAGCCGCCGGGTTTTCGCTCGCGGCGGTGCTCGCAGATTTCTATGCCCCGGGCGACGCCAAGCAAATCTGGTCATTGCCGCTGGCTGGCAGGAAAAAAGGCCAGGCAGGGCACGGCTGAACGGGGGCTCGACCGTTCGCATGGACGGGCTTGGGCCGGCCGGCCTACTCTCCCGCCCCTTCGATTGGCCGCCGGGCGTGAAACGCGCCCTTGCGGCCAGGTGCTGTGCCGGATGCACGAGGGGGAGGAGGGGGTGAGGGGTCGGCGGGAAGTGCTGGCGGCCGCGGCCATGTCGTTCGCGGCGGCTCCGGCCCGCGCGGGGCAAAGCATGGTCGTCTGGCCCTCCGCGCTGACCATGGCAACCGGCAGCCCTGGCGGTACCTACGCGGTTTTTGGCCCTGCCTGGGGCGCGATCGTTGCTGCGGCGACGCATGTCCACCTTCTCTACCGGGCAACCGACGGACCGAACGAGAATATCCTGCTGCTCGATCGCGGCGCCGCCGATCTCGCCATGACGACGCTCGGGATCGCGCACGAGGCCTGGACCGGCGGCGGTGCCTGGACCGGGGGAATTGAATTCCGCACCATCCGCGCCCTCTTTCCGTTGTACGAGACCGCGTTTCACGGCTTCGCCCCGGCGCACAGCACGATTCGCGCCGTCACCGCGCTCGACGGGTGTGTGCTCGGTGTCGGGCCCGAATACGGAACGGGCGGCACCTACGTTCCGCGCATGTTGCAACTGCTTGGAATCAAGGTCGCCGGCTTTCGCTTCGATAGTTACAGCGCGCTCGCCGACGCGCTCGGCTCCGGGAGGGTTGACGCCTGCCTGATCGCTGCCGGGCCACCGGTTCCCGCCTTCCGCGACCTTGCACGCGGGATGCCGATCCGCTGTTTCGGCTTCTCGCCGCCCGAGATCCAACTGCTCGTCCGCGACCTGCCCGCCCTTTCCCAGACCCGCATTCCGCCCGGCACATATCCCGGGCAGACCACCGCCATCCCATGCCCGGGGATGTTCAATTTCGCAATCTGCCGCGCCCGGTTGCCGCGCAGCCTGGTCTATGCGCTCACCGCGGCGGTGATGGCCCGGGCGCCGGAACTGGTGGCAAAACTGCCGCTCGCCTCCGAGATGCAGCCGCGCAACATTGCGCTCAACCGGTTCCTGCCGTTCCATCCGGGTGCCGCGGAGTATTTTCGCCGCGGCGGATTCTTCGTTCCCGACCGGCTGGTGCGGGAGTGATCAGAAAAAGCAGAGGCGCGGGGAGACATGGGGATGAAGGTCGCGACAGCAAACGGCGCCACCGCGGCGGCGATCCTGCTCGACCACGTCGACAAGTGGTTTGGCGCGCTGCACGTGCTGCGTGATGTCTCGCTTGAGGTCGCAAGCGGCGAGCGGGTGGTCATATGCGGGCCTTCCGGCTCCGGCAAGTCAACGATGATCCGCTGCATCAACCGGCTCGAGGCGCATCAGAAGGGACGTATCGTGGTGGACGGTACCGAGCTTTCCGATGACGCACGCGCGCTCGACACGGTGCGCCGTGAAGTCGGCATGGTCTTCCAGTCCTTCAACCTCTTCCCGCATCTGACCATCCTCGACAACTGCACGCTGGCGCCGATCCATGTGCGGCGGATGAAGCGCCCGGAGGCGGAGGCACTGGCCATGGAGTTCCTTGGCCGGGTCCGGATCCCCGAACAGGCGCGCAAATATCCGACCCAGCTCTCCGGCGGCCAGCAGCAGCGGGTGGCGATCGCACGCGCGCTCTGCATGCGGCCGAAGATCATGCTCTTCGACGAGCCGACCTCCGCCCTCGACCCCGAGATGATCAAGGAGGTGCTCGACGTGATGATCGAGCTTGCGGAAAGCGGCATGACGATGGTCTGTGTCACCCACGAGATGGGCTTCGCGCGCCAGGTCGCGGACCGCGTGGTTTTCATGGACCAGGGGGAGATCGTCGAGGTCGGCGCGCCGGCGCAACTTTTCGCCGCACCCGCAACCGACCGCCTCAAGAAATTCCTGAGCCAGATCCTGCGCGGACACTGAAGGACCAGAGAGAGACGGAAATTCGGGCGCCGCTCAGAGATACGCCGCCCCGGCTTCCTCGGCGAAGCGCTTCGGCTCGCCCTCCCAGATGATGCGCGCATGCTCCAGCACATAGACTCGATCCGCGTGCGGCAGCGCGAAGGTGACATTCTGCTCGCCGAGCAGGAAGGTGATCCCGGTCGTTTCGCGCAGGCGGGCGAGCGCTTTCGAGAGTTGCGAAAGGATCACCGGCGCCAGCCCGAGCGTCGGTTCGTCGAGAATCAGAAGGCGCGGCCGCATCATCAGCGCCCGTGCGATCGCCAGCATCTGCTGCTCGCCCCCCGAGAGCGTGCGCGCCGGCTGGTGCGCGCGCTCGCTCAGGATCGGGAACAGGTCGAGCAGCCAATGAAGCTGCTCGGCTCGCTCCGTGGCGCCAAGATGGCTGCCGCCCAGTTCGAGATTTTCCCTGACCGAGAGATCGCCGAACAGCTCACGCGTTTCCGGACACTGCACGAGGCCGCTGCGGGCAATCGCCGCCGCGCTCTGGGTCGCCAGATTCCTGCCCCCGAAGCGGATGCTGCCGCTGTACGCAACGAAGCCCGAGATGGCATTGAACAGGCTCGTCTTGCCGGCGCCGTTGAGACCGACGATCGAGACGAATTCGCGCTCGCGGATGGCGATCGAGACCCGATCGAGCGCCTGCGCCTTGCCGTAGAGCACGCTGACGCCATCGACCTCGAGCAGCGGCGCCGCCGTGCCCTCCGCCACTCCGGTCCGCCCGGCGGCCTCGATCGCACCGCCAAGATAGACCCGGCGCACCGTTTCGTCGCGCATCACCTCCTCGGCACTGCCCTCCGCGATGCGCGCGCCGAGATACATGGCGAGCACGCGATCGACCAGTGCGGCGACACTCTTCACGTTGTGATCGACCAGAAGCAACGCCCGGCCGGCATCGCGCAGGCTGCGTATCAGCCCGGCGAACTCGGCGATCTCGGTCGCCGTGAGGCCGGCAAAGGGTTCATCGACCAGCACCACCGGCGGATCCCGCGCGATTGCCTTGGCAAGCTCGAGCCGGCGCAGATCGGCGAACGGCAGGGTTCCGGGATGGCGGTCGAGAACGCGCTCGAGGCCAACGCGCCCGGCGATCGCCCGCGCGCGTGCATCCACGTGTGGATCGGCCGCCAGCCGCAAGAGGGAATCCGGCAACAGGGCGAGCTTTACGTGCTCGAGCACGGTCTGCCGGTGCAGGGGCCGCGAATGCTGAAAGACGATGCCGATGCCGGCGCGGGAAATGCGATGTGCGGGCCAGCCGGCAATCTCCGTTCCGTCGAGAGTAATCGAGCCGGTGGTCGGCCGTTCGATACCCATGATGAGCTTTATCACGGTTGATTTGCCGGAGCCGTTCGGCCCGATCAGGCCCAGGATTTCGCCGTCATGCAGTGCGAATGCGATGTCCTTCACCGCCACCAGGCCGCCGAAGCGCTTCGTCAGTCCGGCAACGGCGAGGCGCTCTGTTCTCATGCGCGTTCCCTGGCGCGGAGGAAATGCCCCAGAAGACCGTCAGGGAAGAACAGGATTACCAGGAGTGCAATCAGCGCCACCACGAAGGTGCTGAGCTGGCCGAGCGGCAGCAGGATCTGGCCCGCGAGGATGAGAAACACGGCCCCGATGACCGAACCGAGGATCGTTCGCCGCCCGCCGAGCACGGCCGCGATGATCACCTGCACTGCGATCGCGAGGTCCACCACCACGTCGACCGATGCGCTGCCCAGATAGAAGATCAGCATTGCACCCGCCACGCCGGACATGACCGCGCTCAGCGAGAAGGCGGCGAGCTTGTGCTTGGCGACATTGAAGCCGAGCGCCGCCGCCTCGACCGGATCCTGCCCGGCCGCCTGCAGGATCAGGCCGAGCGGCGAACGCGCATAACCGTAGATGATGCCGGCAGAGACGACCAGGAAGGCGAGCGCAATCCAGTAGTTGGTATCGGCGCTGATGGAGAGCACGTCGGGAACGGTCATGCCGATCTCGCCGCCCGTCCAGTGGGCGAACACGACGATTACGTCCTGCAGCAGAAGAACGGCAACCAGCGTCACCAGGCCGAAATAGGGTCCGCGCAAACGCAAAGCAGGCAGCGCCAGCATCAGCCCGCCCGCCAGCGCGGCGACGGCCGCTGCGATCACGCAAGGCAGGATCGGCCAGTGCAGGATGTTGTTGATCAGCGCGGCGGCATAGGCGCCGAGGCCGATCAGGAAAGTGGGGCCGAAATTCACCTCGCCTGCATAACCGAAAAGAAGATCCCACGACATGGCGAAGACGCCGAAGTAATAGGCCGAGGTCAGCACCCCGAGGGCGTAGGGAACCGCGATGAACGGCACGACGCGGCCGAGGAACGGAACCAGCGCGGCCAGGGCCAGGACGACGACCGATCCGAGGAAGACTCGGGATGAAAGAAGGCTCCTTGTCATGCCTTCTACCTTCGCCCCAGGATCCCTTGCGGCCGGATATAAAGAACCAGCACCACGATGACGAGCGCCGGGATCGAGCGCAGTGTCGGGGCGATCAGGTAGGCCGTCATGGTCTCGAAATAGCCGACCACGTAAGCCGCGATCAGCGAGCCGGGAACGCTGCCGAGGCCGCCCAGGATCACGATCGAGAACGCGCTCGCCGTCAGTGGGCCGATATTGTCCGAGCTGGCACCGAGATAGGTGCCGAGCAGCACGCCGGCGATCCCGGCCAGCACTCCGTAGATCGCCCAGACCAGGAGATGGATCCGCGAAAGCTCGAAACCGCAGAGCGTGAGTGCGCGCGGGTTGATCGAGGCGGCGAGCAGGGCCTTGCCGGCGCGCGTGCGGGAGACGAACAGCCAGAGCACGGCCATCACCAGCCAGCACAGCGCGGCGATCAGGACCTCGTTGCGCGGCGTGCGCACGGAGAGGACGTGCACCACGCCAGGAACGAGCGGCGGGACCGTCACCGGGTTAGTCGTAAAGAGATAGGCGATCGCCGTCTGGATCATGATTCCCCAGAGCAGCGTGGAGGTGAGGATGAAGATCTCAGTCTCTTCCTTGGGAATGGCGTGCGAGCGCTGAATCGGCCGGACCGTCGCGAAATAGGTCGCGAACGCGAAGGCGATGGCGGCGACGATGCCGACCAGAGCCCCGCCAAGGACACCGGTATGCAGATCGCCGATCACCAGCCAGGCGATCATCGCTGCCACGACCATCGTCCCGCCATGGGCGAGATTGAGCACGCCGGAGACGCCGAAGATCAGGGTGAAGCCGACGGCTCCCAGCGCATAGAGAGAGCTGATGGCAAAACCGTCGACGAAGATCTCGTAGCCCAGCATCGCCCTTACCCGTCAGCCGCCCGAGCAACGGCGCCGCTTGCCGATTCATCCTCCGGCGCGAACCGCTGCGCGGCCTGGCGAATCAGCGGAATTCAGCGGCGGTTCACCTCGTTCAGGCTGGCAGCTTGACGAAGGAGGGGAAGGAAATCTTCGTGGTCGCGTATTTCAGCGGCCAGATCGTCTTCATCTTGGCCTGCTGCCACTGCAGCATCACGCCGGGAACGAGGTCGATGCCGTACTCGATGGCGTGGGTGAAGCGGGCGGTGCGGCCGTAGAACTTGATCCGCCCGATCGTGCCCACGTGATCGGTGGCCTCGAGCCCTGTCACCATCTTGTCCGCTGCGGTCGATCCGGCGCGCGCGATGGCCTCGGCGATCACGTACACCATGTCGTAGGACGAGTAGCCACAGTAGGCAGGCAGCAGGCCGTAACGCTTGAGATAGCCCTGCGTGAAAGGCAGCGTGAGCGGCGTAATCGCCGAATCCGGTGCCGCGCCTGCCTGGCTCGTTACGCCTTCGCACGCGCCGTGCGTATCCTTCCAGAAGTCACTCGAGGTTGCCTGGGAACTCACGCCGTACATCGGGATCGGCACCTTCTGCTCCGCCCACTGCACGGTCGGCACCACCCCGACATGGCTGATGCCGGTAATGATCACGTCCGGCTTCCTGGCCTCGATCCGGTTGAAGATCGGCGTGAAATCGGTGGTGTCGGGGGAGAAGCGGATGTGGTCCAGCACCGCGAGCCCGGCCTTGGGCAGGAACTCGAGATAGCCTTCGTCGAGCGGGGTGGTCCAGGCCGCATCCTCGCTCATCACGACGGAGCTTTTCATGTGCAACTGATCGACCAGGAGGTCGTGTGCGGAATCGGAAGTGCTCTTGGCGATGAAATAGGAAGTGAACCAGCCGTGGAAGGTGTACTTGAAGTGATCGTAGTCGTCGTGCACCTGCTTCGAGATGTTGTTGCTGGCCGCCCCGGGGGTGATGAACGGCATCCTGAGCCGGGCCGACCAGGGCTCGAGCGCGAGTACCACCTCGCTGATGAAGCTCGCGATCACGGCGACCACCTTGTCCTGGCTGGCAAGGCGCTGGAAGGCGCGCACGGACTCGACGGAGGAGACGTGATTGTCATAGACCACGAGCTGGATCGGCCGGCCCATGACGCCACCCTTGGCGTTGATCCCATCCGCCGCGATCTGGGCGCCCTTCGGGATTGCCGCGCCTGGCAGGGTGGAGATTTCGGCGATGACGCCGATCTTGATCGGCTCCCCTGCCGCCCTGACGGATGCCGGCAGGGCCGCCATGCCCGCCAACGCGCCCGCGCCCGCCAGTACCTGCCGGCGCGATGCCTTGGCTGTTGTGCGCAGATCAGATTTTCCCATGCGGCTCATTGCTTGCTCCTTGTCGTTCTCTCCCAGCGGGACGAGGGCCTTCGTGAACGATGCAGTCTATTGGCCGCCGCGGCGAGGGTCCAGGCGGCCGGAGCGGCCGGCCCGGACCGGCGTCGGCTGCTCAGGCCGGCAGCCTGACGAAGGAGGGGAAGGAAACCTTCGCGGTCGCGTATTTCAGAGGCCAGATGGTTTTCAGCCCGGCATTCTGCCACTGGATCATCACGCCGGGCACGAGGTCGGGGCCGTATTCGATGGCGTGGGTGAAGCGATCGGTGCGGCCATAGAACCTGAACCGCCCCATCGTGCCGAGATGGTCGGTGGCCTCGAGGGCCGTCACCATCTTGTCGGCCTCGGTCGAGCCGGCGCGCGCGATCGCCTCGGCAATCAGGTGCAGCGTGTCGTAGGTGCTGTAGCCGGAGTAAACCGGCAGCAAACGGAAGCGTTTGAGATAGGCCTCGGTGAACGGGCGGGTGAACGGCGTGATCGCCGAGTCCGGTCCGGCGCCGGTCTGGCTGTTCGCGCCCTCGGCGGCGCTGTGCGTGTCCTTCCAGAAACTCGGCGCGGTCGCCTGGACGCTGACCCCGTAGAGTGGGATCGGCACGTGTTGCTGTGCCCACTGCACCGTCGGCACCACGCCGACATGGGCAATGCCGGAGATGATGACATCCGGCTTCTTCGCCTCGATCTTGTTGAAAATCGGCGTGAAGTCGGTGGTGTCGGGAGAGAAGCGGATGTGGCCGCGGATCTCGAGGCCGGCCTTGGGCAGGAATTCGAGCAGTGCCGCGTCGTACGGCGTTGTCCAGGCGGCATCCTCGCTCATCATGACGCAGCTCTTCATGTGCAGGCCGTCAACCAGTACGTCGCGTGCGGAATCGCTCACGCTCTCGGCGATGAAGTACGACGTGAAGTAGGTGTGGAAGGTGTATTTGTAACGCTCATAGTCGGCGTGAACGTGTGCGGAGATGTCGTTGCTGCCGGCACCGGACGTGATGAAGGGGATCTTCAGCCGTGCCGACCAGGGCTGGAGCGCGAGCGCTATTTCGCTGACGAAGGTGCCGACGACGGCGACGGCCTTGTCCTGGTGCACGAGGCGCTGGAATCCCCTGACTGCCTCCGAGGAGGAGACGCGATCGTCATAGACCACGAGCTTTATCGGCCGCCCGAGGACGCCGCCCTTGGCGTTGATCTCGTCGACCGCCATTGCGGCGCCGCGGGGAATCCCGGCACCGAGCAGGGTTGCGGTCTCGGCGATGATGCCGACGACGATCGGCTCGGGAGCTGCGCGTGCCCGGGCGGGCAGCGCCGCCAGGCCGGCCATGGCAGCCGCCCCCGCCACGAGCTCGCGGCGCGATGCCCCGGCTGGCCGGCGCCAATCGGATTTTGCCATCGGACTCATCGCTTCCGCCTCGGGCGATCGCGGGCTAGCGCAGGGCGGCGTTCAGCGTCTCGAGTGCCGCCTCGCCCGGGCAAAGCTCGGCATCGGAGAGAGAGGCCAGGGGGGCGGCGACGGTGTTCAGGTTCTCGTGCAGGTCCTTCGATTCCGGGCCGACATAGAGAAGCCCGGTTGCGATCTCGCCGGCGCGCTCGCGATCCTGGATGTGGGCCAGAGCGGCCACCCGGTCGTGGACGTTGTAATCGGGTGCGAGCTTGCGGAGGCGGAGCGTCGAGCCGTCATGCAGCACGACGGTCTCGACGGTGCCCGGCTCGTAATCGGCCGTGATCTCCTCGCGGCCGATGATCACGTCGAGCGAATCGACCGCTTCGTTGTGCTCGCGCACGTAATCGTAGCTCTTGGTCGAGCCGGCATGGTTGTTGAAGGCGACACAAGGGGAAATACAGTCGATGAAGGCTGCTCCGCGGTGCAGGACGGCAGCCTTGATCAGCGGCACGAGCTGTGCCTTGTCGCCGGAGAAGCTGCGCGCCACGAACGAGGCACCGAGGACGAGCGCCATTGCCGCGAGATCGATCGAGGATTCGGTGTTGGTGACGCCGCGCTTGCTCTTCGCCCCGACATCCGCGGTGGCCGAGAATTGCCCCTTGGTCAGGCCGTAGACGCCGTTGTTCTCGACGATATAGACCATGTTCACGTCCCGGCGCATCGCATGCGCGAACTGGCCGAGGCCGATGGAGGCGGAATCGCCGTCGCCCGAGACGCCGATATAGACGAGTTCACGGTTGGCGAGATTGGCCCCCGTGGCGACCGCCGGCATCCGCCCGTGCACGCTGTTGAAGCCGTGCGCACGGCCGAGGAAGTAGGTCGGAGTCTTCGACGAACAGCCGATCCCGGAAAGCTTGGCGATCCGGTGCGGCGGCAAATCGAGTTCGAAGAACGCGCGGATGATCGCGGCACTGATCGAATCATGTCCGCATCCGGCGCACAGAGTGGAGACCGCGCCTTCGTAATCGCGCCGGGTCAGGCCGAGGCTGTTCTTCGGCAGTTCGGGGTGGCTGAGTTTCGGCTTGGGGACGAATGTCATGGGGTCGCCTTCCGCAGCGGGACGACCTCCGAGCCACCCGCTTCATCCGCGATCGCACGGACGATGAAGCGGCTGGTGATCGGCGTGCCGTCGTAGCTCAGGATGCGGCAGAGCCTGGCCGGATCGACGTCGCCCTCGTTGACGAGCAGGGTCCGCATCTGCGCATCGCGGTTCTGCTCGACCACGAACACCTGCTCGTGCGAGGCGATGAAGTCGAACACCTCGTCCTGGAACGGATAGGCGCGGATGCGCATGAGATCGAGCGCGATCCCGTCCTCGGCCAGAACGTCACGCGCCTCCTGCATGGCCGGGCTGGTCGAGCCGTAATAGATCGCCGCGCGGCGGGTCGGGCGCGAGGCAAGGTCCACCACCGGGCGCGGGACCAGCCGGCGTGCGGTGCGGAACTTGCGAAGCAGGCGCTGCATGTTCTCGACATAGGCGGCGCCTTCCTCGGTATAGCGGGCATGGTCGTTCTTCGAGGTGCCGCGGGTGAAGAACGAGCCGAGTTGCGGGTGGGTGCCGGGGTAGGTCCGCCAGGTGATGCCGTCTCCGTCCACATCGAGGTAGCGGCCGAAGTCCGAAGCACTTTCGAGCGCCGCGGCGGTCATCACCTTGCCGCGGTCCATCCGGCTCCGACCGTCCCACGTAAGGGGCGCCGTCAGTCGCTCGTTCATGCCGATCTCGAGATCGAGCATCACGAAGACCGGGGTCTGCAGCCGGTCGGCGAGGTCGAAAGCCGCGGCACCGAAGAGAAAGCATTCGTGCGGATCTTCGGGAAACAGCAGCACGTGGCGGGTATCGCCGTGCGAGGCGTAGGCGCAGGCAAGCACATCCCCTTGCTGGGTGCGGGTCGGCATGCCGGTCGAGGGGCCGGCGCGCTGGACATCGAAAATGACAGCCGGAATTTCGGCAAAATAGGCAAGTCCGATCGTCTCCTGCATCAGCGAGATGCCGGGGCCGGAGGTCGCCGTGAAGGCGCGCGCGCCGTTCCAGGCTGCGCCCACCACCATCCCGATCGAGGCCAGTTCGTCCTCCGCCTGGACGATCGCGTAGCGGTGCCGGCCGGACTCGGGCTCCACGCGATAGCGTGCGCAGTAGCGCTGGAATGCTTCGGCGAGCGAGGTCGAAGGCGTGATCGGGTACCAGGCGGCAACCGTCGCTCCGCCATAGACGGCACCGAGGGCGGCGGCACTGTTGCCATCCATGAAGATGCGGTCGCCGACAGCGTTGGCGCGGCGGATCCGGAGCCCGATCGGGCAGGCGATGGTTTCGAGCGTGTGCGTGCGACCGAGGTCGAGGGCGTGCAGGTTGGCCGCAATCAGCTTCTCCCGGCCCTTGAACTGCTCGCCGATCAAGCGCTCGATCTCACCGAGATCGAGATCGAGCAGCGCGGAAAGCGCCCCGATATACATGATGTTCTTGAAGAGCTGGCGTTGCCGCGCCTCGCTGTACTCACGATTGCAGATGGCGGTGAACGGCACGCCGAGCACCACGACGTCGCGGGGGAGCTTCGCGGGCGGCATCGGCCGCGTGGAATCGTAGAGGAGATAGCCACCGGGGGCGATCTCGGCCACGTCCTTGTCCCAGGTCTGCGGGTTCATCGCCACCAGGAGATGCACGTCGCCGTGCCGGGCGAGGTGGCTGGCCTCGGAGATGCGGACCTCGTACCAGGTGGGCAGGCCCTCGATGTTGGAGGGGAAGACGTTGCGCGGGGTGGCCGGCACGCCCATCCTGAGGACGGCGCGCGTGAACAGCCGGTTGGCGGACGCCGAGCCGGAGCCGTTGACGTTCGCGAACTTGACGACGAAGTCGTTGCAGCGTTCGAGGGGCTGATATTGGCCTTGCATCAGGCGGCTCTCTTTTCCGGACGATGGCTGCATCCATGGCCCGCCAGCGCCGGTTCGAGCAGGAAGCGCTGCATGTCCCACGCGCCGGTCGGGCAGCGTTCGGCGCAGAGGCTGCAATGCAGGCAGAGATTCTCGTCTTTCACCATCACCCGGCCGGTCTTCAGGCCGCCCGAGACGTAGAGCGCCTGGTCGATGTCATGCGCCGGCGCGGCCAGCCGGCGGCGCAGCTCGGGCTCCTCGCCGTTGGCCGTGAAGGTGATGCAGTCGGTCGGGCAGATATCGGTGCAGGCGTCGCATTCGATGCAGAGCCGGTCCGTGAAGACGGTCTGGACATCGCAGTTGAAGCAACGCTCCGCCTCGGCGAAAGCGGTCTCTTCGTCGAACCCGAGTTCGACCTCGACCGCGATATCGCTGAGGGCGACTTCGTGCTCGCGGTGCGGCACGCGGTAGCGAAGATCGTCGGAAACGACGTTGTCGTAGCTCCACTCGTGAATGCCCATCTTCTGGCTGACGAGATTGACGAGCGGAGGAGGTCTTTTCGCGATGTCCTCGCCGCGGCAGAGAAGATCGATCGAAATCGCCGCCTCGTGGCCGTGCGCGACCGCCCAGATGATATTCTTGGCCCCGAACGCCGCATCGCCGCCGAAGAACACCCTGGGATGCGTGGATTGCATCGTCGTTTCGTCAACGATCGGCATGTCCCACCGATCGAAGGTGATGCCGATGTCACGCTCGATCCAGGGAAATGCATTCTCCTGGCCGACCGCGATCAGCACGTCGTCGCACGGCATCATCACCTCGGGCTCGCCGGTCGGCACCAGGCGCCGCCGCCCATTGGCGTCGTACTGAGCTGCGACCTTCTCGAAGAGAACACCCTTCAGCGCGCCGTCGTCGACCCGGAACTCCTTGGGGACGAGGAAGTTGAGGATGGGGATCCCTTCCTCCATCGCCTCTTCTTTTTCCCAGGGCGAGGCTTTCATTTCCGTGAAGCCACTGCGCACCACCACGCTGACTTCCACTCCGCCGAGCCGGCGGGCGGAGCGGCAGCAATCCATCGCCGTGTTGCCGCCGCCGAGCACGATGACGCGGCGGCCGATCTCTTTCACATGGCCGAAGGCGACGCTCGCCAGCCAATCGAGGCCGAGATGGATTTGGCCGGGAGCGGCGTGGCGGCCCGGCAGATCGAGATCCCGGCCGCGCGGCGCGCCGCAACCGACGAAGATGGCATCGTAGTTTTCGGCGAGCAGCGACTTCATGCTGGTGATGGTGGTGCCGAGCTCGGTCTTCACTCCGAGATCGAGGATGTAGCCGACCTCTTCGTCGATCACCTGTTCGGGCAGGCGGAATTTCGGGATCTGGCTGCGGATCATCCCGCCGGCACGGGCGGCGGTATCGAACAGCACGAGCTCGTAGCCCTCGGGGGCGAGATCTCTTGCCACCGTGAGCGAGGCCGGGCCGCCGCCGACGAGTGCCACCCGCTTGCCGTTGCGATGCGCCGGCGCGCGCGGCAAGCGATTTCGAATGTCGCCCTTGTAGTCCGCGGCAACGCGCTTGAGCCGACAGATCGCGACCGGCTCCTTCTCGACGCGACCGCGCCGGCAGGCAGGCTCGCACGGACGATCGCAGGTGCGCCCGAGAATGCCCGGGAACACGTTCGACTGCCAGTTGAGCATATAGGCGTCGGCATACCGGCGGCCCGCGACCATGCGGATGTACTCCGGAACCGCCGTATGCGCGGGGCACGCCCACTGGCAATCGACGACCTTGTGGAAATAGTCAGGGTTGCGAATGTCGGTCGGTTGCAACCGGTTAACCCTTCTTCTCGTTGCCGCGCTTCTCCTGGTGGCCGGACACGTCCGGTCCGGAGCGCGAGGCGGCTTTCAATATAGCCACTGCGGACGGCGCTCCATAGTCCCCGAGGCGCCGTCTCCGCGCGCATATCGAATGCCACGAGGCGGGTACATCAACATAGCGCGAGGGGTCTGGCACCGGGGCAGAGTCACGTTGCGCGCGCCGCTGTGACGACGTGCACGGTGGCCGGCAACAGAGTGGTGCCGGCGGCAGCGAAGGGGGCGAAAGAAGTGGCGATTTCGCGGCAGATGGAATCGCGGAGCGCGGCGGACGGCGCGCGCTCCTCGATGAGGCGGGCGGCCGGCCCCATGCGACAGGCGAAACCGGCCTCCTCGTCGGGCGTTTCCCCGATGATCGACACCGCCTCGGTGGCCACGCCGACCCGGCGGAAGCCGGCCGATTCCAGAATGAAGCGAACCCAGGTTACGTCGCTGAAGGCCATCGGTCCGGGCGCGCGCTCCGGCTCGGGCGCGCGCGGGCCGACCGCCCGCTCGGCGATCTCCACGGGAATGCGCCAGAAAGGATTGTCTGCCAGCGGCGCCCAGCAGACGAAAGCGATCTGGCCGTCGGTACGCATGGCAGCAAAGAGGTTTCGGAATGCCGAAACGGGGTCGGCAAAGAACATGACACCGAAGCGCGAGACGATTCGATCGAAGCCATGGGGGGCGAACGGATGGAGCGAGGCGTCGGCCTCGATCAGGGAGACGTTGGCAAGCCCGCGTCCGGCGATTCGCCTTCGTGCCGCTTCGAGCATCGGGGTGGAGACATCGATGCCGGTGACCCGCCCGGCATTGCCCACGCGTTCCGCGCAAGCGAGCGTCGTGGTGCCCGTTCCGCAGCCGACGTCGAGGACCGACTGGCCGGCACCGATAGAGGCGGCGGCGAGCAGGCGCTCGTGCACGCGTGCCATGCGATTGTCCAGGCCGGCGCCGATGCCGACCCAGCGCGGGCCGGCAACCAGGTTCCAGTACTCGATCTGGGCCGCATTCGGGCTGGCGGCGGCGGCCGGTGCGGCGCTGCTCATGGCCGATTCACGGGTCGCCTGGCCATGCCGCGCCGGCTTGCAGACGATCAGGCGGCGGCCTGGTGGGGGATGTTCTTTTCCTTCAGCAGGGCCTCGAGTTCGCCCGACTGGAACATTTCGGTGACGATGTCGCAGCCGCCCACGAACTCTCCCTGCACGTAAAGCTGCGGCACCGTGGGCCAGTTCGAGAAGTGCTTGATTCCCTCGCGGAGATCGGGATCCTCGAGCACGTTCGCGGTGGCGAACGGCACGCCGAGATGGGTGAGGATCTGGACCACCCGTGCGGAGAAACCGCACTGCGGGAACATGGCGGTTCCCTTCATGTAGAGCATCACCGGATGCTCGGCGATTTCGCCCTTGATGCGTTCGGAAACGGGATTCGTCATCGGTTTTTCCTCAGGCTCGCGTGGTGTCGGGGCAGGGCAGGCTGGATTGGCTGGCCCCGTTGCGCGCCGAGTGGCGCGTTCGGGTCCGTGCCATGACGGTGCAGGGCCTCTCGGCGTCGGGGTGCGATGAGCGGGTCGCGCATGGGTGCGTTTCAGTACTAGTCGGGGGCGCTGGTCTGCAGCGCAAGCGCGTGCAATTCCGCCCCCATTCGCCCGCTCAGCGCGGCATAGACCATCTGGTGCTGGCGCACCCTGGAGAGGCCGCGGAAGGCAACGCTGACGACCGTCGCTGCATAGTGATCGCCGTCGCCGGCGAGATCTTCGATGGTCACGGCGGCATCGGGGAGCGCGGCCTTGATCAGCGCCTCGATCTCGCCCGGCCCCATCGCCATCGATGCTCTCCTGTCGCTCAATCGAGCCACGCCGGGAAAAAGCGTTCGTGCGCCTCGCGCAACGCGGCAAGCGATATGGCGATGCCGCCAGGGAGTGTCAAATCCCCGCCCCCGGCGATGCCCAGCCTGAGTGCCGGGATGCGCGCCGCCTCCGCTGCCGCGAGAAGGGCCTCTGCATCGGCAGCGCCGAGCACGTAGCGGGCCTGGTCTTCGCCGAACCAGAAGGCGTGCGGCGCGATATCCGCCGGCGGCCCGGCGAGCCTGACGCCGACGGAGCCTGCCAGCGCCATCTCCGCAATCGCGACCAGGAGCCCGCCGTCCGAGACGTCATGGCAGGCGCGGACGGCGCCGCCCGCGATCTCGCGGCGCACGAAATCGCCATGGCGCCGCTCGGCGAGAAGATCGACGGGGGGCGGCAGGCCGGCTTCTTTACCTGCCATTTCGCGGAGCCACAGCGATTGCCCGAGCCAGCCTGCGGTCAACCCGATCAGCACCAGCTCGAGCCCGGGAGAGAGAGCCAGGCCGACCGCCTGAGCGGCATCATCCAGGATGCCGAGCCCGCCGATCACCGGGGTCGGCAGGATCGCCGTTCCGGCGGTCTCGTTGTAGAGGCTGACATTGCCCGAGACGACCGGGAAATCGAGAGCGCGGCAGGCGGCGGCCATGCCGCGAACGGCGGCGGCGAACTGGCCCATCACGGCGGGATTCTCGGGGCTGCCGAAGTTGAGATTGTCGGTGAGCGCGAGCGGGCGCGCGCCGACGGCGGTGAGGTTGCGCCAGGCCTCGGCGATGGCCTGCGCGCCGCCCGTCTCGGCGTCGGCGGCGCAGTAGCGAGGCGTGCAATCAGTGGTCAGGGCGAGCGCCAGCGCCTGGCCTTCGACCCTGATCACCGCCGCATCCGCGGTTCCGGGCCGGCGCACGGTCTGCCCGCCGAGCGTCGAGTCGTACTGGTCCCATACCCACGCCCGCGAGCAGAGATCGGGGCAGCCGACGAGGTGCAGGAGCGCCGGTGCGAGAGCGGGCGGATCGAGGATCGAGGCCGGATCGAACGCCGGTGGGGCAGGGGGGGTGGCAAGCGGCCGGCGATAAAGCGGCGCGGCAGCGGCGAAGGGAGCGAGGGGAATATCCGCCTCGACCCGTCCCTGGCGGCGGACGACGATCCGCCCGCTATCAGTCAACTGGCCGATGACCGCGAAGTCGAGCTCCCATTTTTCGAAGATCGCCCGCCCGACTTCCTCCCGCACGGGATCGAGCACCATCAGCATGCGCTCCTGGCTTTCCGAGAGCATGATCTCGTAAGCCGACATGCCGCTCTCGCGGAGCGGCACGAGGTCGAGATCGAGCGCGATGCCAAGCCCGCCCTTGCCCGCCATCTCGACCGCAGAACTGGTGAGCCCGGCCGCGCCCATGTCCTGGATGGCGATGATGGCATCGGTCTCCATCAATTCGAGGCAGGCCTCGATCAGGAGCTTCTCCGTGAACGGGTCGCCGACCTGAACGGTCGGCTTCTTTTCTGCAGCATCGGCGCCGAAGGCAGCCGAGGCCATGGTGGCGCCGTGGATGCCGTCCCGCCCGGTCCTGGCGCCGACATAGACGACAGGGTTGCCGATCCCCGCCGCGGCGGAGCGGAAAATGCGGCCGGCCGGGGCAATCCCGACCGTCATCGCGTTGACGAGCGGATTGCCGTTGTAGGCAGGGTGGAAATTGATCTCTCCGCCCACCGTCGGCACGCCGACGCAATTACCGTAGCCGCCGATTCCGCGCACGACACCGTCGACGATGCGCCGCGTGGCGGGATCGGCCGGATCGCCGAAGCGGAGCGCGTTGAGGCTGGCGATCGGGCGCGCGCCCATGGTGAAGATATCGCGCAGAATGCCGCCGACGCCGGTTGCCGCCCCCTGATAGGGTTCGATGAAGCTCGGGTGATTGTGGCTTTCCATCTTGAAGACGGCGGCCAGGCCGGCGCCGATGGCGACCACGCCGGCATTCTCGCCCGGTCCCTGGATCACCCAGGGTGCCTCGGTCGGCAACTCGCGAAGCCAGATGCGGGAGGATTTGTAGGAGCAGTGCTCCGACCACATGGCGGCGAAGATGCCGAGTTCGGTGATCGTCGGCTCGCGGCCGAGGATCGCGAGGGACCGGGCGTATTCGTCCGGGGCGAGCCCGAACTCGGTGGCCAGAGCCTGGTTCGTCGCTCGCTCGATCCTCATGCCGCGAGCGCGGCGGCGAGGCCCTCGAAGAGCGGCAGGCCGTCGGTGCCGCCGGCGAGCGGATCGACCCGATCCTCGGCGTGCGGCATCAGGCCGAGGATGCGGAGATTCCCGCTGAAGATGCCGGCGATCGCGCGGGCACTGCCGTTCAGGTTGGCTTCCGGCGCCAGGCGCCCATCCCCGGTTGCATAGCGGAAGGCAACCAGGCCCTCGCCTTCGAGGCGGTCGAGCGTGGCCTCGTCTGCGAAGTAGTTGCCGTCACCGTGCGCGAGCGGGGCGCGGAACACCTGGCCCCGCTGATAATGGCCGGTGAAGGCGGTATCCGTGCGTTCGACGCGGAGATGACAGTCCATCGAGAGAAACCGGAGCGAGGCATTGCGCAAGAGCGCACCGGGCAGGAGGCCGGCTTCGGTGAGAATCTGGAAGCCGTTGCAGGCGCCGAGCACGTATCCGCCGCGTTCCGCGTGGCGCCGGATCGCGCCCATGATGGGCGAGTGCGCGGCCATCGCCCCGGCGCGCAGATAATCCCCGAAGGAGAATCCACCCGGGATCACGATGAGATCGAGGCCGGAGAGATCCGTCTCCTGATGCCAGAGCATGCGGGGCGGCTTGCCGGTGACTTTCCGGAACGCGATCGCCATGTCGCGCTCGCGGTTGATGCCGGGAAAGATCGTGATGCCGGCCCGCACGTTCAGGCAATCTCCACCGAGAAGCTTTCGATGACGGTGTTGGCGAGCAGGGCCTCCGCCATGGCCGCGGCAGCCTCGCGTGCCGCCTTGGCGTCGGCGGTGGCAAGCTCCACCTCGATCAGCTTGCCGGCCCTGACTTCGCCGATTCCTTCGAATCCGAGATGGCCGAGTGCGCGCGCGATCGCCTTTCCCTCTGGGTCGAGCACACCGGGTTTCGGCATGACCCTGACGATCGCCTTCATGGCGGCGACCCCGGTCGGGGCCGGCCCGTCACTGCATGGTCTCCGGACCCTTGGTGTCACGCGTGCCGGCCTCCGGCAGGATGCCCAGCCGCTTGGCCACTTCCTGGTACGCCTCCTCGACCTTGCCGAGATCGCGCCGGAACCGGTCCTTGTCCATTTTTTCGTTGGTCTTGGTGTCCCAGAGCCGGCAGTTGTCGGGCGAGATTTCGTCGGCCAGGACGATCCGCATCTCGTCGTTCTCCCACAGCCGGCCGAACTCGAGCTTGAAATCGACCAGCGTGATGCCGACGCCGAGGAAGAGGCCGGTCAGGAAATCGTTGACGCGGAGCGAGAGAGAAACGATGTCATCCATGTCCTGGGGGCTGGCCCAGCCGAAGGCGCTGATGTGCTCCTCGCCCACCATCGGATCGCCGAGCTCGTCGTTCTTGTAATAATATTCGATGATGCTGCGCGGCAGCCGCTTGCCCTCCGGGATGCCCATCCGTTTCGCGAGGCTGCCGGCGGCGATGTTGCGGACCACGACCTCGATCGGGATGATTTCGACCTCGCGGATGAGCTGCTCGCGCATATTGAGCCGGCGCACGAAGTGGGTCGGGACGCCGATTTCGGACAGCCGGAGCATCAGGTATTCGCTGATGCGGTTATTGAGGACGCCCTTGCCGGTGATGATACCCCTTTTCTGGGCATTGAACGCGGTGGCATCGTCCTTGAAGTACTGAACG
Source organism: Acetobacteraceae bacterium (assembly GCA_030041255.1). Lineage (GTDB taxonomy): Bacteria > Pseudomonadota > Alphaproteobacteria > Acetobacterales > Acetobacteraceae > JAKAWQ01. The sequence continues at coordinate 36,852 of JASHOF010000161.1, forward strand.
AGGGTGCCTGGCTCGGGCCCCTCGAACAGGATCTTCGCCTTTCCCTCGTAAAGCTGGCGGCGGCGGGCCATGACGGGTTCCCTCGCGCTTTCTGCTGCACCGCGGCACGGGCAGTGGGGCTGGCGAGGGGGTATAGCAAGCCCCCGGCGCTTCGGCCATGGCACCCCGCCCGGAGCGGGGCGCCCGGGTGCCTCAGCCCGGCCCCCGCGCGAGGAGAAGGTGGCTGACACCGGCCGCATCGGTCTCCAGGCCAAGGATCGCGTGGCCTTGCTCGCGGGCGGTGGCAGGCACGTTCCGCAGCGGCTCGGCGCCGCGCAGATGGACGAGGAGGAGCTGGCCAGGCGCGAGCCGATCCAGGGCCAGGCGGGTGCGGACGTAAGTCATGGGGCAGGTTTCGCGGGTGATATCGAGTTCGAGATCAGGCTTTACATTGGTTCTCATAGTAATTTCCTCATCCGGAAACAAACAATGGTTGCCGGAATCGCGGATCGGCAACTATATGATGGAAGATCGTATCCGATGAGGAAAGGGCATGGCCGATCCAGCGGGAAACCCGGATGTCCTTGGACTGACGGCGCAAATCGTCTCCGCTCACGTTTCCAATAATTCCGTGGCGCCGGACGCCTTGCCGGCGCTGATCCAGGACGTTTATCGTACGCTCGCGGGGGTGGGCAAGGAAAGCCCGGCGGCCGAGAAGCCGCAGCCTGCGGTGCCGGTGAAGCGCTCAGTATTTCCTGACTATATTATCTGCCTGGAAGACGGGAAGAAGCTGAAGATGCTGAAACGGCATCTGAAGACTGCGTACAACATGTCCCCCGAGCAGTATCGCGAGCGCTGGGGGCTGCCGGCCGATTATCCGATCGTGGCCCCGAACTACACGCGGCACCGTTCATCGCTGGCCAAGAAGATCGGGCTTGGTACCAAGGCGCGCGCCCGCCGCTGAGGAGCCGGATATCCCCTTTTGGCGGGGGTGGGGATTGACCTTCGACCCTGCCCTCACCCCTACCCCTCACCGGGACCCCAGCAAAGTCCTGGGACTTTGCTGGGAGCCCGGCCCAGAGGGAGAGGGGAATGATGTGGATGGGGCGGGAAACCGGATGCGGGTCCGAGCACTTGATCGGTCCGGCGGACGGCGGCAGGGTGCCGGCGGCGAATCGGGAAGGGCAAGCCTCACGCATGACGCATCCTGAAGCCGGGCACCAGGAAGCGCCGCCACGCCGCCAGGTGCCCGCCCGCCGGAGGCAGGCAGGATCGGCGATCGAGCGTGCCTGCGTTGCCAGGGGCCTGAAGATGACCGGGCAGCGTCGCGTCATTGCCCGGGTGCTTTCCGAGGCATTGGATCACCCGGATGTCGAGGAGGTCTATCGCCGTGCCGCCAGGCTCGATTCGCGCATCTCCATCGCGACGGTCTATCGAACGGTCCGGCTCCTCGAGGAGAAGGGCATCCTGGAGCGGCGGGATTTCGGCGGCGGGCGCGCCCGCTACGAACCTTCGGAACATGGCCACCACTATCACCTGATCGACGTCGATACGGGACGGGTGATCGAATTCTCCGAGGGCGGGCAGGAGGCATTGCTGCAGGCGATCGCGGAACGGCTGGGCTTCACCATCGTCTCTGTCCGGCTCGAGCTGTTCGGCCGACGCAATGTCCCGGAGCGGGACGAGGCCGAGCGGCCTGGAGGTAACAAATGACTGCCGAAAAGCCCATTGGCCTGACAGCGGAGGTCGGGTTCGCCGAACTCCGCTTCGGCAATCTCGGTGTCCGCCTCGCCCAGAGCATGGCCGAGATCGATGCCGTGCAGGCCCTTCGCTACCGTGTTTTCTACGAGGAGATGCGGGCCACTCCGAGCCGGCTCGCGTTGCGGACCCGGCGCGACCAGGACGATCTCGATGCCGTTGCCGACCATCTCCTGGTGATCGACTATGCACTCGGCTCCGGCCCGGAGAGCGTGGTCGGCACCTATCGGCTGATCCAGCGCGCGGCTGCCCAACGTGCGGGGCGCTTCTACACGGCCGGCGAGTTCGACATCACGCGCCTCCTGGCCTTTCGCGGCCGGCTGCTCGAGCTCGGCCGCTCGTGCGTCGATGCCGAGCACCGCAACAAGATGGTGGTGCAGCTTTTGTGGCGAGGCATTGCCGCTTATGTCTTCGAGCACCGGATCGACCTGATGTTCGGCTGCGCCAGCCTGCCGGGCACGGAGCCGGATGCCGTTGCGCCCGAGCTGACCTATCTCTACCACCATCACCTTGCCCCGCCTGGCATCCGCCCGGTGGCGCTGGCCGACCGGCATGTCGAGATGCGCCGGCTCGACCTTGATTCGCTCGACCGGCGCTGGGTCCTCAACCGGCTGCCACCGCTGATCAAGGGGTATCTCAGGCTGGGCGGTTTCGTGGGCGACGGAGCGGTGATCGACAGGGATTTCAACACCACCGACGTGGCGATGGTGGTGAAGACAGACCTCGTCACGGACAAATACTACCGCCACTATGAACGCCAGCTTCGCGACGCCCTCGATGACGAGCCCGATTCCTGAGCCGAGCCGGGGGTGCCTGGCGGGCTGCAAGGGAATGCTGCGCCCTGCCGGCTGAATGGCCAGCCTGTAGCACCGGGGCTCGGGAGGCGCGGGCGGAGCCGCCTGGCAGGTGGCGAAGCCGGCGTTGGCTGGAGGGCCTGAGCGGGTACAGGGCGGATCTGGCAGCGATCCTCCTCGGGGCGCTGGCCGCGCTCAGCCTGCCGCCCTGGCACCTGGTGCCGCTGCTGGCGGTGGCGGTGGCCGGGCTTTGTGTGCTGATCGATGCGAGCCCGCCCGGGTGGCGGGGTGTGCGGCGCGCAGCCCGGCGGGGCTACTGGTTCGGCTGCGGCTATTTCGCGCTCGGGCTGTACTGGATTACCGATGCGATCCTGGTGCGGGCAGCCGCGTTCTGGTGGCTGGTGCCACTCGCCGTGCCGCTGACGGCGCTCGGGCTGGCCATCTTCATCGCCGCTCCGGCCGGCCTCTCGCGGTTCTTCCCGGCGGGGCTGGCGCGCGTGCTCGGTTTCGCTGGCCTCTTTACGCTCGGTGAGCTGGCGCGGGGTTTCGTGCTAACCGGATTCCCCTGGAACCTCTGGGGCAGCGCCTGGGTATTGCCGGGGCTCTCGGGGGACGTCTTCATCCAGCCGGCGGCGTGGATCGGGGTCTATGGCCTGACGCTGGCGACGGTCCTGGTGGCGGCCCTGCCGACGCTCGGGCCGCGAGGGTGGGCCGCCGCGGCGGCCATCCTGCTGATCTGGGCGGGGGCCGGGGCGGCGCGGCTGGATGCGCCGCTGCCGCCGCCCGCGCCGCTCAGGGTGGCGCTGCTGCAGGGCAATATCGCCGAGACAATGAAATTCGGTCAGGCGCGTGCGCTGCATATCTTCGACATCTATCTCGGCCTGACCCACCAGGCCGCGGCGGAGGCCGGCGGACATCCGCTCGCGATCGTGTGGCCGGAGACGGCAAGCCCGTATCTGCTGGAGACGGACGGCGCGGCGCGGGCCGCCATTGCCGCCGCGGCCGGGCCGGGTGTGCCGGTGCTGGCCGGCTCCATCCGCTTCGATCAGGACGGGCGGCCGCGCAACAGCCTGATCGTGGTGGACGGGCCGGGCCCGCCAGCGGCCATTTATGACAAATGGCACCTGGTTCCGTTCGGTGAGTACCAGCCGAGCTGGCTGCCGCTGCCGATCGAAGTGGTGCCGGGCGGTGGCTTCAGTGCCGGACCCGGCCCTCGCACGGTCGTGATCGCCGGGCTGCCGCCCTTCGGGCCGCTGATCTGTTACGAGGCGATCTTCTCGGGCCGGATCGTCCGCGGGAAGCGGCCGGACTGGCTGGTCAACATCACGAACGACGCCTGGTTCGGCGACACGGCGGGGCCGCGCCAGCATCTGGCGGCTGCCCGCCTGCGCGCGGTCGAAGAGGGGCTGCCGCTGTTGAGGGCGGCCAACACCGGCATTTCGGCGGCGTTCACGGCGCGTGGAAGGCCCGACGGCCGGCTGGGGTGGGGCCGGCGCGGTCTTCTGATGGTGCGGCTGCCCGGCGCATTGCCACCTACTCTCTACGCCCGGTTTGGATTAGCGATCCCCGCCTTGCTCGCGGTCCTGATGCTGGCGGCGGGTGCTGTCTCCGGAATGGCCCTCGGATTGCAAAAAAGTTAATATTAGTCTCTTCACGGTAGATTTATCCGTGAAATTTACGATCTTATTGACACTTCGGGTTGTGGAGCTAAGATGCGCCCACTAGGAAAGCGAGTGTTATTGTTTCTCACCCAAAAAGGGTGAACTCCCAGCTCCTTAACGAATGGTTGAAGAGCAGATGGCCACCGTACGCCAGGTCAGCCCATGAGCGGCTGGAGCAGCGGACCCGCCGCAGAAGACAACGGGCGGGCCGACCGCGAAAGTCGCGCCAGCCCGATCGATGCCCATGTGGGCTCCCGCATTCGCCTCCGCCGGACTCTCCTCGGCCTCTCCCAGGAACGGCTGGGCGATGCGCTTGGCCTCACATTTCAGCAGGTCCAGAAATATGAGCGCGGCATCAACCGGGTGGGCGCGTCCAGGTTGTTCGACCTGGCGCGCGTGCTCGATGTGCCGATCAGCTTCTTTTTCGATGATATGCCTGAACCGCTTGGCTCCCAGGCGCCGAACCTGGCCCCGGCCGGGTTCGGCGGCATGGCCGAGGCGCAGGAAGGGTTCGGTTCGGATTCGGTTATGAACCGCCGCGAAACGATCGACCTTCTGCGCGCCTATTATCGGATCTCCGATGCGGCGGTGCGCAAGCGCGTGTTCGAACTGATCCGCTCGCTGGCGCCGGATCCGCAATAACCCGAGGTTCCTGCCGGGGTTGGCTGCCGAACAGCCGGACAGGCAGCGGTTGCAGGCGGCTGGTCAGCCTTTCGCCCGCATCAGCCGTGCCTTGTCGCGTTGCCAGTCACGCTCGGCGATGGCGCGGCGCTTGTCTTCCTTCTTCCGCCCCTCGGCGAGCGCGAGCAGAACCTTGGCCCGGCCGCGCTCGTTGAAGTGGATGTCGAGCGGCACCAGGCTCGCGCCTTCGCGCGTGATGGCACCGACCAGGCTCGCGATCTGGCGCTTGCCGAGCAGGAGCTTGCGCGGCGCGCGCGGCTCGAAGCGCGACAGCACGCCGCCCTGATATTCGGGGATGTAGGCGTTGAAGAGCCAGAGTTCGCCCGCCCGCTCGCCCGCCCAGGCATCGCCGAGCGTTGCACGGCCGAGACGAAGCGACTTCACCTCCGGGCCTTTCAGCACCAGGCCCGCTTCCAGGGTTTCGCGGATCGTATAGTTGAACCGTGCCTTGCGGTTCTGGGCGACCACGCCGTGCGCGATCAGACCCTGGCTTTTCCGACGCGCCGCCACATCGCACTCAGTTGAGCAGCCCGACCTCGGTCATCGCCTGGCGCACCTTGGCGCGGGTGGCTTCTGCCAAAGGCGCGAGCGGCAGACGGCAGAATTCGCTGCTGCGGCCGAGCAACGATGCGGCGTACTTGACGGGCCCGGGACTGGTCTCCGCAAACAGCGCATCATGCAGCGGCAGCAGCCGGTCCTGCATGCCGATCGCGTCTGCCACGCGGCCCTGGCGCCAGGCGGCATGCATCGTGCTGCAGAGTCTTGGTGCCACATTGGCGGTGACGCTGAGGCAGCCGTCTCCGCCGGCGGCGAGGAAGGCGACCGCGGTGTGGTCTTCGCCGGAAAGCTGGCAGAAGGACATTCCGCAGGCGCGACGGGTATGCAGCGGTCGCGCGAGGTTGGCGGTCGCATCCTTCACGCCGACGATGTTCGGGTGCTTCGCCAGCCGCGCCATGGTCTCGACGCTCATGTCGATCACGGAACGGGAGGGAATGTTGTAGATGATGATCGGCAGATCGACCGCGTCGGCAATCGCCTTGAAGTGCAGATAGAGTCCCTCCTGGGTCGGCTTGTTGTAGTAGGGGGTGACGATGAGAGCAGCGTCGGCGCCCGCTTCTTTGGCGTGCCGCGTGAGGTCCGTTGCCTCTGCCGTGCTGTTCGAACCGGTGCCGGCGAGCACCGGCACCCGGCCCTTGGCGACGCTGATGGCGATATCCACCGCACGTTTGTGCTCGGCATGGCTCAGGGTGGGCGACTCGCCGGTGGTGCCCATCGAGAGCACGCCTTCCGTTCCTTCGCCGATCTGCCAGTCGACGAACTCCTCGTAAGCCTTCTCGTCCATGGCGCCGTCGCTGCGCATGGGCGTGATCAGGGCGACCAGAGACCCCTTGAACATGGCGTCCTCCGCGGCTCGGTAGCGGACATATCAACGCTAGGCTGGTCAACGCTAGGCTGGCGGGGGATACGCCGCAAGACGGTCCGCATGATATAGACTGCCAATGTTTCGCCGCCTCACGATCGAGACGCTGCTCTTTGCCTTCCTTTCCGCCTGGCCCGCCGTGGCGCAGAATCCGATGCCGGCGGTGCGCGCCGACCTGTGGGCGGAAGCGGCGCAGGATGCCGCACAGTACGCAGACCCGGTCGCCGCCAAGCTCGTCACCTTCTACCGCCTGCTCGATCCCGGCGCCGCCGGGCCGGCGGAAATCGCTTCCTTCCTTCAGGCCAATCCGGACTGGCCGTTCCAATCCCTGCTCAGGGACCGACTCGACCTGGCGCTGGAGACCGAGGTCGATGACGGAGTGGTGCTGCAAATCTGCAAGGACCATCCGCCACAGGCCGCACTCGCCCTCCTTCGCTGCGCCGAGGCCGAACGGGCGGCCGGGGCGAACGGGCAAGCCGGGGCCGGCGCCCGGAAGGCCTGGATCATCGGCGATTTCTCTCCCGCCGAGGAAACGGCGATCCTGGCGCGCTGGGGTGATCTCTTCACGGCAGGCGACCAATGGCAGCGCTTCGCCAACCTGGCGGGGGAGGCGCCGGCGGCGGCAGCGCGGCAATTGTTGCGGCTGGCGCCCGCGGACCAGGCGGGCGGCAGGGCATGGCTCGGCCTGGCGCAAGAGAAGGAGGGCGCCTGGGACAGCTATGCAGCGCTGCCGACGGCAGAGCGGCAGAAGCCGGGCCTCTTCCTGGCCGCCGCGGGGTGGCTCGAACAGCAGGGGTATCGGGACCGGGCGGTCAGGCTCTGGCAACAGGAAGGGGACGCGATCGAGCAGGCTGCACCCGAGTCGGAACGATCAGCCTTCTGGAACGAGCGCGACATCCTGGCCCGCGACCTGCTGCAGGTCGATCAACCGAAGCCGGCCTACACCCTGGTCGCGGCACCGCCCGCGATCGACCCGCGAGATGCTCTCAGCCAGCAATTCCTCGCCGGCTTCATCGCCTTGCGCTGGCTGCACGCGCCGGCCGAGGCAGCGCCACACTTCCAGGCGCTGGCAGACGCCTCCGATGCCGTGATTACGCAGGGCCGCGCGCACTACTGGCTCGGGCGGGCCGCGGCGGCGGCCGGCGACAAGAACGCGGCGGCGCGGCAATACCAGGAAGCAGGAGCCTGGCTGACCAGCTATTACGGGCAGCTTGCCGCGCTGGCTCTCGACGACAGCCCGGCCGATCTCGATCGCCGCATCCGTGCGCTTCGGGATCCCGCTTGGACGCCGGGCCAGGCCCTTCGGTTTGCCAGCCGGGAAGTCACCCGCGCTGCCGCCTTCCTGGTGGCCTGGGGCGAGCCGCGCCGGGCGCGCGCCTTCGTACTCAAGCTGGTGGAGCTGGCGCCGGAGCCCGCCATGCGCTCGCTGGCAGCGCGGCTTGCCCTCGGCTTCGGGTTGCCCGACCAGGCGGTGGCCGCGAGCCGGCTGGCCGGCGTCTATGGCGACATGCTGCCGCAATCCGGCTGGCCGATTCCGGTCGAGGTACCGGCCGATGGCGTGGATCCGGCGGTCGTTCTCGGCGTCATTCGCCAGGAAAGCAGCTTCGATGCGGGCGCCGCCAGTCCGAGCGGTGCGCTTGGGCTGATGCAACTCATGCCCTCCACCGCGGAGCACGTGGCGCACAGCCTCGGAGAGCGGGTGACGCTGGCGGCGCTGACGAGCGATCCCTCGCAGAACATCGCCCTTGGCGCTACCTATTTGCGCGAGTTGCTCGACCGCTTCGATGGCTGCCTGCCGCTGGCGCTTGCCGCCTACAACGCGGGTCCGGAAAATGTCAGCAACTGGCTGGCCGAAAACGGCGATCCGCGCACGAGGGCGATCGACATGCTGGACTGGATCGAACTGATCCCGTACGGCGAAACGCGCGATTACGTGGAGCGCGTGATCGAGAGCATCGCGATCTACCAGGCGAAGCTCGCTGAGGACCAGCCATATCCGCTGGCGCAATGGTTGCGTCCCTGACGGAAGGCAGGAAGCGGGACGAGAGCGAGCGCGTTCTCTCCGTCACCGCCTGGGACGGGCTTTCACTCTCTGTTCGCGCCTGGGGCCGGCCGGGAGACGGCGACGCCATGCCGCTCTTCTGTTTGCCTGGCCTGGTGCGCACCGGCGGAGATTTTGCGCGCCTGGCCGAGCGCTTTGCGTTACGGCGTCGCGTTTTCGCAGTCGATTACGCCGGGCGCGGCCAATCCGGGAGAAGCCCCGATGTCCGCCGCTATGCGGCGGAGGCATGCATCCAGGATGTCCTCGATATGACGTGTGCGCTCAATCTCGAGCGGGTGGTGGTCATCGGCACGAGTTTCGGCGGGCTGCTCGCGATGGGGCTCGCAGCGGCGCGCCCGGCCCTCCTTGGCGGCGTCGTGCTGAACGATATCGGCCCCGAGATCGGCCAGGCCGGCGCCGCCGCGATCCAAAGCTTCCTCGCCGAGTCGCCGGATTTGCAAAATCTCGAGGCGGCAGCATGCCACCTCCGGAAGCGGTTGCCGCATCTCGGCATCACGAGCGATGAAGGCTGGCGCGAATTCGCCCGGCTCACCTACACGCCGGACGGAAACGGACGCTGGCAGCCGATGTGGGATCGGAAGATCGCACGACTCATGGCTGCCCCGGTACCCGACCTCTGGCCGTTCTTCGGGGCGCTCGTGCATCTCCCGGTTCTCCTGGTGCGCGGCGGCTTGAGCGAAATCCTGCTGCCGGCGACGGTGGCACGGATGCAGGAGATGCACGCTGGCCTCCGGGTGGTCGAAGTCCCGGGCGTCGGCCATACCCCGACGCTTTCCGAACCTTTCGTTTTGTCAGCCCTCGATGGCTTTCTCTCGGCACTCGACTGATCCCGCGCATCTCTTTGCCGGCGGTTTTGGCTGCGGGAGCGTTTCGCGTGCTCCGGGAACCGTGGCCTCGGCCGCGGCGACGTTGGTTGCGGCGGGCCTGATCGCTGTCTCGCCCGTACTCCTGGCGGCAGCAGCGGCGCTTGCGATCGGCGCCGGGCTTTGGGCCGTTCCGAAGGTTGCTCCGTCCGGCGATCCGCCCTCGGTGGTCATCGACGAAATTGCCGGGCAGTGGGTGGCACTTCTCGGCACGTCCCATCTCGGCGCACCGGCGCTGCTCGGCGGGTTCGTTCTTTTCCGGGCGCTCGACATACTGAAACCCGGCCCGATCCGGGCGGTGGAGCGCCTGCCGGGTGCGCTTGGCGTGATGGCGGACGACCTTCTGGCCGGGGTCATCGCTGCCCTCATCCTGCTGGTCGGCAGATTCCTTTTCCCCCGCTTCCTCGGCTAGGAATTGCCGCGATTGCAGCGGCCGGCGTTGGCGCCTAGAGCGTGTTCAGGTTGACTGAACACGCTCTCCTTTGTCTGACCGAGCGGATTCACGCGCTCCTGGATCGCTCCGCGATTCCAGTCAAGCGCGATCCGCTTGTCTTATGCCGGTGAGGCCTTTCGAGGCACAACGAGATCGTCGGTGGCGGGCGGCCGCCCGCCACCGACGGAAGGGGTCGGATCGAGAATCCGCTGGCCGTAACGGGCCGAGCTAGAGTTGGATCGCCCCTTCCTTTTCCTTGTGCCCTGAACGGATACCCGGGGGTGTGCCCCGAATGAC
>JASHOF010000162.1 GCA_030041255.1 Acetobacteraceae bacterium
GGGACGGGATCGCTCGCGCTCACCCATCCCGCCTTTCTTCATCACGCTGAGAGACTGCTTGGAAATGCCGCCGTGGTGGTGGTCCGGCGCCTCCGACCCACCGGAGCCGCATGATCAACAGGCTCTCAGAGCTGGAAGCGGATCGGCACCTCGATCAGCAGCCTGGCGACCGGATTGTTTGGCCCGACACCGACCCCCGCCCCGATATTGACGCTGATGTCCCGCGTTACCGCAAATCCCACTCCGAAATTGAACACCCCAAAGTCAAACGAAGAGCCGCCGAGCGCGACACCGTTTTCGGTCGTCGGCCAGACATGCTCCTGCTGGTAACTAAAGGTCATCGATGTGCGATCATTCACGGCAAAGCCGACCCCGAATGTCCCGGAAATGTAATTGCCTGGCCCGATCGTCGCCGGGGTGGGCGGCGCGCCCGATCGGTTCGCGATCTCGACGCCACGCGCGAAATTGATCCCATAAAGAATGTTTGCAAAGAACACTGCCGGTGAGGTCGGGATCAGCATCGTGACGTTCGGTTCGAGCGAGTAAAACCCCGTGCCGGTTGGCAGCTGTTTCTGGATTCCGGCGATGTAGAGCCCGTTCGGGTCGTTAGTGGTATAGATCGGGGCCGAGAACGGGCTCGACCCCGTAGTGGTCTTGAACAGCACGTTGCCGATGAAAATCGGCCAGCCGTTGTCGCCGGAGTTGACCTGGTAGCTTGCTCCCAATTGCACGTCGCCGATATCGAAGGCGTTTGCCCCTGGCGAGAAGATCTGAGCATTCGGCCCCAGTGGCTGAGTTGTAGTCGAGCCGGTTGCATAAACGATAGGAATCTTGAGATTGAGCTCCAGCCTGTTGGTTACGCCGTAGCGGAATGTCCAGGCCTGCGTGACGTAGTTGGCCTGCACGCGCTGCACGTTGATATTTCCGAAGGTAATGCCGGGAACAATTGTAAAGCCGCCGATATTGACCTGGTTCTCGTTCCAGTAGTCGTACTCGAGCGAGGGATCGACCACAAAATAGCCCTGCGGGGTCAGCACGCCGCCCTTGCTTGAGAGTTCGGACGCCGTCTGCAAAACGCGCCGCGCCTCTTGCTGCTGCGGGCTCGGTCCGGAGATCGGGGCTGCGGTGGGTCCTGGCGTCTCCGGCGCCGGCGAAGCCGCGGCCGCCGCCGCAACGGGCGCCACCGCAGCAGCAGTCGGCTGGGTAGCCCCCACTGTGCCGGTGCCGGTCGCCCGCAGCTTATCGAGTTCCGCGTTCAGTAGGTTCTGTTGATCGTCGAGGCGGATGCTCTCCAGGCGGAGCTGCTGCTGCTCTTTTTCGATTTCCAGCTGCTGCTTTAGAATCTCTGCGCGCAGTTTGGCGATATCCTCCGCGGTCGGCGTCCTCGTGGCTGGCGCCACAGCCTGCGCGTGCGCCCCTGCAGAGAAGCAGAACAAGCCCGCCACACCGAGCAGCGTGCCACTCCAGACTCGGACTGAGCGCGATCGCTCCGAACGAACTTGCCGGATAAGCCCACCGGGAGAAGCAGCGGAGGTGCCCCATGTCCAGACCATTCCTGTCCTCCCCAGAGCGAGCGCCAACCGCGGATTGGGGCACAGACAAGGCGCGGTCACCGTTACACGACAAAATGACGGTAATGACGCGGAAACTCAAGCGATAACGCAGTAGAATCTTAGTACGAAACACCGCCTCGCGATGTCTGAAACGGGCGAACTGTTCACCCTGTCACAATATCCAGTATCGACGCAGGCAGCTCTGTAACACGCCGTTCATTTTGCGGCCCCGGCGTGCTTTCGGGTGCTGCATCATTGCCCGCTGCCGCCCGCTCCGATCGTAACCCTGGTAGCCCCGATTGCCGTCGCCGACACGGCACCGACATCGTCCCAAAGCCTGACGATCGGGGCGCTCGAGGGCATCTGCATCTCCGGTAGTACCCCGGCGCCGCTACCGCGGGCTGTCTGTTGCGCCATCACCTCATCCGCCAGCGGTTGAGCACCATTGAGCATCGCGAGTAGCGTCTTCTCCGCTTGGCTTCCGCTGGCATTCGCCGGTGCAATCGGCACAGCCAAGCCGCTGAGAACGATAAAACCGATCCCCACGCGCGAGAGTCGCCGCGACGCGCTCCATCTTACCCATCTCAACGCGCGATCTCCTGCTCTTCGTTCAACCTCGCGCACGGCCATCCCTCCTCGCGGCTGTGAGCCCGCTCCTTGTCCTACTCAGCGAATTCCGAAGCCATTTGTGGCCGAGTTGAGAATGCTTTGTACCGCCCTTGCCGCTGCGACAGATGCGGCGAGGCCGTTCAAGCTGATGTCCATCTCCGTCGTCTGCGTGATGACTTCGTTGTTGAGGGTGTTGCTGATTCCGCTCAGTACGCCGTTCGAGCCAAGTGTCGTCTGGATCGAGGCTGCACCCTGGCCATTTGTTCCGGCTACGGTCGTGGAGACGGTGATCGCCCCGGTCGAAGCCGGCACCAGGTACTCGGTGCCTGACGGCGAACCGCCACCCGGCGAAACTCCAGTGTTGCTGGGGGCCGAGTTCGTCATCTTGCTGCCGGCAACGACCAAGCTGCCGGCTGTCGTACCCTGGCCGGATCCGCTGGTCCAGTTGACCGAGACAGCGATGTTTTGTCCTGAAGCTGCGCCAGATGGCACTGCCACGGAAGCATTCCCCTTGAGGGTCACCGCCCCACCTACGACAAACACTGGGATCTGGTTGCCGGGATTCGAGAGCTGGGGCACGAGAATGCTTTGCACTACTGTCTCGCCGAGTTTTGTGATCTGCTGGAAACCGAAGCTGAAAGTGATGCCGTTCGGCAGCGCGAAACCTCCCCGCACCCTGGCGAGCTGGCCGTCGCTGAGCGCGTACCGCCCAAGACTTGCCAACACAGGTGGTAATGCAGCCGGCGTTCCCGACCCTGCGGTCGGCCCGGCGTTGGCGGTCCCGTTCGCGAACCCTGGGATGGTGAAACCTGCCAGCACAGAGAGGACACCGGCCACACCCACCAAGCTCCTTTGCATCGCCCCTGACGCGGCCGTTGCCGCGCTCCCCTGTCGGTACTCCCTAGAAAATTGTTGGGTTCCCCGCGCTGATTTGCCGTAGCGTCGAAAAATCGACCATGAACCGCGCAAGCCCGAGCGGCGCCTGTGGCGCGACCGCCCAGTTGTGCGGCTCATTGAAGTTCGCGCGTGCTTCCTTCACATGATTGAGGATCAGGAAAAAGATTCCGCTCCACTGATGCTCGAATACACCGCGGCGGTCGCTTCGCACGCCCACTGCCGGGTCGGCCAGTAGTATCCGCCCGTCCTCAATCCCCGTCACGATAACGAAATGCCGGTAGCCACGCTCGTTGATCAGCACGATCGCCGGCACCCCGGCTGATTCCAGCTTCGAGAGCGGTGCACGGAAGCCGCCCGACGGCAGACCTCGCCGCGCAAGATATTCCTTCATGTCCAGCAGCGAAAACCCATCCTTCTCGATCAGTGCTTTGTTGCCATGCGCGATCATGCTGCGAAACACGGTCATTTCGTCCACCGGCATGTGGTAGCTGTAGGTCAGCAAAGTCGCCAGCACAGCCGACCCGCAGGAATAGTCAAAGCGTTGTGGAATGACTGTGGAAAAGCGCCGCGCCTGGAAGCTTTGCACCGCCATCCTCGGCGATACGCCAGGTAGCCCGGCGATCGCGCCACTGATCTCAATCTCCGTCGCAGAAGCGCGCGGCACGCCTGCACCGGTCAGGGCCGCGCTCAGCACCAGGATCCCGACCCCGATCTGCCTCGCTCCGTGCCCCATCGCTCCGCGAGCCTCCTAAGCCCTCCTAGTGCGCGTTGATGAAGATCGCGACACTCGAGCTCATCAGCACGTTGTTGCCGCTGTTCGAGAACTGGCTGATGATCCCTGAGCTGTTCAGAATGCCGTTGCTGGCAAAGCCAGTCGTACCGCCGAGCACGCTGCCGCCGTTCACCGTGCCGCTGCTCGCCGCGTCCACGTTCAGCGTATCGTTCGTCGTGTTGGTCACCACGTTCAGGTTCACTCCGCCTTGGCCGCGCGCGGCCGCGAGCGCCTGCGTTGAGACTTCGCTGCCCTTCAGCACGCCGAGCAGGCCGGTCCCCGGCCCCTGCTCGCCGCCGCCACCAGCGAACGCCGGCACCGTGAGCCACCCCGCCACCAACGCAACGGTAAGGCCGAGAGTGAGGTTCCTCCCTGCGTACCCTCTGTTTGGTCGCGACCGAAGACAGTTGCCCGGCCAAGAGAAATGACGAACGGGTCGTCCGCTCCGCCCCGAAGCCCACGGCAACGAACGTCCAGCTCGCGACAAAACACCAATTCTAACTCCGCTCATCCTGTTTCCCCTCCCCCGCACTGGCTGTCGCCTTGCCCCGGCAAACAAGGGCTGCACCGTCCCCAGCACGGGACGGTGCAGCCTTCAGGCCATTGGAACCCGGGAGTGCGGAGCTGCTACCTGGTGCCGCCCATCTGGATTCCGTTGTCCACGCCGGTGACGGCGACCGAGGTGCTGAACAACCCGACACCACTGTTCGCGTTCGTCGTGAACACGCCGATATTGCCGTTCAGACTGTTCGACGCGCTGCCCGACCCAGCAAGCATGCCGCCGATACGGCCACCGCTGACCGTCCCGCCAGCGGACGCCGTGGCGAAGGTCAGGTCAGTCGATGTGCTGGTTTTGGTATAGGTCACACTACTGGAGAGCGTGCCGTTCCCGACGACGTTGTCTCCGAGGCCGAGTGCCGCCGCCAGGGTCACGGTCTTCGTGTTGCCGACGTCCTTGTTGACGCTGACGGTCTTCGTGTTGCCGTTGTCCTTGGTCACGTCGACGGTCTTCGTGTTGTCGCTGCCTTGGGCGCCGCTGTTGGCGTTGGCGCTGCTGCCTTGAGACGCGGCAGCGTTGGTACCGGAGCCGACAGAGGCTGCGATCGGCACGTTGATCCTCGCACTCGCCGCCGGAGCACCGAGCGCGATCATGCCGAGCGCCAGTACGGCAGCACTCGTCAGAAGCGCAATGCGCATCAATCCCTCCTTCGCTGTTTCTCTCTCTCTACCCCCTCAACACCACGGGGGCTCTCGCCGCCGCCTTCGCATGCCCAGGTACCTCCCTGGAGGCCTCCAGCGCCGTGCGCTTCTCGGTCGGCAGGATTAGACACGCAAGCAGCGTGCCAACTTCCGCAACACTCGTGTTTTGTGAAAAGTCCCTGATATGTATGAGGAGTTTCCCGTCCCGCCGGTCCGCGCCCAGTTCTTTCTGTGTAACCATGAACGTCACTGTCACTGTCACGTTTACAAATGCCGCGCAGGTCATCCCGAAGGGCTCATCGTGCAGGTTTTCATGCCCCCGCGAGGCCTTCGGGGGCACAATTCAAAGGGCCGTTGGAAATCCCCTCTTTCCCGACCCCTGCCTGCCTACCCCGGCCGTAGACAGCCTCCGGGCTTTTCAAGCCCTTGCTGACGCCGTGTTCTAATTCCGCCAACCTATGCCGCAAAAAACTGCGCCTCGTCGGTTCGGTAACAGAAATGTGATGATCTGGCCCGCGGCGCTTCCCCAACGAAAAGGCTTCCCACTTATTCACAGCAGCGCGAAATGTCCGGCCATGCACACCGGAAACCGCACGGAAGGCGTAGAGAAATTCTACCTTAGCGTTCATAAGTCAGTTCTCGTATCCGTCTAGAGTGTATCCGGCCAAGACCTAGCCACCTTGGATTGAAGCTAGTGGGCGTCTTGCTTTTTGTCTCTACTGGGCGTTACCCTTGGATCTGCCTTGCGATGTCGTTCGCCGTCACAAAGCGGGGCGACATGTAAGCAGGGTTTTGCTTGTGTGCGTTTCGGGGGAAGTTGCATAGATGATTGACTCCTCCCACGGTAAAGGCACGAGATTCAAAGGCGGGGGCGAGGGGACCTTACCCGTCGAAGGTATCGCGATTGCAGAAATAGACGCGCCTATTGTTCCACCTCCGCCCGGCGCCGGCCGCGAAGCGCAATTCATGGTTGGCAACAGCTCCGCCATGCACCAGGTGTTCGAGCTGATCCGCCGTTTCGCCCGTACCAACGTGCCGGTGCTCATCACCGGCGAAAGCGGCACCGGCAAGGAACTCGCCGCTCGCGCCATCCATGACTACTCGGCGCGCGCCGCTGGTCCCTTCGTTCCCGTGAACTGCGCCTCCTTACCCGCAGAACTAATCGCTTCCGAACTGTTCGGCTACGAAAAAGGCGCCTTTACTGGTGCCGACGCACGTGCACCAGGCCTCGTCGAGGCGGCGAACGGTGGCACTCTCTTCCTCGACGAGATCGGCGATCTCGGCGTTTCTCTCCAGGGTCATCTCCTCCGTTTCCTGCAGGAAGGCCGCATCGTCCGCGTCGGCGGCCGGGTCATGATTCCGGTCGACGTGCGGATCATTTCTGCAACGAACGTCGATTTGGCCAAGGCGGTAGCCGACGGCCGATTCCGCGAAGATCTCTACTACCGCCTCAATGTTCTCAATCTGCACATGCCCCCTCTGCGCGAGCGCGGCGACGATATCCACGTACTCGCCATGTTCTTCCTTCGCCGCCTCGCCGCCGAATTCGGCAGGGAGGTCGTCGGCTTCGATGCCGAAGCGCAAACTGCCATGTGGAAGCACCGCTGGCCCGGCAACGTCCGGGAGCTCATCGCGGCGATCCGTCGCGCCGTCGTCGTCGGCACCACACGTCTCGTCTCAGTCCCGGATCTCGCAATAGAGACTCCGCAGAGCCCCACCCGCAGGCGCATCCGGCCACCTGCGGGCTCAGTCGAAGAGCGGGAGGCGCTGCTCGCAGCGCTCGATCGGCATCGTCACGTCGTCGCCCATGTCGCGCAGGAATTCGGGGTCTCGCGCGTGACGCTCTACCGCATGTTATACCGCCACAACCTCCGCCCCTCTCCCCGCGAGGCGAGCGGCACAGCGGCATCTCAGGCTAAATCCCACCAACCCGCGAACAAAGAACCCGCTGGTTGAAAGCGCCTGATCGCCCTCTCAGGGCACCACCGTGACGCTGAGCGTCGTCGTCCCGGCATTGGTCGGCGGCTGCACCGCCGGCCGGCCCAGATCATCCCAGAGGATCACTCGCGGCTGCCGCGGCAGCGGGAGTGCCGTATCCGGAATCACGCCTACCCCTCTCGCTCCCTGGTCGGCCAATTCAGCGTCGCTGAGCTCGTTCGCTCTGGCAAAAACCAGCTGCGAGCCTGTGGAGTCCTGCCGCTCGAGTTGACCCGCCTGCACCGCCGGCGAAGCAATCACCATGCCGGCCAAGCACACCAAAAGCCCCACGCCGCCAAACCAACGCCACTCGCGCTTCCCAACCCCTTTTCCGAAGCAGGGCTCCTGCCTCGCGCGCACACCCATCCGCCTCAACCCTCCCAGGGCTTCCTGCTATTTATCCATCACCGCGCATGGGTCAAGCCAGTCTGGCTGGAAGACCGCGGCAGGGAAGCATCGGAAAGTGTGGGGTGGCAGGGACAGGCGGCGGAGTAAGCGGTAGCCTCGAGGAATGAGGCGATGGCCAGGGCGGCCGGTTGGCAAAGGAGGCGGGCGCGCTGTAGCGGTTGCGCTCGAGATGAGCCAGGCAGGTCGGCAAGATCCGCTTGGTATGTTCCACGAACCCGTCAAACAACCGGCCTGTCGAGATGCATGCAAAGGTGGGTGTCGGCAGCCTTCCAGGTCTGCAGTTCGGAGGACTCAAAGATGCGGCGATAGAGCCGATCTTCGTTGGAAAAGCTGTTAAGGCCCACATAGACCTTGTGTTCCGGAGGCAAGGCGGAATGCCGATCACGCTCCTGCTTCAGTGTCGCGGATTTTCCAATGCTGGGCTCGCCCAGCAGCACCACAGCCGGATAGTCACCCAGCTGGGCCAAAGTGCGAAGTGGCCCCGGCCCATCCAGGCGATCGACAGGATCCCGCAGAAACGCGGCATCCGACAGGTCAAGGATGCCCGTCTGCGGAATCCAAAAGCACGGCCAGTCGTACTGGGAGGGCGAGGCAGGCGGCCGGGGAGGAGCTGCTGTCGCCGACATCAGGCACCACCAATCGTGGCCGCATCGGCCGGCAGTATCCCTGCCGGACCGCCGCCTGTCGTCAGGGCCCCGAGATTACGACGGACCTGCCGCACGACGGCATCGAGGTGCGTCATCGCCTCCTCAAGCGCGGTGTAATCGAAGGCCCGTCGTTCGATCTGTGTGAGCGGTGGCAAGGGGCCGAACTCATTCGGGGGCGTTTCGACCTCGAGCCGGGGGCGTCCAGGGCAGCGCGTAGGGTCAGGACGGTAAGGCGGCCGCACCACGTCCCGGAGTGGCGCAAGACCCTTCAGGCCGAACAGGCGTCGCTTGGAGCGATGAGTCACCTCGACCGCGATCTCGGCTGCCTGCAGCTCATCGAGAATGCGGATCGCGTTTTTGACGGCGATGCCGAGGATGGCGGCGAGGGACGTCGCCGAGATCACCGGTGCGGCGGCGAGCAGATCGACGGCGGCTGCAGCGTAGGAGGTCTTGCGGCGGCCGGCGATCGCATGCCGTGCCTCGAACCAGGATCGTTCGAGGGCGTAGAGGAGGTCGAGGCCGTCGCCTGCCTCACGCGCGAGCGCCCCCAGGAATGCCGGCAGCCAGTCCTGCGGCTCCCACGATTGGTCGGCGCGGAGAGCGACGGCACCGGTGAGTGGGATGGGCTGGTGGAGAAGGTCACGGCGGGTCCAGAAGCGGATAAGCGCCGACCGGATCGGTGCCCGCTGTTCCCCATTTTCGATCCAAGCCCGGAAGCCCTGGGCCGCCGCCAAGAGCGGCGGTAGCGTTGCCGGCTGGGCGGCCAGCAGCGCTTCGGCCCGCTGGACCTCGCCTTCCTGATCGAAGTCCGGTTCGACGATCCATTGATGGAGGTCAAGGGCCGCTCGGGCCGCATCAAGGATGCGGCCGCGGTTGATAATACGGAGATGCGGGTCCATGCGCAGACGCAGCCCCTCGAGGGTGGCTGCGAGATGCCAGGGATCGATCAACGCGCCGTCTACGGCGGCCTGGCGGCGCACGGCGTCCAGGCGGGCGCGGTAAAGAAATGCCTGCCGTAAGGGATGGGTGGCCAGGGCCTGGTCGAGACGCGCGATCGCGGCGGATGCCGCGGCGAGGGCACTGACCGCCGCGGCATGACCGGCGTTTCGGTCGCCCAGCAGGAGCATCAGCCGATCGAGCGCGCCTGTCTCTCCCATGTCAGAGACCGATCCATTCATCGCGCGCGTAGTCGAAATAGCGATCGACCCGTTCGCCGTTCCAACGATATTTCAGGTGGCGTTCTTGGTGCGGGATGCCGACGGACTGCGGCCGAAAGGCGCCGATGCACTGCCCCCCGACATGGCGTACACTGGGATAGGCTACGCCGTTCGCGCCGGCCGCCCGGATCTCTTTGGCATAGGCTTGAGAGGCGGCGTAGGAATCCGGCGCAAGAATGCTGGTTTGCCGCGGCGCGGGCAGCGCGGTGACATCCTCGAATGGAGCGCCGACCATACCGACGAGCACCCGGAAATCCTCGGCACGCGGGGGATCGGCGCTGTCGCGCGCGAAGGTCTCGAAATGAAAGACTGTCTCGAGGATTGCGGTTTCCAGCGCGGCGGCAGCGTAATAGACGCCGTACATGCCGTCACTGAAGCGCGAGCCTTTCGGGTTGATGTGGGTGAAGGCAGCCATCACGTAGCTCGCGCCGGGACCGCTGACCCGTTCCTCCGGCGGCACCACGGCGATGTCACCCACCTCATCGCGCACCCTGGGGTTGGTGAGGTGCTCGAGCGCAATCAGTGCGTCCCAGATCGCAGTGTCCGGCGTGAGCCACTCGAAGAGGTTGATCGGAGGATAGCGGGAGGCGATGACGCGCCAAGCCTGCGGCCAGTCGATCGGGCAGGTCGACACGGCTCAGCTCCACGGCGCCCGCGCCGCGTCGAGATAGCCGCGCACTGCCGCGAGATCAGTGACGTCGCCGGCACGCATGCGCTGCAGGGGCGTCTGGCCACCGAAGGTGCGATTAGGCCGGTTGATCCAGTCATCGGCCATGTGCGGGTCCGAATAAAGGAGTTCCAGCGCCTTGTAGATGCCGGCGATGTAGCCGATGCGCCGCAGGGTATCCATCGGCACGCGCACGGCGTTGCCGGCGCGCCAAGCGTAGAAGGTGCGCTCGGCCGGCGCGCCGAGGAGGGCACGGGCATCGTCGGCGCTCAAGCCCCAGGTCTGCATGATGGCGAAGAAGCCGCGCAACGCCGCCGCGGGATCGACGGGCCGGGGTGGCGTCTGGGGTCTTTCGCGGGTTTGCAGCATGGGCTATCTCCTGTTTTGCAGGATGTACGTCATTTACTGCGAATTTGCAAGGTCGGTTGTGATGACCAGCGAACTGTGCTATCAATAATCAATATCTTATGCGTTCATTTACCATGAGTTGGAATTAGGGTTAAGATACCATAATATTCTTATCGGAGGCCCCTGCCCAGCCGATTGGGCGGCATCTACCTCCGATAATGAGAGTTGTCGGGCGATTGGCTCAGCGCGGCTACGGCGCGAGCTATATGGGCCTCTCCGGCCGCCCCTAAGGTCGGCTGCAGGCCGCAAATCCCACCTAAATTGGCCTGGCTGAGCGGTCCCCGCTGGCTGAGCCCCCTCCCCTCTCCCGTGTGCCCCGTGAAACAGCCAATCCAGAACCGGCCCTTGGCCACCTCCACAAACGGCCGCTTATGAACGCCCCCGGCTGATGCACCGACGCGACTGAGTGATTTTTCCTCGCAGTTCCGAGGCGGAGCGACCTGAAAACCTGGCTCAGCGGGGTGATCGGCAATCAGTTCGTTGGGCACGAAGCCGCCGAGCCCCTCCAGCAGGCGTGCAAAGGTGCCATTTCAGCCGTCGCACACATTTTCGATCCCTCCAACTAGCCGGCATCGCAAAAAAACGCTCCCCATTCGCAAATGGGCTACCGCCAGATTCCCACGAGCTGTGCCGCCGCTATGCCTGCTCAGCATGTAAGGGTCTGAACTGCAATGACTTCTCAAAAAACTGGACGTGATTTCGGGCGGAACCCGGGAGGCCAAGAGGTCCTCCGATGGGAATTAGCCCGCTGTACTGCCGACCCCAACAAGGACTTGCCCGCCAAGGTGCGACTGGCCGCGATACGAAATCTCCGCATGCATTGCGGCGCAGGCATCCCATTCGCACCGTGGGCCGGCAAGATGGCCGCCATGCGCCCCCGGATCGAAACGCCTTGGAAGCGCATTTTAGGCGGACATATCCGTTCATTGGGATGTGTGAGCGATGCCTGATCGTCGTCAGTCGATAGCGGACCTCCCATTCTGGCCACGCCACCTGAGCCGTGATCTGGCAGCCGCTTACGTCGGCGTATCGGCTGACACATTCGACGACGAGGTCCGGCGCGGCCTTTGGCCTCCGGGCGAACGCCGGGGCGCCAAGGGGGGACGGATCACATGGGACAGGGCAGCCCTGGATGAGCGGAGCGACGCTCGTTCCCATCTCCGTATGGACTCCCAGGTGAAGGTCACTGTCCCGGTGTTGGGAGCAACGAAGCATGCCAAGGCCGAGGGGCAGCGGAATCAAAATCGTCCACAAGAAGCTGGCGGACGGGTCGGTGCGGGAATATCGCTACCTGAAGCCAACCCCGGTTCACACGCCAGCCGTCCCAGCCACAATGGCGCAGCTGTGCGAAGCTTACCTGGCATCCGCTAAATACAAGAAGACTCTCGCTCCGAACACGCAGGAATTCTACCGGAGGATCATTGATCGCATCCGTGCTGATTGGGGCGCGCTGGCAATGACCGATATCAAGCCATCGGACATCCAGAGCATCAAGGACGTATGGCAGGATCAGCCGGCGAAAGCGAACGGCATGCTCGCTGTGCTTTCAATTCTGTTCAACTTCGGGATACGAAACAACCTCTGTGTTTCGAATCCAGCCGCCCATCCGAGCCGTCTGCCAGCACCTAAGCGTACCCAGATCTGGCAACGCGATGATGAAGAACGGGTGCTCGCAGTTTTCCGACCGCGACTGAGGCTGGCATTCCATCTGCTTCTATATACACTTCAGCGCCCCTCCGATGTACTCGATATGCGCCGCGACCGTGTGACAGAGCGTAATGGCCGACTCTTCATTGCGCTAAAGCAGGCTAAAACCGGCGCTTTGATTGACGTGCCTGTGCACGCCGCTCTTGCACCCCACTTGCGCGCACGCCTGAATGAAACGTTCGGCGGATCGTTGCTCGTCCCGAGCCCGAAGGGCAAGGTTTGGTCGCGGCGTAACTTCTCTCGAGCCTGGGATCACGATTTGGCAATAGCGAACGATCGTATGGCCGAGGAACTCCAGGCTCGTGGTCTGAGCGAGGAGGAAGTGCAGAGCGAACTGAAAGCCCGACATAAGCAGCGAAGGGATCTTCGCCGCACCGGGATCGTGCGGCTGGCCGAAGCGGGAGCAACCACGCCGCAGATCGCAGCGATCAGTGGCCACTCAATCGATTACTGCCAGAGAATCGTCGATACCTATCTGCCCAGGCGTACCGAAGTGGCGCTGAGCGGCATCGAAGCATGGGAGCGCGGGCGGGTCGCCGGCGTCGCCTACACAGAGTTTCGGAAACCAATCGGAAACTAAGAAACCAAGGCCGGCAACAAATAGCTATAACCTATTGAAAAGCTGATGAGCCCGGCGGGAGTCGAACCCGCGACCCCAAGATTAAAAGTCTCGTGCTCTACCGGCTGAGCTACGGGCTCCAACCCGCCTTCAACGCCGCCCCGCGGCTTGCGTCAAGCACCAATCGGCAGGGCGGTCAGTTCTTCGCCTGGCTTGCCATCCGCATGGTGATGATACGATCGGGGTCCGTCACCCTGCCGTTCTGGCCGTCGCCTTTCTTGATTTCGTCCACGTACTGCATACCTTTCACCACCTGGCCGATGATGGTGTATTTGCCGTCGAGGAAGGTCGCCGGCGCGAGGCAGATGAAGAACTGGCTGTTGGCGCTGTCCGGATCGCTGGTGCGCGCCATCCCGATCGTGCCGCGCAGGAATTCCGCCTGGTCGGTGAATTCGGCCGGCAGGTCGGGCAGGTTGCTGCCGCCGGTGCCGCTTCCCGTCGGGTCCCCGCCCTGGGCCATGAAGCCCGCGATGACGCGCCAGAAAGGCGTTCCGTCATAGAAATGCGCGCCGATCAGCTTCTCCACCTGGGCGACGTTCTTCGGCGCCAGATCCGGGCGAAGCGCGATCACCACCTCTCCGTATTTCAGGTTCATATAGACGGTATTCCTGAGATCGGGGTCGGCGGCCCCGGCAGGCGTGGCAAGCATGGATCCTCCGATCGCTGCGACAATCAGCGTACGCCGGCGCATGATGGTGCCTCCTTTCGCGATCCATCCCCGGGCTTCATGCGCGCCATCATCCGCGCCAGCACCAGTGGCGGAACAAAGGACGAGACGTCGCCGCCCAATGCGGCAATTTCGCGGACGAAGCGCGAGGAGATGAACTGATGCCGCTCGCTCGCCATCAGGAACACGGTCTCGATCGTGGGATCGAGGCGGTAGTTCATGCCCGCCATCTGGAACTCGTAGTCGAAGTCGGCCACCACGCGCAGGCCGCGCACGATCAGGTGCGCCTCGACCGAGCGGGCAAATTCGACCAGCAGCCCGGCGAAGGGTTTCACCTCGATGACCGAGCCCGTGCGCCTGGCGAGCGGCTCGATTTCCGCGCGGACCAGCTCCACCCGTTCCTCGAGCGGAAAGATCGGCGCCTTGCCGATATTGGTCGCCACGCCGACCACGAGCCGCGGCAGGATTCGCGCGGCGCGGGCGATGATGTCGATGTGGCCGTTGGTGACCGGATCGAAGGTTCCGGGATAGACACCAGAGCGCGCATCGTGTCCGCGGTCAGCCATCGCTCGTCCCGTCTTCCACGCCTGCCTCCTCCGCTTCCGTCTCCACCACCGGGAAGACACTCGTCACGCGTTCCCCGTTATCAAGCCGGAACAGCCTCACTCCTATTGCCTGGCGCCCGGTGATCCGCACCTGGTCGGCCGGCACGCGGATCAGCCGCCCGGCATCCGTCACCAGCATCACATCGTCACCGGCGCGCACCGGGAAGGTTGCGACCACTGCGCGCCCGCTCCGTTCCGAGAGCGTGATATTGGCGATCCCCTGCCCGCCCCGGCCGGTCAGACGATATTCGTAGGCCGAGCTGCGCTTGCCGAAGCCTCCGTCCGTCACGGTGAGCAGGAATTCCTCCACGCCGGCGAGTTCCGCAAACCGCTCCGGCGAGAGCGTGATCCGGGCCTCGTCCTCTTCGGCGGCAGGCGCTGATTCGTCCGCGCCGGAAAGTGCGCGCCGCCGCTCGGCGGCCAGTTTCAGATAGGCGGCGCGCTCCTCACCCTCGACGGTGACATGCGCGAGCACCGACAGGCTCATCACTTCGTCACCCTCGGCGAGACGGATGCCGCGCACGCCGGCACTCTCGCGCCCGGTGAACACGCGCAGCTCGTCCAAGTTGATCTGGAATCGTAACGAACGGCCCAGCCGGCTCGCCAGCAGCACGTCATCGCCTTCCCGGCAGGTGGCCACACCGACCAGCCGGTCCGCCCCTTCGAGCTTCATCGCGATCAGCCCGCTCGCGCGCACGGTGCGGAAATCGGAAAGGCGGTTGCGGCGCACGTGTCCGCTCGCCGTTGCGAATACGAGATGGAGGCGGTCCCAGAGCGCCTCCTCCTGCGGCAGCGGCAGCACCGCCGTCACGCCGTCGGCGCCCAGTTCCGGCAGCAGGTTGACGAGCGCACGGCCCTTGGCGCCGGGCCCCGCCTCGGGCAGGCGCCAGACTTTTTCGCGGAAGACCTTGCCGCCACTGGAGAAGAACAGCACCCACTGGTGGGTGTGGGCGTGGAAGCTGCGGGTGACGATATCGTCCCCGCGCGTTGCCGCGGCGCTGCGGCCGCGGCCGCCGCGGTTCTGCGCGCGGAAGAGGTCGAGCGGCGTGCGCTTGATGAAGCCGTCGCGGGTGATGGTGACCACCATCTGGCCGGGCTCGATCAGGCTTTCGTCGTCGGCTTCCGCCTCGCCCTCGATGATTTCGGTAAGACGGGGTGCCGCGATCAGGGAGCGCACGGCCTGCAACTCCTCGCGCACCACTTCGAGCCGTCGCGGCCTGGAGGCGATGACGGCCAGGAGTTCGCCGATGCGGGCCGATACTTCCTTGAGCTCCTCTTCGATCTTCTCGCGCTCGAGGCCGGTCAGCCGCTGCAGGCGGATTTCGAGGATGCCGCGCGCCTGCGCCTCGGTCAGGTGCACGGTGCCGTCGGCGGCGATGACATTGCCGGCATCCTCGATCAACCCGAGCAGCGGCTCGAGCCCGAGAGCGGGCCAGGCGCGCGCCATCAGTGCCGTGCGCGCGGCCGTGCCGTCGCGGCTGCCGCGGATCAGGGCGATCACGGTTTCGATGTCGCCGAGCGCGATCGCCAACCCGACCAGGAGATGCCCTCGCTCGCGGGCACGCGCGAGATCGAAGCGGCTGCGCCTGAGCACCACTTCCTCGCGGAAGGCAAGGAAGAGGGCGAGCGCCTCGCGCAAGCCCATCAGGCGCGGCTGGCCGGCGGCCAACGCCAGCATGTTGACGCCGAAGCTGGTCTGGAGCTGGGTGAAGCGGAAGAGTTGATTGAGGACGATTTCGGCGGTCGCCTCACGTTTCAGCTCGATCACGATCCGCATGCCGTCACGGTCGCTCTCGTCACGGAGATCGGAGATGCCCTCGACCGTCTTGTTGCGCACCAGCTCGGCGATGCGCTCCAGGAGGCTCGCCTTGTTCACCTGGTAGGGGATTTCCGTGACGATGATCGCCTGGCGGTCGCGACGGATTTCCTCGATCCCGCTCTTCGCGCGCAGAATGATCGAGCCGCGCCCCGTTTCGTAAGCGGTGCGGATCCCCGCCCGGCCGAGAATGAGGCCGCCGGTGGGGAAATCGGGGCCCGGCACCAGGCGGAGCAGGTGCTCGAGCGGCGTCTCGGGATCGGCCAGCAAAGCGAGCGCGGCATCGACGATCTCGCCCGGATTGTGGGTCGGGATGTTGGTCGCCATGCCGACGGCGATGCCGCTTGCGCCGTTGATCAGCAAATTCGGGAAGCGCGCCGGCAGCACGCGCGGCTCCTCGGCGCTTTCATCGTAGTTCGGCTGGAAATCGACCGTGTCGCGATCGATATCCTCGAGCAGGAGGCTGGCCGCCCGCGCCAGCCGGACCTCGGTATAGCGCATCGCCGCCGGCGGATCGCCGTCCACCGAGCCGAAATTGCCCTGCCCGTCGATCAGGGCCACGCGCATCGCGAAAGGCTGCGCCATGCGCACCATGGCGTCGTAGATCGCGGCGTCGCCGTGCGGGTGGTATTTGCCCATCACGTCGCCCACCACGCGGGCGGATTTGCGATACGGCTTGTCCGGACCGTATCCCGCCTCGTCCATCGAAAAGAGGATGCGCCGGTGCACCGGCTTCAGCCCGTCGCGCACGTCCGGAAGCGCACGCGCGACGATCACCGACATCGCGTAGTCGAGGTAGGAGCGGCGCATCTCCTCCTCGAGCGTGACCGGCAGCAGATTGGCGGGCGGTGGTGCGCCCGACTCCGGGAGGTCGCTCAACGCAATCTCGGCTGGCTCAGATCAGAGGCGGCAGGGGCGTTCAGAATGGGATTTCGTCATCGATCTCCCCGCCGGGCTTGCCGCCCTCCCAGGAGGCGCCGCCGGTGGGGCTGCGCGCCGGCGCCCGCTCCATCCGTGCCCCGCCGGCCGGGCGCGCCTCGGCACCCTCGCCGCCGGCCCCGGAATCGAGCAGGGTCAACTCACCGCGGAAGCGGCTCAACACGACCTCGGTCGTATATTTCTCCTGGCCCGTCTGCTGGTCGGTCCATTTGCGGGTCTGCAGAGCGCCTTCGACATAGACCTTGCGGCCCTTGCGAAGAAACCGCTCAGCCACGTCCGCCAGCCGGTCGTTGAAGATGACCACCCGGTGCCACTCGGTGCGCTCCTTGCGCTCACCCGACGCGCGATCGTTCCAGGTCTCGCTGGTCGCGAGCGAAAACTGGACGATCTTCTGACCGTCCTGCGTCGTCCGCACCTCCGGGTCCCGGCCGAGATTGCCGACCAGGATCACCTTGTTGACGCTGCCCGCCATGCCCCTATTCCCCACCAAGCCGCCGGCGCGACCCACCATAGAGGCGAAGCCGGCCACGGGCCACCCCAATCCAGACAGGCGCCCTTCCTCTGGGTATGGTGCATTGCCATACGCAAAGTTACACTTGACATACCCACCCACTAGTGCTAGATATGGCGCTGTCCGGAGATAGTGCCATGCCTTCAATCCTTTCCGCCGAGCATTTCCACAACGAAGAGGCCGCGATCGCCTATGTCGAGGCTCGGTTGTGGCCGGACGGTCCTGTGTGTCCCCATTGCGGCGTTGTCGGACAAGCTGGCCGACTGAGCGGCAAGAGCACCCGCCCCGGGCTTTGGAAGTGCTACGCCTGTCGTAAGCCCTTCACTGTACGCGTTGGCACCATCTTCGAGTCCAGCCATGTGCCGCTTCGGGTGTGGCTGCAAGTGATCTACCTCATGTCGGCCTCGAAGAAGGGCATCAGCACGCGCCAGCTTCAGCGCACCTTGGGCGGCAGCATGAAGACCGCCTGGTTTCTGAGCCATCGGATTCGGGAAGCCATGAAGGAAAACCGCGATATCTTCACCCCGCCTCTTGGTGGCGCTGGGAAGACCGTCGAGGCCGACGAGACCTACATCGGGCGCAACCATGAAAGCCGCGCCTATCGCCCTCCCGCGCCCAAGCAGGCGGTCATGGCGTTGGTCGAGCGTGGCGGGAAGGTCCGCAGCTTTCACGTTCCGAGCGTCACTGCGGCAAGCCTCCGGCCTCTCGTCGCGCGTCATGCCCACGAGGACAGCCGCTTCGTTACCGACGAACATCAGATCTACACCCATATCGGATGGAACTTCGCAGAGCATGGCACCGTGCTCCACAGCGCCAAGGAATACGTGCGCGGTGAAATCTATACCAACACTGTCGAAGGTTACTTCTCCGTCCTGAAGCGCGGCATCTATGGCGTGTATCAGCATGTCTCGCCAGCCCATCTTCAGCGGTATCTTTCCGAGTTCGATTTCCGCTACAGCAACCGGGCGCGACTTGGCATTGACGACGTTCAAAGGGCCGATCTCGCCCTCACTGGCGCCAAAGGCAAGCGGCTGACCTATCGAACGACTCGCGGAGGATGGGAAGCTGCCTAAGTCTGGGAACAGGCGGCCACGATTATGGCGGCGTGTCGCAGAGACCTTCCTCGCCGATTCGCGCCAAGGTGAACTTGACTTGGAGTAAAGGCACGCCATGCCAGAAGTGATCCAGAGCACGACGGTCAGGAAGATTGGCAGCCGATTTGCTGTCGAGATACACTTCGTCCCACCTTCCGCACTCGTGGAAGAAAATGGGGATTTCGTTCACTTCCAGGCAACGTTGCCCCACGGAGATCAATTCCCGCGTCTTGCAGAATTGCAGCTAATCGCCCTTCAGCATGTGCAAGCGCAATTAGATATCGAAATCCAACGCTTGAGATCAGAGCAAGGTCGTAATCCTTAGATATCTGCGCCCAGGACTTAACCATGAGGATAATCTCCTATGTCAGGACCAACGCCTAAACCACCTTCCGATGCCGATAACTTAGAGGAATCGCGTCGTTTCATTGAAACGGCCCGCGAAATAGAGGCGGAAGAAACTCCGGAAGCAATGGAAAGGGCATTTAAGTCTGTGGCTCATCCGAAGGTGAGGCCAGAAGGGGCACCTTCGGCTCACCGTTCTCGTCCATCCGAAAAGAAAGCCTTCTCATAAAGCCGCCTACCACTTCGAGAATATGTCTTGCCTCTTCTTGAGTGTACTTCTGATCCAGATGCATCGTGGCGTTACGCCATGGGTTCTGCATGGCGGCTAAGGCCGCGTAGGCTGTATCGAAGAACTGCCCATCCCCATTTAGCCTAGCGCTCGATCCTGGCCACCGAGACGTTATCTGACCGTTCAACGATTTAAGGGCATTGCCCCAGCTTCTGTCGTTTGCTCTTGTTGGGTCTGGTATCCTGAGACACCGTGAAAGAGCACGGATTCCCCCTTCCAGAGACCGGATTGAATGGAATACGCTTGCCGTGGAGCGCTCTAGGGCCAGACATCTCCCAGCCTCTTCAATATCGTAGGCCAAAGAAGGAAACTTTTCGGCAACCTCTATTCCAAAAACGGGCTCCTTTTGGTCGAAATAACGGGCATTTGCGTCTTCTATTGCAAAGAGCTTGTGAAGCGTTAGCTCATCCCGCAGCCGGGAATCTAGATCCTCCATCATCTTGAACAGAGAGCCCCATTTAAGTTTGCCTCCGCTCGCTCGCTCTCGAACTCTTTCTGCAAGTATCTTAGAGCCTGGTAGAGTCGACGACAGGCGCGGTCGCTGTAGCCTCCCGGTGGGAGATTGGCGGCGCTTTCGCTCCGCCCCCTCAGTCCGGGCTGACATGGCCCCGTTTCCTGTCGCCGCTCATCGAACCGGACGTGCAGATTTCCCGCATCCGGCTCTCTCCCGTCCCGTCAGGCCGTCGCTCTCGGCAGGTCGGCGCG
>JASHOF010000163.1 GCA_030041255.1 Acetobacteraceae bacterium
GCGGCCGGTCTTGCCGTGCCGGGTGCGCGGGGCGGCGCCGGCCGCGGCTCACTCCTTCATCCGCCGCCCAATCCACCGGGTCGAGCCCGTCCACGGCCAGGCGCGGAATCGCATGCCCGATCAAGCGCTCGATCGCTTCCACGGCGAGGCGGTCGTTCGGGGTCGCGAACGTGTAGGCGTGGCCCTCGCGGCCCGCCCGGCCGGTGCGGCCGATGCGGTGCACGTAATCCTCGGCATGGTGCGGCACGTCGAAGTTGAAGACGTGGGAAAGGCCGCCGATGTCGAGGCCGCGGGCGGCGACGTCGCTGCAGACGAGGAGGCGGATGTCGCCGGCGCGGAATTTTTCCAGCGTGGAGAACCGTACCGGCTGTGACATATCGCCGTGCAGCGCGCCGGCATCGAAGTGATGGCGCAGCAAGGAGCGGAGCAGGACATCGACGTCACGTTTGCGGTTGCAGAAGATGAGCGCGTTCTGCACGTCTTCATGACGCGCCAGGCGGCGGAGCGCCTCGCGCTTGTCGTGCTCGGCAACCAGCGCCAATCCTTCGACGATGGTGGCAGCGACAGACGCCGGCCGCGCCACGGTGATCGTCTTCGGGTTGTCGAGGAAGGCATCGGCGAGGCGGCGGATCTCGGGGGCCAGGGTGGCGCTGAAGAGGAGGGTCTGGCGGCGCTTCGGCAACAGCGAGACGATGCGCTCGACATCCGGGATGAAGCCCATGTCGAGCATGCGATCAGCCTCGTCGATCACCAGGATCCGGGTATCGTTGAGCAGCAGTCCGCCGCGTTCGAAGAGATCGAGCAGCCGGCCAGGGGTCGCGATCAGCACGTCGACGCCGCGCATCAGCGTCTCTTTCTGATCGGCGAGACTTTCGCCCCCGATGAGAAGCGCGTGCGTGAGCTTCCTGTACTTGCCGTACTGCACGAAATTCTCGGCCACCTGAAGTGCCAATTCGCGAGTTGGCTCGAGGATGAGGCTGCGCGGCATGCGTGCCCGGCCGCGCGAGCCGCTCAGGATCTCGATCATCGGCAGAGTAAAACCGGCCGTCTTGCCGGTGCCGGTTTCTGCCGAGCCGAGCACGTCACGGCCCATCAGGACGACCGGTATCGCCTCGAGCTGAATGGGAGTCGGCCGGCGATAGCCCTTCTCGGTGACGGCGCGCACAACCGGTTCGGAGAGGCCGAGGGCGGCAAACGACTGAGCAGCATCGTCCGGCGGCTCCGGCACGTGCGCGGAGATTTCCGCAGCGGCGGTCGTGGGTTCGATCAAAGAGGGTTCCGTTCGTTCAAGGGGCTGCCTCGGCTCAGGCGCCAGGCGCGGGCTCTCGCTCCGGATGGAGCCCGAAGTTCCTCGGGGTATGTGTCAAGGAGTGGCGGAAAGTCAAGCTGCTGGCGGCTTCGGAACGGCGCTGACGGCATCGGAGAGCACGTTCGCAAGCCATGCGAGATCGCGCCCGGGTGAAAACCATGCCGCTCTGGCGATCGCGAGATCCGCGGCATCGCGCGCGAATTCGATTGCCGGCGGCAGTCGAGCAGGCAAATGGATCGCGCGGCAGAAAGGATAATCCCTGACCCGCCACTCCGGGCGGTGTGTCACGAAGAACGCCAGTGTCGGCACACTCCAGGCATCGGCAAGATGCACCATTGCGGTATCCGTCGAGACGATCAACTGCGCGCCCGACACCAGGGCCGCCAACTCGGCGAGCGAGGCGACGGCGGGGCAATAGTGCAGGCGCGGATGCGGAAAGGGAAGCTGGCCCTGGGTGATGATGGGCAGGTTCTGCAATGCGAGGAGGTTTTCCAGCACTTTTGCGTGAAAGGACGCGGGCACGTTGCGCAGCGCCATGGCCGCGCGCGGGCACACGAGAACATAGTGCGGCGGCAGGGTGCGCGGCCGGCGCGGACGGAGTGCGCGCGCGAGCCAGAGATTACGCCTGGCGGGAGCGGGAATGGCGGCGGGATCGGCGCCCAGGCGGGCGAGGAAGAAATCGATCATCGCGATGCCGCGGAAGGCGGGATCGAAAGCGAACTCGCGGATATCGATCCGTTCTTCGAACGGGCGGGGCAGGGCGGCGCGATAGGGAAACCAGACGGTTTCGGCGAGCGGGCGGGCGGCGAGATAGAGTTCGTTGACGAGGCGCCGGCCGAACAGGGGCTTGCGGACCAGTACCGGGTTGCGGTTTTCAAAGACGCCGGCCGAGCGCGCGGCGAGAAGCGCGGAGAGTCCGATCACGCCATCGCCGAGCGTGATGCCGAAACCGTTGAGAATCGCAAGCCGCTTTCCGCGCCGGATCGACAATCGGCGCGACCTTGCCATCATCGAGCGTCGTTGTCGGGGCGCTCGCTCACGCCATGCCACTGCCGGCCACGCGCACCTTCTCTGCCAGTTCGGCTCGCCGGGGTGCGGCGGCGCGTGCCAGGCGATCAACGATCGCGCGGCCGAGCCCGTGTTCCGGGATCGGCATCACTGCGATTCCCGCCAGGCCCAGTCGCCGGCCCTCGGAGTCGAGAAAGCGTAATCCGTGAAAGAGCCGCGCCGCGGCCTCGGTGAGATCGCGCTCTCGGCTCAGGTTGAATGTAAGGCCCGCTCCGGCCAGCGGCGCGCCGAACGCGAGCAGAGCCTCCCTGGAGCCGACATCGGTTGCATCGAGGCGGAGGGGCAGGCGAGGCGCGTAATGCGAGGCCAGCATTCCGGGCGCACGCGGCGCGCCGCCGGGGACTCTCGCTGCGAGCGGACCGGCGACGGCGGCAAGCGCCTCCGCCGTCACGCCACCGGGGCGGAGAAGGACCGGCCGCTCGCCGGTCAGGTCGAGCACGCTCGATTCGACGCCGATCGTTGCGGATCCGGCATCGAGCACGGCGGCGATCCTGCCGTCGAGATCCGAGAGCACATGCCCGGCCGTGGTGGGGCTCACCCGGCCGGACGGATTGGCCGACGGGGCGGCAATCGGCACCCGCGCGGCCGCGAGCAGGGCGCGTGCTGCGGGGGGGGCCGGAACCCTTACCGCGAGGGTTGGAAGATGGGCGGACACTGCCGGGACGACACGCGTTCTATCGCTCCGCGGCAGGACGAGAGTGAGCGGACCGGGCCAGAATTGCTGCGCGAGCCGCTCGGCGAGCGGCCCGGCGACGACATCCGAGAAGGCCGCTTCCGCGGAGGCGTAATGACAGATCAGCGGATTGAAGAGCGGACGGGCCTTGACATCGAACAGCGCGGCCACGGCCGCTTCGTTCGTTGCATCGGCGCCGAGGCCGTAGACGGTCTCGGTCGCGAAAGCGACCAGGTGGCCGGCGCGGAGCAGTGCGGCGGCGCGGGCAATTCCTTCGCGATCGGGAGCAAGCCGCCCGGTCTCAACCACCCGATCGTTTTCCCGTGCAAATGAAGGGCGGATTTTCCCAGCCGGGCTTGCCGTAGCGAAGCGGTGCGCCGTCGAAGGTGAGGATAGTGCCGCCCGCCGCCTCGAGCACTGCCTGCGGAGCCGCGGTATCCCATTCCATAGTGCGACCGAGCCGCGGATAGAGATCGGCCTCGCCTTCCGCCAGCCGGCAGAACTTCATGGCGGATCCGATATTGGTGACGGAGGCGATCGGGCGGTCCTTCAGATAGGCGGCGAGCTTTGGGTCGTCTGCGTAATGGCGTGAGGCCATGACGTCGAGCCCGGCGGCGGGCGGCGTGCGTGCGCTGATCGGCTGCTCCTGGCCGGCTGCGTCCTGCCGCCAGGCACTGGCGCCGACGATCCCGGCATAAACCGTCCCGCTTGCCGGCAAGGCGACGGCGCCGAGGAGCGGGCTCGCGTCCCGCACCAGCCCGACATTGACGGCGAATTCGTCGCGCCCTGCGGCGAATTCCCGCGTGCCATCGAGCGGATCGACCAGCCAGAAGAGAGGACCCGGCCCCGTTACGTGACCGGCCGCCACCTCCTCCTCGGCGATCACGGGAACGTTCGGCGTTGCCTCGCGAAGACCGGCGACGATCAGCGCTTCGGCGGCATGATCGGCAGCAGTAACGGGTGAATCGTCGGACTTGCGCGCGATGGCAAACCCTTGTTCGCGGACCGCCATGATCGCCGCACTCGCCCGCCGCGCCAACTGCACGGCGAGCAGGAGCAGCGCGCGCGCGTCATGTGCATCCATGTTGTCCCAGATAATGGCGGGGGACGGGAATGGCAAACCCTTCGGCGGCTGCTACAGTCCGCGGGCCACTCTTGCGATCGGGGAGCCGTCTTTCATGCTGGAAATCAGCTTTGCGAAGCCGCAACTGCCGCATTCCGGCGCCCTTGCTCTCCTGATCGGCGAGGAGGAGAGCGAGGCGGGAATCTGGCAGGCGGCAGAGGAGGCCACTGGCGGGGCGATCGGGCGGGCGCTGAAGGTGGCGGAGTTTAGCGGCAAGTCGGGGCAGAATGCGACGCTGCTGGCCCCGGGCGGTGGGTTTTCCCGCGTCGTCGTGGTGGGATTGGGCAAGAGAGGCGAGCGGACGCGGCTCACCCTCGAGGAAGCGGGCGCAACGGCGGCGGGCTTGCTGGCGAGAGAAGAGACGGCGGCGGTCGCCGCCGACGCGCTGGCACCGGAACTCGCCGCTGCTTCCGCGCACGGCGCAACTCTGCGCAGCTACCGGTTCGATCGCTATCGCACCAAGGAAAAGCCGGACGAGAAGCCGCGCCTGAAGAAGCTCACGGTCTTGACCGCAGAGCCGGCCAAGGCGCGCAGCGCGCATGAGCCGATGCAGGCGCTGGCGGAGGGTGTGTTCCTGACCAGGGATCTGGTGAGCGAGCCCGCGAACGTACTCAATCCGGCGGAAATGGCGGAGCGGTGCAAGTCGCTCGATCGACTCGGCATCGAGATCGAGGTGATGGGACCGAAGGAGCTGCGCAAGCTCGGATTCGGGGCGATGCTCGGCGTCGCCCAGGGCAGTATCAACGAGCCCCGGATGGTCGTCATGCAATGGCGGGGCGCCGCCGGGGGACGGAGGAAGCGGAAGCCGGTGGCGTTCGTCGGCAAGGGTGTCACCTTCGATACGGGTGGAATCTCCATCAAGTCCGCAGCCGGAATGGAGGACATGAAGTGGGACATGGCCGGCGCCGGCACGGTGGTCGGGCTGATGAGCGCACTGGCCCGGCGCGAAGCGCGTGCCGACGTGGTCGGGCTGATCGGGCTGGTCGAGAATATGCCTTCCGGCGGGGCGCAGCGGCCTGGCGACGTGGTGAAGACCGCGTCGGGCCAGACCGTCGAGGTGATCAACACCGACGCCGAGGGAAGGCTGGTTCTGGCCGACGTACTGTGGTACTGCCAGCAGGAATTCGATCCGCAGTGGATGGTCGATCTCGCCACCCTCACCGGGGCGATCATCGTCGGGCTCGGCCACGAGCATGCGGGGCTGTTCAGCAACGACGATGCGCTCGCCGAAAAGCTCGGCAAGGCGGGGCGGGATACCGGCGAGCTGGTGTGGCGGATGCCGCTCGCGGAGGCTTACGACAAGCGGCTGCGGTCCGATATTGCCGATATGAAGAATGTCACCGACCGCCCCGGAAGCTCGATCACGGCGGCCCAGTTCCTGCAGCGCTTCGTCAACGGGAAACCCTGGGCCCACCTCGATATTGCCGGAACCGCGTGGCTGGCCAAGGAGGCGCCCCTGGCGGCGAAAGGGGCGAGCGGGTTCGGAGTCAGGCTGCTCGACCGGCTGGTGGCGGATCATTTCGAGGAGTGACCGGCGAGGCCCGGCCGCCAGATGGCGGCACGGGCTTTCGCATGAAGACGCGCGCGTAGCCCTTCTCCTCGCCGTGCGCGTACTCCTCCCAGCCGAGCCGGCGGTAGAGCGCGCGGTTTTCGGTCATCCGCGCGTGCGTGTAGAGGCGCATCTCGCGATAGCCGCGCCGTGCCGCCTCTCCGGCGGCGAAATCGAGCAGCAGGCGGCCGAACCCCTGGCCCTGCCGGGGTGGGGCGACGGCGATATTGTCGAGCAGAAGATGATCGTGCATGTCGATCAGCACGAGGATTCCGGCGATGCTGCCGGACGCTTCCAGGACCCAGAGGGCGCCTTCCTTCTGGCGCCGGGAATAGTCATCGAGCATCGGCCCCGGCTTGCGGCCGATGCGCTCCACATATTGCGCGTAGGCCTGATCGACGACTTCCCGGGCGGCGGCGATGTCGGCCGGCCCGGCTCTCCTGATCGCGGGCTTCGGCTGCTCGTTCACGCGGCGAGGGCGGTGCGCACCGCGGCAAGCGCCGCCTCTGCGCGGGCGGCATCCGGCCCCCCCGACTGTGCGAGGTCCTTCCGCCCGCCGCCGCCCTTGCCGCCCACCGCGGCGCTCGCCGCGCGGGCGAGGGCGACGGCGTCGAACCGGCCGGCGAGATCGGGAGAGATGCCGACCACGATACTGGCCTTGCCTTCGGCGGTGGAGACCAGTGCGACGACGCCGCTGCCGATTTTTCTTTGGATCGCATCGGCGAGATTCTTGAGCTCGCGCGGCGGCACCGCGCCGAGGTTGCGGGCCGCAAGGCGCACCCCGTTCACCTCTTCGACGGTGGCGGGCTCGCCACCGGTGGCGAGCCGGCGCTGCAGCTCGGTAATCTGCCGCTCCAGCCGGCGGCGCTCTTCGATCAACTGCTCGACGCGGGCCGGGAGTTCCGCCGGCGGCGTTTTCAGCGCCGCCGCCGCCTCGGTGAGCAGGCGGTCGGTCTCGGTGAGGCGTTGCAGCGCGGCTTCGCCTGCGGCGGCCTCGATCCTTCTCAGGCCGGCACCGATCGCGCTTTCCGCGATGACGCGGAAGAGCCCGATATCCCCGGTGCGGCGCACGTGCGTGCCGCCGCAAAGCTCGATCGAATAGGCGGGCTTCGCGGCGTCGCCCGCGCCCATCGAGACGACGCGCACCTGATCCCCATACTTCTCGCCGAAGAGCGCCATGGCGCCTTCCGCGACCGCCGCCTCGGGGCTCATCAGGCGCGTGGCGACCTCGCCGTTCTCGCGGATGCGCGCGTTCACTTCCGCTTCCACCCAGGCGAGATCGGGTGCGGCGATCGGGTGGGGATGGCTGATGTCGAATCGCAGCCGGTCCGGCGCGTTCAGGCTGCCCTTCTGGGTCACGTGCGTGCCGAGCCTCCGCCGCAGCGCTTCGTGCAGCAGGTGGGTGGCGGAATGATGCGCGCGGATCGAGCTGCGCCGATGGTGATCGACCGCCGCCAGCACTGCCGCGCCGACGCGTGCGGTGCCGGACTCGACGCGGCCGAGATGCACGATCAGGTCCCCGAGCCGGCGCTGTGTATCGCTGACCGTGATCAGCAAGCCGGCCGGAGCGGTGATGCTTCCCGAGTCACCGACCTGGCCTCCGGCCTCGCCGTAGAAGGGGGTCTGGTTCAGCACGACGGCGACCCGGCTTCCGGCCGGCGCGGTTTCCACGGGTCGTCCATCCTGGACCAGGGCGACGATCGTCGCTTCGGCTTCTTCCGTGGTGTAGCCAAGGAACTCGGATGCGCCGGTCGCTTCGCGCACGCCGAACCAGACCTGTTCGGT
This sequence comes from Acetobacteraceae bacterium, assembly GCA_030041255.1. Lineage (GTDB taxonomy): Bacteria > Pseudomonadota > Alphaproteobacteria > Acetobacterales > Acetobacteraceae > JAKAWQ01. Next base: position 7,508 of record JASHOF010000163.1, read on the forward strand.
GGCGGCCTCTCCTGAGCCTGCCCAGGCGGCGCGTGCGCGCCTCTTCTGCTCGGCCATCGCCGCGTCGAAGCCGGCGACATCCACGCCACGGCCCTCTTCGCGCAGTGCGTCCTCAGTGAGATCGAGCGGAAAGCCATAGGTATCGTAAAGGCGAAACGCGACTGCGCCCGGCAGGTCCTGGCCGGTGCCGAGCTTTGCCGTCTCCTCGGCGAGCAGCGCGAGGCCGCGCTCGAGCAGTGCCTGGAAGCGTCCTTCCTCGAGCCGGAGCGTGTCGGTAATCAGAATCTCTGCCCGGATCAGCTCGGGGTAGGCGGCACCCATCTGGCGGATCAGCACCGGCAGGAGACGCGCCATCAGCGGCTCGCGCGCACCCATCCGATAAGCATGCCGCATGGCACGGCGCATGATCCGGCGCAGGACATAGCCGCGCCCTTCGTTGGCCGGGAGCACGCCGTCGGCGATCAGAAAGGCGGAGGAACGCAGATGATCGGCGATGACGCGATGGTCGATCCGGTGCGGCCCGTCCGGATCCTGGCCGGTCGCTTCCGCGGAAGCGACGATCAGGGCACGCAGGGTGTCGATATCATAATTGTCGTGCTTGCCCTGCAAGATGGCGGCGAAACGCTCGAGGCCGAGGCCGGTATCGATGGAAGGGCGGGGGAGGGGAACGCGCACCCCGGGCGGTCCTTCCTCGAACTGCATGAAGACGAGATTCCAGATCTCGACAAAGCGGTCCCCATCCGCCTCGGCAGTGCCCGGCGGACCGCCCGGGATCCCCGGGCCATGGTCGTAGAAAATCTCCGAGCAGGGGCCGCAAGGGCCGGTATCGCCCATGCGCCAGAAATTGTCGCTGGTCGGGATGCGGACGATCCGCTCGTCCGGCAGGCCGGCGATCTTGTGCCAGAAACGGGCGGCATCGTCATCCTCGGCGAACACGGTGACGGAAAGACGATCCTTCGGCAGCCCGAAGTCGCGCGTGACGAGCTGCCACGCATAGGCGATCGCCGACTCCTTGAAGTAGTCCCCGAAGCTGAAATTCCCGAGCATCTCGAAGAAGGTATGGTGGCGGGCGGTATAGCCGACATTGTCGAGGTCGTTGTGCTTGCCACCGGCGCGGACGCATTTCTGCGCCGTGGTGGCGCGGCTGTACGGACGCTTCTCCTGCCCGGTGAAGACGTTCTTGAACTGCACCATCCCGCTGTTGGTGAAGAGGAGCGTCGGGTCGTTGCGCGGCACCAGGGAGGAGCTCGGCACGATGGTGTGGCCATTCCTGGCGAAATAGTCGAGGAACGTAGCGCGGATATCGTTGCTGCTGGTCATTGCGTGTCGGACTGATTGGATCGGGACGAAGCCGATTAGCGCATGCGGCCGCGCCTGTCACCCGAGGCGGCGGGAAGGCCGGGTTTCGCGGCTTCGCGGCGAGCCGTGGCAAGACGGTGCGAGGAAGGTTCGGGCGCCAGGGCATTGATCGGCGGCCCCGCACCGAACGGGCGGGTGGCGTGGCATCCGTCCAAATCCGTGCTCTGGCAGCGGGATGACGTCGATATTAATTGCTTGGAGTTGTCTATGCCTGGGCGAGAATTCGCGCTATGATAGAAAATAGTTGGAAAGCTTCCGGGAGGTGATTCTTGTCGGTGAATGCAGCGGACAGAGCCTCCCTCGAAGTGCGTTCCAGCCAGGCGAACGAGGCTGACACCCGCTTCGTCGCTCCCGCCGTTTCCGCGCCCCGGGCAAGCCCGGGTTCGTTCCGGTTGGCGCGGCTGCTCTCGACCGATGTTCTGGCGAGCTTCCCGGAGGCGGCCTACGAGCAGGACAGCCTGACGCAGGACCTGTTCGGAAAGAAGCGGATCCTGCTGGCCAAGCCCTCGGCGATCCGCCACGTGATGCTCGACAATTACACGAATTATTGCCGCCCGCCGGCCTCGCAGCGGACGCTGAGGCCGTTGCTCGGCGACGGCGTCCTGATCAGCGAGGGGGAGAGCTGGCGCCATCAGCGCCGCACGCTGGCGCCGCTGTTCGCGCCGCGGGTCATCCCGATGCTCGGCGAGATGGTGCTGGCGTCCGCTCTGGCCTGGGTCGGCGAACTGGAGAAGCGCGCCGGCCAGTCGCTCGATATGCTGCACGAGGTCGGGCAACTCGCGCTCGAGATTGCCGGCCGCACGATGTTTTCGATCGACACCGGAGAGGACGGGCGGATCCTGCGCGGCCGGCTCGATCGGTTCACGTTCGGTCTTGCGCAGCCGCGCACGCTCGACTTCCTGCTGCCGCTCTGGCTGCCATCGCCGTACGACATTGCGCGCAGGCGCTTTCATACGAATATGACGCGGGTCGTGGCGCGGATCATGGACAGGAGGCTCGCCCAACCGGCCGGCTCGCACGCCCGCGACCTCATGGAACTGATGGCTGCAGCACGGGATCCGGAGACGGGTGCCGGCTTTTCGCGAGCCCAGCTTCTCGACGAGGTGACGACGATGCTGGTCGGTGGGCATGAAACGACCGCCCACGGGCTGTTCTGGACGCTCTATCTCCTGGCGTCCGCACCGCGCGAGCAGGAACGGGTCGCTGCGGAGGCGGGTGCCGTCGAGTTCGCCCCCGGAACGGTAGAGCAAGCGCTGAAGGACCTGGTTTTCGCCCGCGCGGTGGCGAGCGAGTCGCTGCGTCTTTACCCGCCGGGAGCCGTGATCAACCGCTGGGCGCTCAACGACGATTGCGCCGATGGGATCGACATTCCGCGCGGAGCGCTGGTTGTCGTCTCGCCGTGGCTCATGCATCACCACAAGAGGTATTGGAACGAACCCTATACGTTCGACCCCACGCGCTTCCTTCCGGACGCTGCGGCGCCCGAGCGCTTCACCTATATCCCGTTCGGCGCGGGTCCGCGCGGATGCATGGGAGGAGGGCTTGCGATGGCGGAGCTGATGCTGGTGACGGCGGCGCTGCTGCGGAGGTTCCGTGTCGAGCTGAATGACCGCCACGAGCCCAAGCCGATCAGCGTCATCGTTACCCGACCGGATCGGCCTATCCAGTTCCGCCTCGATCCGCGCTAGTGTGCCGACTCCGACGCTTGATACCGTAGGATGCATCCTAGCGGTCGGCACACACCTCTTTATTTTCAGTGACCTGCTAACCCCCTTTCGTTTGCTGCCGGCGGCAGCAAACGAAAGGGGGCAGGACACTAGCCGGGGCGATCCTGAAGCGCGCGGACGCGCGCCACGTACTGGCGCAGGCGCCCGAGTTCGTCGGCGAGCTGGGTAACGTACGTTCCTCCGTGCTCCGTGACTTCGGAGTCCCTGAGAACGCTCCACGGCCGGCAGAGCTCGTTGATGCGGCGGGCGCCGATGTTCGATGCCCCGCTGCAGACGGCGTGCGCCCTGGCGCGAAACAACACGGCGTCGCGTGCGTTCCATGCCGTCTCGAGTTCTTGGAGAACCTTGGCGGCGTCTTCCAGGAAGCCCTGCACTAGGTCGTCAACAAACTCCTTGCCGCCCAGGCGCTCGAGTTCATTGAGCATGGCGGTGTCGAGCATGGGTGGCGATACCACCCGGAATTGCGGGTGCGATGCGATGTCGGTAACTTCGGCCTGTACTTCGGGTTCCGCCACCGCAGGCGAAGACGGCTTCGGTGCGAGGGAAGCGACCGATTGGAGAAGCTGCTGCGGTTCGACCGGCTTGGTCACGCAGGCATCCATTCCGGCGCTCAGGCAGCGTTCGCGCGTTTGCGGCGTCGCATCGGCAGTGAGGCCTATGATCGGTTGGCGGGGTCCCGAAAGCTCGGCCATTCGATAAAGTTTCGTTGCCTCCAGACCGTCCATCTTCGGCATGTTGACGTCCATCAGCACGACATCGAATGTCTGCTCGTCGAGGGCATCGAGCGCCGCTTCTCCGTTGTCAACGACCACGACGGAATGTCCCGCGCGCTCCAGAATCTTGGCGATCACCTTCTGGTTGGTCCGGTTGTCGTCGGCAACGAGGATCCTGAGCGCGCGCTCAGCGGGGGATGTCGAGGGAACGGGCTTTTCATCCCGCGCAGGAAGCACGGCCAGTGCCAGCCGGACGGTCGCCATGAGCGCATCCTGGTCCGGCACCTGGGGCAGGACCATATTGAAGGCCCGGTCGGCTTCGGTGCTCGCGGTGCGCCGGGAAAGCAGCACAATGGTCATCCGGCAGAGCGGATCGCTCCGGCGCAACGCTTCCGCCACCACCTCCGGAGCCGGGGAGAGACGCTCTTCGTCGAGCAGGACGAGCGCACCGCGTCGCCCGGCCTTGCGTACCGAAGCGAGCAATTCGGTCGTTCCGGCGCAACATTGCGGGAACAGGGAAACGGCGCGCATCGCCTCAGCCAATGGTCCGCTCGGCGCGGGTCGGCTGGTCAGGAGAACGGTGGTGAGTTCGCCGAGCCGCTCCCGTGCCAGCACCGGTGCCGGCCGCTGTCCAACCGGCATCGTGAACCAGAAAGAGCTTCCTTTGCCAAGTTCGCTCTCGACGCCGATCTCGCCGCCGAGATGCTCGACCAGGCGCCGGCAGATCGCGAGACCGAGACCGGTGCCGCCATAGCGGTTGGCGATCGAGGCATCGGCCTGGGTGAAGCGGTCGAAGATCCGCTCACGCGCGCTGGCGGCGATGCCGATGCCGGTGTCGGAAACCTCGCAGCGCAGGCGCACGCGACCGCTGGCGAGCGGCTCGGCGTCCGCGAATATAACAATGCTGCCGGAATCGGTGAACTTCACGGCATTGGCGCAGAGATTGAGCAGGATCTCACGAAGATGCTGCTCATCGCCGAAGAGGGCCGTGGGCGTGCGGGGGGTGATCCGGATGCCGAGCCAGAGCGCCCTGTCGCGGCACTGCGCGCGCAGCATGGCGCGGGTCTCTGTCAGCACCGAAAGGAGGTCGAATTCCACCTCCGTGAAGGGCATCCGTCCCGCCTCGACGCGGGCAAAGCCGAGGATGCTCTCGATCTGGGACAACAACGCGCGGCCCGCGTCCTGCATGGTCCGCGCCATATCCTGCTGCTCTTCGTCGAGCCTGGTGTCGAGCAGCATCGCTCCCATGCCGATCACGGCGTTGAGGGGAGTCCGCAATTCATGGCTGACGCTGGCCAGGAACTGACCTTTCGCGCGATTGGCCGCTTCCGCCTGCTCCTTCGCGGTCGAGAGCTTGCGAATCAGCACGCCGACATAGAGCGGCAGGATGAGAAGTCCGATCATCAGGCCGGCCGAGAGCGCCGGCTCACGATACCAGAACGGCGTGGTCGCGACGACGGTTGCGAAGCTGACCAGGCTCACCAGCATCGCTGCACGGAGGTAGGCAATGCCGAACCGGAAGCCGTTGCCGAAGATAACCCAGAGAAAGACCGGATAGAGAACCGCCGTCAGGTCGTTCCCGACGTGCATTTCGTAGGCGATGAAGCCGATGTCCCAGACGAGAGCCGCGTATCGCCTCGGCACGTTCACCGCCGGTGAGGCGAGGATGTGCAGTACGATGGCCACTGCGCCGACGGCAAAGACCACCATGCCAAGGACCGCGGCGCCGGCCAGCGGTTGCCCGGACAGGATGAGGTAGCTCGTAATGGCTGTCGCGAACGCGAGCCGGTTGACACTCATCTCGTGTTCGGTATCGGCGCGGCCACGCAGGCGAGAGGCGAGCCAGCCGCGCAATGATCGGGCTGTCTTCTCCGGCGCGCGCTCACTCATCGGGCGCGTGCCTGCCGAAACATTGCGCACCCGAGGATCCGGCATCTGGGCGGCACCAAGCCGCCGACAGGCCCTCCCATGCACACCGACAGCGGCTCACGGCCAGTCCTCGCAAGCCACCCGTCTTCGAAAGCAAGAACCTGCGCCTGTTACTGCCCCCTGGCCGCCCGCGTTTCATTCCGGTCTCCTAACGCCCCTGGGACCACTGCGCACTGCCCAAGGCAAGCAGGGTATAGCTTTATGGGCGGTAAATATCCACTAAAGTGATATTTCAAGCCCGGTTATGCACGGCTGGGGCGACCGGCTCATCCGCGCCGATGGCCGGGCAGTTCGCGCGTGGATTGGCGGCCGGCCCCTCGGGGCCGGGGCCGGCCTGGCGGCCGCGGCGGGCAGTATGGACACCTGAAGCGAGATCGACCCGGATGGTTGGCCCGGGCGGGACCACCGAGCCCACCCTGTGGGATCGGCGCCACCATTTGGAACCGGGGCGCCACCTGGAAGAGGCCGGTCAAGGCGAGGGAAGGAGCCAGCATGCAACTTTTCGATCTGAACGGGCGGGTGGCCGTGGTCACCGGGGGGAATACCGGCATCGGCTTCGGCATCTCGCGCGGTCTCGCCGCAGCAGGGGCAGCGGTCGCGATGGCCGGGCTCGACGAGCCTGAGGCCGCCGGGGCGGTTGCCGAGCTGGGCCGGTTCGGGGTTCGCTCGAGGTTTTTCGCTGTGGACCTCGTGGAGCCCGCGGCTTGCCGAGCCATGATCGAGGCCGTCGAACATGCATTCGGCCGGGTTGACATCCTTGTGAACAATGCCGGGATCGTGATTCGCAGGCGCCCCGAGGAATACACCCCCGCCGAGTGGCAATCCGTCTTCGACGTCAATCTGAGCGCCGCGTTCTTTTGTGCGCAGGCGGTTTATCCCGGAATGAGCCGCCGCGGCAGCGGCAAGATCATCAATGTCGGTTCTCTGCTCGGGACCCTGGCCACTCCGACCACTGCGGCCTACGCCGCCAGCAAGGCGGCGATCATGCAGCTCACGCGGGCGCTCGCGGTTGCCTGGGCCAGGGAGGGAATCGCGGTGAATGCAGTGTTGCCGGGCTGGATCGACACTGCGATGACCCGATCCATCCGCGAGCAGGTGCCGGAGCTGACCGAGAGGGTGCTGGCACGCACGCCGGCGGGCCGCTGGGGGCGGCCCGAGGACCTGGCCGGAGTTGCGATTTTCCTCGCTTCCGCCGCTTCGGATTTCGTGACCGGGGCCGGAATCGGCGTGGATGGAGGATACGGAAGCCTCGGGTGACCGATCGCACTGCCGCCCCTGCCGCACGCCATCCTTTTCACATTCAAAGATCAAGCCATCGGCAGACATTTTTTTGAGCACCGCCGCCGACATCAGTGCGCCCGGGAAGCTTCGGATTCTCATCGCCCCGCAGTGCCAAAATCCGTGTTCGCGCCTTCGCCGCGCCGCAGCAAGAAGGATCAGGCGGATGGGGCAAGCCGGGGGCGCGCAGTCAATTCCGAGGGCAATTCCGAGGGATGGCTCCTCGCGGCGGAGCCCGGCTCGAAACGCTTGCAGAGGTAAAAGCAGTGATAGCCGGGCGGGCATCCCTCGAGGGTGCCGAAATGGGTGAAGCCCATGCGTTCATAGAACGGGCGTGCCTGGAAGCTGAACATGTTCACCACCATGCCGTGCAAGTGACGGGCACGGGCCTCCGCTTCCGCCGATCCGAGAAGCCGTGCACCGAGCCCCTGCCCGCGCAGGTGCTGCGGCACGAAGAGGGCCTGGATCGACAGCCAGCCATAGATCATGTCGCCGGCGAGACCGCCGACGACGTTGCCGCCCGGGCGGGCACGAAGGGCAAGCATCAGCGGCCGGAACTCGGCCGTGCCGGCAAAGGTTGCGTTGAAGGCCGCAAGCGGCTGGACGATCGCGGCGAAGAGGGCGGGATCGGGCTGATCAACGGCCGAGATCTCGAGGGCCTCGCGGGCAAGAACCGACTCCATGCCCTGCTTCGCTCCCCATACGAATGACAGCCCGTATCGGCGAGCATGCCCGCCGAGGTGCTAAGCAAGCCTTTGCCGAATATTTCGAAATGTAACGGCCAGCAGAAGCGCGGTGTCTCTTCGTTCGCAGATTGCAAACCTCGCCTGCCTAATCTCTCATCATGGTCGCCCCTTCTCCGCTGCTGAACGAAGCGCTCCGCCGGCACCGGGCAGGGGATTTCCGAGGCGCGGATGCGCTGTACCGCTCGGTGGTTGTCCGCTCGCCGGAAGACGCCGATGCCTGGCATCTCCTGGGGCTCTCTCTCTATCAACGCGGTTGCGGCCCGGAGGCGCTGACGGCGATCGAGCGGGCGGTGGCGCTCGGCCCGACGGTCGCGCTCTATCGGGGCAATCTGGCGCGAGTCCTGGCGGCTGCCGGCCGTCTCGAAGAGGCCCGTCTCACTTTGCTTGCGGCGATCGCGCGCGAACCCGGGAACCCGGATTTTCATTACGATCTCGGAGTGCTGCTGGGACGCCTTGGCAGGCCGGCAGAAGCGGTCGCTTCACTTCGCAAGGCGATCGCGCTTTCTCCCACCCACGCCCGCGCCCACAACAACCTTGGAAGCGCCCTCGAAGGTCTCGGCCATTCCGAACAGGCTGAATTCCATTTTCGCGAGGCGATTCGCCAGGAGCCCGGGCTTGCCGAGGTGCACGCCAATCTCGGCGTGCTGCTGTGCCGGCTCGGCCGGCCGGAAGAGGCGGAAGCCTCGCTTCGCCAGGCACTCGCGCTGGCACCGGATTTTCCGGAGGCGCTCAACACGCTGGGAACGGTCCTCACGGCCCGGCGAGATCAGCCAGAGGCAGAGGCCGCCTTTCGCCGCGCGCTCGACCTCGATCCCGGTTATGCGGAGGCAGAGAACAATCTCGGCGTGCTGCTCACCCGCGAAGGCCGGTTCGAGGAGGCGCTGGCAGCATTGCGCGCGGCTCTGCAGCACAAGTCCCGCTATGCCGAAGCGGAAACGAATCTCGGCAATGCGCTGGTCGCGCTCGGTCGGGTCGCCGAAGCCGAAGCCGCCTATCGCCGTGCGCTCGCGCTGGCGCCGGACGAAGCGGAGACGCACTATAATCTTGGCCTGGCACTCCTTCTCGCCGGCAGGCTCGAAGAAGGCTTTGCCCGCTACGAGTGGCGATTTGCACGGCGCGGGTGCAGGGCACGCTCCCTCTCGCAGCCGCCGTGGTCGGGAGATGCGGTCGGCGAACGGGTGCTGCTCGTGCATGCGGAGCAGGGCTGCGGCGACACCATCCAGTTCTGCCGGTTCGTTCCCTTGCTGAGGGCGCACCCGGTCGTCCTCGAAGTGCCGCGGAAGCTGGCGCGGCTGCTGGCGACGCTGTCGGGTGGCGCGCGCGTCGTCGCCTGCGGCGAGCCGCTTCCGCCCGCCGACCTGCAATGCCCGCTGATGAGCCTTCCGCACCGGGCAGGGGCGACGCTGGCGACGATTCCCGCGGCGGTTCCCTACCTTTTCGCCGACCCGATCGCCGCGGCAGGCTGGCGGACGCGGCTTCAGCGTTATCGCGGGCTCAAGGTTGGCCTCGCCTGGGCTGGCAATCCGGACTATCCCGCCGACGCCAGGCGCTCGATCGCGGCATCTCTGCTGGCGCCGCTCCTCGAGGTGCCGGGGGCGCACTTCGTCTCGTTGCAACCGGGCCCGGTGCCGGAGGGAATGCCGATTCTCTCCTTTCCCGGCGAGCTCGGAGATTTTGCCGATACGGCCTCGCTGATCGCGGCACACGACCTTGTCATCGGCGTGGATACCGCCGTGGTCCATCTTGCCGGTGCGCTCGGCAAGCCGGTCTGGTTGCTCAACCGGTTCGATACCTGCTGGCGGTGGCTGCTCGGTCGGAACGACAGCCCCTGGTACCCCACGCTCTCTCAGTTCCGCCAGCGATGCCCCGGCGACTGGTCGGGCGTGCTGACGAAGACGCGGCGAGCGCTGGTCAGGGCGGTCGCGGAACCGGCGAATCTCTCTGCCTGAGCGGCTCCCGGCACCGCCGCTCTTGTCGTCGGCCGGCAGGATCGCGGAAAGTCCCGGCGTGAGGCAAACTGGCAAAGGCCCATGGTCGGCTGGCAGGATACGAGGGTGACGCCGCCGGGCGACGAATCCCCGCCGGTGCGCGCCGAGGGCTCGGCGGGCGGCGCATCTCCACCGATGGCGGCAGCCGATCCTTCGATGCGTCATCGTATCATCGTGGTCGGGGGCGGTGCGGCGGGCCTCGAGCTCGCCACACGACTCGGCGACAGGCTCGGCAGGCGAGGTCGCGCCGAGGTCGTCCTGGTCGAGAAATCGAGGGCGCATCTCTGGAAGCCGCTTCTGCACGCGATTGCCGCCGGCAGCATGAACCCGGGCGAGCATGAGCTCGATTACCTGGCGCAGGCGCACTGGCACGGGTTCCGCTTCCGCTTCGGTGAGATGATCGGCCTGGATGGCGAGCGGAAGGAAGTGCGCCTCAGCGCCATGACGGACGACGAAGGCCGACCGATCACACCGCTGCGCTCCATTGCTTACGACACCCTGGTGATCGCGGTCGGCAGCATCACCAACGATTTTGCGACCCCCGGGGTGGCCGAGCACGCGATCCCGCTCGAGACGCCGGAACAGGCGGGGCGGTTCAACCGTCGCCTGGTCAATGCCTGCATCCGTGCCCAGACCCAGCTGGAGCCGGTGCGGGCCGGGCAATTGCACGTCGCCATCATCGGGGCCGGCGCGACCGGCACGGAGCTGGCCGCGGAACTGCACAGGACGGTTCGCGAGGTGCTCGCCTACGGCCTGGACCGGGTCGATCCGGAACGGGATGTCCGCATCGTGCTGATCGAGGCGGCCGATCGCATCCTGCCGGCGCTGCCGCTGAGAATCTCCGCTGCCACGCGCACGCTGCTCGAGAAGGTCGGAGTCGATGTGCGGACCGGGGCACGCGTCAGCGAGGTGACAGCAGCGGGCGTGCACTTGGCCGGAGGGGAGTTCATTCCTTCCGAGCTCGTCGTCTGGTCGGCGGGTATCAGGGCACCCCCGGTGCTCTCTGATCTCGGCCTGGAAACGAATCGCCTCAACCAGCTTCTCGTCGGCCCCACCCTGCAGACGACGCGGAATCCGGACGTATTCGCAATCGGCGATTGCGCATCCTGTCCCCGCCCCGGATTTCCGGACCCGGTGCCGCCGCGGGCCCAGGCCGCCCACCAGGAGGCCTCGCACCTGTTCCACCAGGTGCAGCGGAGGCTTGCCGGCAAGCCGCTGCAACCCTTCGTCTATCGGGACTTCGGTTCATTGGTGTCGCTCGGCAAATACTCCACTGTCGGCCAGCTCATGGGGGCAGTGGTGGGCAGGGGCTTCTTCGTCGAAGGCTATTTCGCGCGGCTGATGTACCGCTCGCTCTACACCATGCACGAGATGGCCCTGCACGGCTTCGCCAAGACCGTTTTCAGCGCGCTTGCGAGGAGCCTTTCCAGGCACGCCCAACCGGTCGTCAAACTGCACTGAAAGGGAGCCTGCGCCGGCCCGGCGGCCATCGATACGACGATGGCTGTGTCCCGGATCCGGCCATTTGCCGGGAGCGCAAACTCCGCTATCCGGGATCGGGCAGCCGCAACCCGAGGCGAGGAGTGGAAGGTGTTCACGACGCGACCCGAGATCGCCGCGACCTTCGGCGTGGTTGCCAGCACACACTGGATCGCAAGCCAGGTGGGCATGGCGGTCCTCGAACGCGGCGGCAATGCGTTCGATGCTGCCGCTGCAACCGCCTTCACTCTGCAAGTGGCCGAGCCGCATCTCAACGGGCCGGGCGGCGATGTCCCGATCATTTTCCATTCCGCGAAAAGCGGCACGCAACACGTGATCTGCGGCCAGGGCGTGGCGCCGGCCGGCGCCACGATCGAGCGGTTCTCCGCGCTCGGGCTCGATCTCATCCCCGGCACCGGCCTGTTGCCCGCGGTAGTGCCGGGTGCGTTCGATGCCTGGTGCCTGCTGCTGCGCGACTGGGGCAGCCTGGAGCTTGCCGAGGTGCTCTCGTACGCAATCGGTTATGCGGCCAGCGGCGTTCACCTCGTGCCGCGGGTTTCGGCGGCGATCGAGAGCGTGCGGCCCCTGTTCGAGGAAGCCTGGCCGAGCAGCGCCGCCGTCTATCTGCCGCATGGCGCGGTGCCGGCGCCCGGCAGCCTGTTCGCCAATCCGGCGCTCGCTCAGAGCTATGCGCGGATTCTTCGGGAAGCGCGGGGGGCCTCGCGTGAGGCGCGCATCGATGCTGCGCGCGCCGCCTGGTATCGCGGATTCGTTGCCGAAGCGGTCGATCGGTTCTTTGGCAAGAACGATGTGCTCGACGCCTCCGGCGAGAGGCACCGCGGCTTCCTTGCAGCGGACGATTTCGCGCGCTGGAAAGCCAGCGTCGAAGAAGCCGTCTCGTTCGCGTACCACGGTCATACGGTGCTGAAATGCGGGCCCTGGAGCCAGGGGCCGGTGCTCCTCCAGCAGCTTGCGCTGCTCGGGAATTTCGATCTCGGGGCGATGGACCCGCTCGGCGCGGATTTCGTGCACACGATCGTCGAATGCGCGAAGCTCGCGTTTGCCGACCGCGAGGCCTACTACGGCGACCCCGCGTTCGTTTCCGTTCCGCTCGGAGAGCTGCTTTCGCCGGACTACAATGCGCAAAGGAGTCGTCTCGTCGGGCGAGAGGCTTCACTCGAGCTCCGCCCCGGAATGGTTGCCGGCCGTCCGGTTCGGGTCGACCAGGACGCCGCCGGCCGCGCCGCGCTGCTCACTCCACTGCCGGGCACCGGCGAACCGACGCTCGCGCGCCTCGGCGTGATCGGTGCCGACACCTGCCATATCGACGTCATCGACCGCGCCGGCAACATGGTCAGCGCCACCCCTTCGGGCGGGTGGCTGCAATCCTCTCCGGTGATCCCGGAACTCGGCTTCTGCATGGGAACGCGCGGGCAGATGTTCTGGCTCGCCCCCGGTCTGCCGAACAGTCTTGCGCCCGGGAAACGTCCGCGGACGACGCTTTCGCCCTCCTTCGCCCTCCGGGAAGGCAAGCCGTGGATGGCCTTCGGCACGCCGGGCGGCGAGCAGCAGGACCAATGGTCGCTGATCTTTTTCGTGCGCATGGTGCATCACGGGTTCACCATCCAGCAGGCGATCGACCTGCCGAGCTTCCATACCGAGCACTGGCCGTCGAGCTTCTGGCCGCGCGTGGCGCGGCCGGGCAGGCTCGTTCTCGAAGGGCGCTATGCCGACGAAGTGCGCGACGATCTCGCCGGGCGTGGGCATCTGGTCGAGAAGGGAGAGGATTGGTCTGAAGGGCGTCTGTCGGCTGCACGAGTCGAGGGGCGGCAGATGTTCGCCGGGGCAAACCCGCGCGGGATGCAGGGCTATGCCGTCGGAAGATGAGGCGGGCGATCGCGGGCTGGCTAGCGCCGGAGAGCGGACGTTGCCGAGGCGATCGCCACCGGTGCTGCGCGGTACCAGGCGAGGCCATGACGGACGAAGCCGCCGGAGCGTAGCAGCAGGTTGGCGGGAGCCGGCCGATTGGTGAGCATGAAGGCTCCAGCCTGGCCGGCGAAGGGACCGGAGGCGGCTGGCATCGGGCGGAATACCCGAACCCCGGCCATCATCGACGGAACCATCAACCCGTCGGCCGGCAGGGACGCCGATATGCCGGCGGCGAGGCGTTGGCTCGCCGGCCATGCAGCCATGACCTTGCGCTCGTAGTCGGCGGCGAGGACGGGGGTTGTCGAGTGATAGAAGGCCGCTGCCTCCGGCCAGCTTCCGGTCTCGCTGTGGAGTTCATTCAGGAAGCGAGCTGCGTAGGCAGCGTTGGTCGGGGGGTCGAAGGCCTGGTCGAGGGACGCGAAGGCGTCGGGATGATGCAGCAGGTTGACCTGCATGCAGCCGACGTCGATCGACTGGATGCCCTCTGCCTGGAACGACCGGACGGCGGTGACCGCCGCCTGTTTGGTCGGGTAGAAGTGGCCGTCGCCGTCGGCGTCCACGGTCCAGGGCCAGGGCAGAAAAGCGCCCGTGAGCGGGTCCCGCCGGCCGCTTTCGACCTCGCCGATGGCGCCCAGGAGGCCGGTCGGAATGGCGGAATTCTGCTCTGCCGAGACGATCGCGGCGCGGCATAGCTGGCCGGGCTCGATTCCTCCCAGGATCGGAAGCGCCGCCTCGGCCGGCTTCGCGACGAGGCCGAGCAGCAGAGGCAGCGCGACGGCCACAAGGCCAAGCGCCGGGTGCTGACGACAACCCGAAAACAGCCGCGAACAGCATGCGAACAGCGCCATTCGGGGAGCATTGCTCAGGCATGGTTACCAGAGCGTTGCCGGCCGGCGCTTCACAACATGATGAGGCGGCTCAGAAAGTTATGCCGCAATGCAAAAAAAGACTTGCAACGGGCTATGCAAGCGCTTAGATTGTGCGTCGCAGCAGTACGGCTTCGCCGGGCTGCCTGCTTTTCTTGGACGTTTCCTCCCTAAACTTGGCGGCGCCGCAAGCGCCGCCATTTTTTTACCCGGCGGCTGTCGTCGAGGCAGAACGCTCGAGTGCGGTCATCAGGTATTCGATGTCCCGCTGAAGCCGGGCAAACTCCGGCAGACGTTCCATCCGCTGCTCGAGCATGTAAAGGTCCCGCGCGATCTCGATCTGCAGCGCGTGCGTGTTTTCCCGTGGCCGGCCGTAGTGGCGGGTGATGTAGCCTCCGGAATAGGGATCATTGCGGCGGACCCGATAGCCGAGGCCGGAGAGCACTTGCTCGACCAGGCGTACGATGGCGGGGTCGCAGGTCGTGCCGTGGGCATCGCCGAGGACGAAGTCCGCCCGGCGGGCGGACAGCGCCTGGGGGGCAGGCATGGAGTGGCAGTCGATCAGGAGACAGGAGCCGAAACGCGCCCGGGTGTCGTCGATCAGGCCGGCCAGAGCGGTGTGAAAGGGCTCCCAGCAGTCTCTGATGCGCGCCCTGGCCTCGGCGAATGAGAGCTTGTCCCGATAGATCGTCTCGCCCGAGGCGACCACGCGCGGGATCGTGCCGAGGCCTGCTCCGACGCGCGCGCTCGCGCTGTTGACCCATGGCGGCAGCGGCTCGGCGAACATTTCCGGGTCGAGCTCCCAGCGCTCCCGATTGGGGTCGCAGTAGGCCCGCGGGAAGGTCGCGGCGAGGAGGGGGGCGCCGTGCGCAGGGGCAGGGGCGAAGAGTTCGTCGACGAAGCCGTCCTCGCTTTGCCTGAGTGCCAGCGGATCGAGTCGTGCCGCAGCCAGGAACGCGGCCGGGTAGGCCCGGCCGGAGTGTGGGGAGGCGAAGACGACAGGGATTTCCTGCCGTGCCGGGCGGTTCAGCACGAAGGGGGCGCGTGCATCGGCAATCGGCAGCGGCAGGTCCATCGCACATCCGAGTGAAGCCGGTCGGCGGACAATTGTCACCAGGGGAGAAGGCTTGCCGGCGCTTCCGCAGCCGCGATAGAAGGCCGAGGGGGCGTGTAGCTCAGCGGGAGAGCACCACCTTGACACGGTGGGGGTCCGAGGTTCGATCCCTCGCGCGCCCACCAGAAGCGCCGGTGCGGCGCCTAGGCAGGCATCGGCGGCAGCTTCAGATGCTCCTCGAGCCGTCGGACCCGGGCGTCCAGCTCGGTGATCAGGATTCCATGGCCCAGCACGCTCGCGTGATAATGGCCCACAGCCTGGCGCAGGTCGGTCAGGCCGGCGGCGAGCCCTTCGAGCTTCCGGCCCTGCTCATGCTGCGTGCGCAGAATGTCGCCCTCTGTGCGCAGCACGTCGCCAAGCATGGCGACCACCTGCCCGAGGTCCGCTCCATTGCCGCTCATGTGCCAATCCTAGGCCGAGTGGTGGGGGAAAGGCCAGCGGTGCGCGCGGCCTTGCACGAGTCGGCCGGTAGGGCCAGTGGCCGACGGCCGCAAAACCTTACGTCGACGGCGCTGGCAGGAGCGGCGGGCCGGCGGGCCGGCGGCGTTTGCGGATCTGCTGATCGAGCCGGCCCGGCACCTCAATGTCGATCTCCAGCAATGACACCGCCTGGCCGCGCTCCAGCTTCACCTGCACCTTGTCATCATCGATCGTCAGATGTGCCGAGATCACTCTCAAGATCTCGTCGCGCAGCACGGCAAGCAGTTCGGAGTCGCCGCCATTGCCGCGTTCGTGCGAGAGCAGCACCTGTAGCCGCTCTCGCGCCACCGGTGCCGAGCGGCGGCGGCGGAAGAAGGAGAAGAGGTTCATGCGATGGCCTTTCGCCCGAGCAGCCGGCTGATCAGGCTGCGCTTCTGGCTGGGGAACGTCATCACCACCGTTTCACCGCGCAGCCGGCGCGCTGCGTCCAGATAGGCGCGGGTCGGCGCGCTCGCCGGGTTGTTGAGGGTTACCGGCACGCCGAGGTTGGAGGCCCGCAGCACGTCTTCGCTCTCGGGGATGATGCCGAGCAGCGGGATCGACAGGATCTCCAGCACGTCCTCGACCTTCAGCATTTCGCCGCGCGCCGCGCGGACGGCGTCGTAGCGGGCCAGCAACAGGTGCTTGTCGATCCGCTCGCCCCGCTCCGCGCGTTCGGTCTTGGAGTCGAGCAGGCCGATGATGCGGTCGGAATCCCGCACCGAGGAAACTTCCGGATTGGTGACCACGACCGCGATATCGGCGTGGCGCATCGCCAGCGTCGCGCCCCGTTCGATGCCGGCCGGACTGTCGCAGATCACCCAGTCGAATTTTTCCCTAAGTTCGGCGATGACCTTGGCGACGCCTTCCGGTTTCAGCGCATCCTTGTCGCGGGTCTGCGACGCGGGCAGCAGCGACAGGGTCTCGATCCGCTTGTCGCGGATCAATGCCTGGTGCAGCCTGGCATCGCCCTGCACCACGTTGATGAGGTCGAAGACCACGCGGCGCTCGGCGCCCATCACCAGGTCGAGGTTGCGCAGGCCGACATCGAAATCGACCACCACCACGTGCTCTCCGGCCTGTGCCAGGGCGGCGCCGAGTGCGGCGGTGGAGGTGGTTTTGCCGACACCGCCTTTACCGGAGGTCACGACCACGACTCGGGCCATGTGCGTTTGCTCCTCTTTCACGCCCGCTCAATCCAACGCGGCGATCATTAGCGACTTGCCGTCGAGCCATGCCTGCACGGCTCTGCCGCGCAGCCCTGGCTCGATCTCATCGGCAGTGTGATAGAGCCCGTCGATTGAAAGAAACTCCGCTTCGAGCCTGCGGCAGAAAATGCGGGCGCTGCCGTTGCCTTTGAGGCCGGCCAGAGCGCGGCCGCGCAACGCGCCGTAGACATGGATGGAACCGGTGGCGACGATCTCCGCACCGGAGGAGACCGAGCCGACGACGGTCAGGTCGCCATGCTCGAATACCACCGACTGGCCGGAGCGGACCGGCCGGTCGATCAGCAGCGCGCTCGGCTCCTTGGCCGGGTGGGCAGCGGGGGAGGGGGCGCGAATGGCCACCGGCTTGCTGCTGGCACGCGTATTGGCGAGCGGTCGCAGTCCGGTTTTGATGCCACGCCACGAAGGGTGTGCGCCCTCGGTGCCGATGATGCGGACGCCGCGCTGCTCGAGCTGCTCGAGGAAGCCGGCAACATCGGGTGTCTCTGCTGGCAGCGCGATGAGTTCGACGATCACCGCCTGCTGGTCGAAGAAGGTCGGTGCGGCCTTGATCTGGGCATCCAGCGCGGCAAGCCAGTTCGCGAGCGGCGGTTCCGGCGTGAGCACGATGGCCATCAGCGACCGGCCGCGGACTCGGATCTGTGGGCGCGACTCGGAAGCTTCGCTCATCTTGCTCGGCTATCTGGGTGGGGGGGCGGGCGTCAACATCTAAAAAAGCGATCATGCGATCGGTGCGCTGTAAGGCAGAGAATGCGTCGCTCCGGCACACCGCCTCCGGTGAGGTTGCAGCTTGTCCGATCGTGTTGCGGAAGCCGGTGATGAAGCTTATGGGTTTGCTCGTCGGGCGGGCAACGGCGAGGCCGTGACACGAGATCGGATTCGTAATGTCGCGCGCCGGCCGCCTTGGTCCGGGCACGCCGTTTTCCGATGCTCTATGGGTTCAGCCCGTAACGGGCGGCCAGGCCGTGGCTGCTCCCCGGCGAGGCTCGGATCTCTGATGGAGCACGCGGCGAAGCAGCGCGACTGCCTGACCGCCATCCGGGCCGTTCCGGCTGATCGTTCCGTTCCTGGCCAAGGCAGGCGGGAAAAGCCGCGGCGGGCCTCTCTTTCACCTCATCGTCGGAATGACGAAGCGCGCCCCGTCCTCAATGCCGGAGGGCCAGCGGCACCGGGATCGGCACGTTGACGCCGACCATGCCGACATTGACTTTGGCCGCGAAATCGCGCGCGGCGTCGCCATGGCGTCTAATCCTCATTACTCGTCGAGCGGTGGCGGTCCGCCGGCTGTGACGTGATAAACGATCGTCTGGTGCGCGTCATCCAGGGTTTCCTGCCACGCGTATACGTCCTGACACCAGTTGAGAACCTGCCCCGTGTCACCGGTACAGTCGATCAGGGCTCTCTCGGCGTCGTCGCCATTGCGATCAGTGCCCCACGGTGGAGGGCTCTTGATCCTGAGCTGATAGGTCCGGTCCTTGCTGTCCAGGAAGGTGATCTTGCAGTTGGTGATGCTGCTGCTGGTCCCGTCTATCCCCAGAGGCACTGCAAAGCTGGCGAAATTGGGATTCGTCGTGGTGTCCGGCGGTGAGCAGCGGCCGTACTTCTCAAAGCTGATCCCATAGCCGGGTGACGAATACCCGTAGGCTATGTTGACATTGGGAGTGGCATGATCCGGGTTCGGCAATTGACTGATTCCGCCGATCTCAATGACGAGGCCCGTGCCGTCGGTCTGCATGTTGCCCACCGCATCGTCGACCGAATATGCATACGTATAGGGCGCATCGATATACTTCTGTCCGTGGATCAGTCCCACGTAGGGGTCGAACAGGCCATAAATGCCGGTGACCGGAAAGTTGTTCCAATACTGAAGGGCGTCGAATTCTCTTTTGACACTTGCATAGTTTACCGGAAGCGCCGGGTTATCGTAGCCGGGCGTGTCCTGAAGAAGGTTCGCGTCGGCAGCGCAGCTATAGTTGAAGGGACCCCAGCCGTACAAATGCGCCAGCAGCATCGTTTCACTCGGCGGCCCCTCCGACGGCCCCTCGGGCGTCCCGCTGCACCCCCACTGCTTGTCGGTGCTGAAATTCTTCCGGTAATTCTCGAAATTTTCGTAAAGCAAGTTCGTAACATCGACAATGCTGGGGCAGATGGCATCCGTGCTCTTGCCCAGTACGCAGGATTCCCAGAGACTCTCCATCTTCATCACCGGCGCTGACTGCGCCGGCGCGGGGTCGAACAGGTTTGTGGCGTTGAAATTCAGGAAGATTTCCAGCGCCGATGCGATCTTCGTGGTACCGGCATATACCGGCCAGCCGACACCATAGTCCGGCGCGTTGAGGAATCGGTCCATCGCCGCCGTAAAATCGTCGATCGAATTGGCGGCGCCGATCCAGCCGATCAGCTTGTTGCCGTACGGCTCCATGACGGCCGGCATATAGGCGTTATTGACGTATGAAACGTCATAATCGACGTTCGCGGCGTCAAACAGAAAGTGCGGCTGATTCGGCTGGGCATTCTGCGGGTTAACCGGGTTGGCACCCAACGTGTATTCGAGCAGTTGCTGGGGGGCGCTGTTCGGGATCGAGGCCGTGTCGAAAAAGAAGTGCAACGTGCAGCCGCTGCAGGAGGGGGGTCCGCTGTAGATGGGCAGCTTGGTTTTCTCGGCGTTGTAATCGTCTGTCAGCGCCTGCGGCGGCTGTCCGGCGGAGGTCGCGTTCCGGAACACCTCGAGATGTCCGCCTTGCCACCAGTCAGCGAACTGGCCGGGCGGGGTCGTATCGGTCGGGTTGATGCTGGCCACCAGCGGCGAATAAAGCGGAAGCGCGATGGTGACCGAACCGCCGGGTGGAATGCCGTTCTCCCCCGCCTCGCAGCAATCGATATAGAACCGGGATATTCCGGCCCGCGGGTAGGGATAACTACCGGAGGCGACCTGCTTGTTGGTGAGCTGGAAAAAGGCTTGCATCCAGCTGTCGAAAGCACTCGCGGCGCCGGCCGAAAGGATCGGATAGATGTTGTAGCCGGAGGACGGTGCATTGAAAATCTGGATGGTCATGGTCGGGATCGGGTCGGCCGCGTCGGCGCTGCCAGCGGAGACGAGAAACGAAAGCGCCAGCAATCCTGCGAGCACGCTCGGCGCCGCTTTCGAGCACGATGGCATGGACGTCCTCCCTTCGGGACCGGCCTTGGTCCGGTCTCAAAATGACGCAGCAGGTACGATAAGCCTATCGGCCGGGTAGAGCAAGAGCGCGGGCCGGCTTCGATTTCGGAAAGCGCCAGCCGGGCTGCTGCGACCCTTCCGGCAGGGTTCCGGCCCTTGCCGGTTCAGTACGCCCCTGCCGGCGCCGCGCGCGCATCAGCCGGATCATTGCGGCTGTGGCGGATCGCTTCGCGATTCCGAAGTTCGCCGCTTCGGGCCAGCTTCTCGCAATCGGCCGGCGCGGGGCGCTTCCCTGGTCAGCTCATCGTCGGAATGACGAAGCTCGCCCCGTCCTTGATGCCGGAGGGCCAGCGCGAGGTGACGGTTTTCGTCTTGGTATAGAAGCGGATGGAGTCCGGCCCGTGCTGGTTGAGATCGCCGAACCCCGAACGCTTCCAGCCGCCGAAGGTGTGATAGGCCAGCGGCACCGGGATCGGCACGTTGACACCGACCATGCCGACATTGACTTTCGCCGCGAAATCACGCGCTGCGTCGCCGTCACGGGTGAAGATCGCAACGCCGTTGCCGTATTCGTGCTCGCTCGGCAATCTCAGCGCCTCCGCATAGTCGCGGGCGCGCACCACGGACAGCACGGGGCCGAAGATTTCTTCCTTGTAAATGCGCATCTCCGGTGTCACGCGATCGAACAGGCAACCGCCGATGAAGAAGCCCTTTTCGTAGCCCTGCAGCCTGAAGTCGCGCCCGTCCACCAGGAGTTCGGCGCCTTCGCGGATGCCGATATCGACGTAGGAGCGGACGCGATCGAGCGACTCGCGCGTCACCAGCGGGCCGTAATCGGCGGCGGGATCGGTCGAGTGGCCGACCTGCAGCGCCTCGACACGCGGCACCAGCTTGCGGACCAGGCGATCGGCCGCCTCCTCCCCCACCGGCACGGCAGCCGAGATCGCCATGCAGCGCTCTCCGGCCGAACCGTAACCGGAGCCGATCAAGGCATCGACCGCCTGGTCCATGTCGGCGTCGGGCATGACGATCATGTGGTTCTTGGCGCCGCCGAAGCACTGCACGCGCTTGCCGCTTGCCGCTGCCGTTGCGTATATGTAATGAGCGATGGCGCTCGAGCCGACGAAGCCGACGGCCATGATCCCGGGATCGGTGAGGATGGCATCCACTGCTTCCTTGTCGCCGTTGACGACATTGAAGATACCCGGGGGCAGTCCGGCCTCCAGGAACAGTTCGCCCAGGCGGATCGGCACCGAGGGATCGCGCTCCGAGGGTTTCAGGATGAAGGCGTTGCCGCAGGCGATCGCCGGGGCGGCTTTCCAAAGTGGGATCATGGCGGGAAAATTGAACGGCGTGATGCCGGCGACGACGCCGAGGGGCTGGCGCATCGAGTAGATGTCGATCCCGGGCCCGGCCCCTTCGGTATATTCCCCCTTCAGGAGGTGCGGAATGCCGACGGCAAACTCCACGACGTCGAGTCCGCGCTGGATATCGCCGCGGGCGTCGGCGAGAACCTTGCCGTGCTCGGAGGACAGGAGGCGGGCGAGCGGCTCCATCTCGCGTTTCACGACCTGGAGGAATTCCATCATCACGCGGGCGCGCCGCTGCGGATTCGTGGCCGCCCAGGCCGGCTGGGCGGCGGCCGCATTCTCGACTGCGGCCCTCACCTCCGCACGCGAAGCGAGAGCCACCTCTGCCTGCACCTCTCCCGTGTTCGGGTCGTAGACATCGGCAAAGCGACCGGAGCGGCCCTGGACCTCTTTGCCGCCGATGAAGTGGTGGATTTGACGAGCCACGGCTTCCTCCCGAACAATCAAGTCTCTACCGGAGTAAAGCATGCCTGCCGGCGTACGGCCATGCCATGCCGGGCCGGCCCCGCTTTTCCTGTCGTGCCGCGCCTCAGACGTCGAGGTTGGCGACCTTGAGTGCGTTGGAGGTGATGAATTCGCGACGCGGCTCGACGACATCGCCCATGAGGGTGGCAAAGATCCCGGCTGCGTCTTCCAGATCCGCGACCTTGACCTGCAAGAGCGTGCGCGCCTGCGGATCGAGCGTGGTCTTCCAGAGCTGCTCCGGGTTCATCTCGCCGAGCCCCTTGAAACGCTGGATGGCAAGGCCTTTGCGGCCGTGGGCGAGGATGCGCTCGAAGGCCGAGGCCGGGCCGGCCACGCTCTCGTTCGTGCCGTCGATGGTCAGCACGGCAGGTGAGGCGAATTTTGCCACCAGCAGCCCGAGTCGTTCGGCGAACCAGCGCGCCTCGGCACTGCGCAGGGTTGCGGCATCGAGCGTGTAGCGTTCGGCCACGCCGCGCACGGTGCGGGAGAGGATCAGCCGGCCCTGCTCGAGGCGAGCCTGCCAGCCGCGCTCGGCCGGAGGTGCGAGGGTATCGAGGCGCCCGGCGAGGACGGGCGCAGCGGCAGCGGCGCGTTCGGCATCCGGCGTCAGCGCGCCGGCGATCGCCGCCTGCTCGAGTACGGTCGCCGGCGCGGCAGCGGAAAGCAGGCGCAGGCGCAGCGCCGCCTCGCGAAGAAAATGCGATTCGGCGATCAGTTCCGGGCCGGTGAGCACGGTATCGTCGGCGTAAGCGAGGCTTGCCTCGGCGAGCGTCTTGCCGAGCAGGAAATCCTCGAGCGCGTGGTCATCCTTGAGATAGCGCTCGTCGGCACCGCGCTTGGCCCGGTAGAGCGGAGGCTGGGCGATGAAGAGATGTCCGCGCTCGATCAGCTCCGGCATCTGGCGGAAGAAGAAGGTGAGCAGCAGCGTGCGGATGTGCGAGCCATCGACATCGGCATCCGTCATGATGACGATCCGGTGGTAGCGGAGCCTGGTAATATCGAAGCCGCCCTGCTCCGGTTCGGCCTGCCCGATGCCGGTGCCGAGCGCCGTGACCAGGGTGCCGATTTCCGCGCTGGCAAGCATCCGGTCGAAGCGTGCGCGCTCGACATTGAGAATCTTGCCCCTCAGCGGCAGGATCGCCTGGAAGAGACGGTTGCGGCCCTGCTTCGCGGAGCCGCCGGCGGAATCCCCTTCGACGATGAAGATCTCGCTCTTGGCCGGATCGCGCTCCTGGCAGTCTGCGAGCTTGCCGGGGAGGGTCGAGACGTCGAGCACGCCCTTGCGCCGCGTGAGTTCGCGCGCCTTGCGCGCCGCTTCGCGGGCTGCCGCGGCGTCCATCACCTTCTGGATGATCGCCTTGGCCTCTTTGGGGTGGGTCTCGAACCAGTGTGAGAGGCCGTCGGCAACGGCGGACTGGACCACCGGCTGGACTTCGGAACTGACCAGCTTGTCCTTGGTCTGAGAGGAAAATTTCGGGTCCGGAACTTTCACCGAGAGGACCGCGGTCAGGCCCTCGCGCATATCCTCGCCGAGCAGGGCGAGGCCCTCCTTCTTGCCCATCCCCTCGGCGTAGCGGCTGACGACCCGGGTGAGCGCACTGCGAAAACCGGCAAGGTGGGTGCCGCCGTCGCGCTGCGGAACGTTGTTGGTGAAGCAGAGCATCGTCTCGTGGTAGCTGTCGTTCCACGAGAGGGCGAGCTCGACCCGGATGCCCTGATCTTCCGCAGTGATGCTGATCGGCGGGCTGAAGGCGGGATTCTTGGCGCGGTCGAGCCAGGTCGCGAAGGCAGTGAGCCCGCCTTCGTAGCAGAAGACCGCCTCCTGCGCCGGGGCGTGGCGCTCGTCACGCAAGCTGATGGCGACCCCGGAATTCAGGAACGCAAGCTCCCTCAGGCGCCGCTCCAGCACGGCGAAGTCGAATTCCGTGCGGCTGAATGTCAGCGGGCTCGGTTTGAAGGTGACCTCGGTGCCGGAAGGCTCTGCCGAGGGGCCGACGACGCCGAGCGGCGCCTCGGGATCGCCATCCCTGAAACGGATGAAGTGCTCCTTGCCGTCGCGCCAGATGCGCACTTCCATCCATTCCGAGAGCGCATTGACGACCGCGGCCCCCAGGCCGTGCAGCCCGCCCGAGACCTTGTAGGCGGTCTGATTGAATTTTCCGCCGGCGTGGAGCTGCGTCATCACCACTTCGGCGGCGGAGACACCCTCCTCGGCGTGGATGCCGGTCGGGATACCGCGGCCGTCGTCGCGCACGGTGAGGCTGCCGTCTCCGTTGAGGACAACCGCGACGTGGGTGGCGAATCCGGCCTGCGCCTCGTCGAGCGCGTTGTCGATGATCTCGAACGCCATGTGATGCAGGCCCGAGCCATCATCGGTGTCTCCGATATACATGCCCGGGCGCTTGCGCACCGCATCCAGCCCGCGCAGCACCGAGATCGCGGCGGCATCGTACGCCGCTTCGTTCGGAACGGGTTCTTCAAGCGGTGCCGCGGCATTTCCGGACATGCCGGTGGCGGGCTCCTGGGCGGGCTTGCTGGGATAGGGAGAGATATAAGCTGAAGCGCGTGCCAAGCCCAGGGGGCGGGGGCGTGAAAGAAGCCTCAGGCCGGCTCCTCGAGGCTGAACTGATCGGCCTCCTCGTCATAGGCATAGAGCTCGGCGTAGCGGCCCCAGGAGATGACGGTGTGCAACGTGTCGTGGGCGTATTCGGGGGACATGTGATCCTCGAGCTCGTCGCGGAAGCGCTCCGCGGAGGCGCGATGATTCCACCGCTCCTCCAGCACCTGGCGGATCGCGGCGGCGAGCGGCACATGCGCCTTGAGGGCGGCTGCGAACATCGCCTTGCGGGTATCGGTATCGGCAGCGGCGAAGCGGCGGCCGGCGTCGGTCAGCCGGATATCGCCCTCTTCCACCTCGGCAAGGCGCAGCAGCGCCAGCGCCTCGCCCAAGGGCAGCAGCTCGTCCGCTTCCAGTTGCAGCGCGGTGGCAAGGGCCGGCAGGTCGGCGCGGCCATCATAGGGGGGCTGCGCCAAGGTTTCCGTCAGGCCGGCGAGCAGGTTCGTGGAGACCGGATGCAGCGCCGTGCCAAAGGCCGGGGCAGGGGCGGCGATATGGCGCCCCGTGGGCTGGGCGCGTCGCGTCATCACCGCATAGATATCGTCCACCATCTGGCGGAATGGTTTGTCGAGGCGGTTGCGCGGATGCGGGAACGGGACCCTGAGTTCGCTCGCGATCCGTCCCGGATTGGCGGAAAAGACGAGGATGCGGTCGCACATCAGGACCGCCTCTTCGATGTTGTGGGTCACCATCAGCATCGACTTCACCGGCAGCCGTTTCTCCGACCAGAGATCGATGAGGTCGGTGCGCAGCGTCTCTGCGGTCAGCACATCGAGGGCGCTGAACGGCTCGTCCATCAGCAGAAGATCGGGATGCACGACGAGCGCACGGGCAAGCCCCACGCGCTGGCGCATGCCGCCCGAAAGCTCCTTCGGATAGGCGCCCTCATAGCCGCCGAGGCCGATCAGGTCGATTGCCGACTCCGTGCGCTCGGCGCGCTCCGCGGGGGGCAGGCCCTGCGCCTCCAGTCCCAGTCCGACATTCTCGCGCACAGTGAGCCAGGGGAAGAGAGCGAAGCTCTGGAACACCATGGCGATGCCCTCGGCCGGCCCGACGAGCGGGGCGCCGCGCCAGCGCACCTCGCCACCGCTTGGCGAGAGCAGGCCGGCGACCACGCGAAGCAGCGTCGATTTGCCCGATCCGGACCGCCCGAGCAGGCCCACGATCTCGCCGGCGGTGATCCGAAGGTCCACCCGGTCGAGCACCAGAAGCTCGGTTGCGGCGTCGGTCCTGTACGCCTTGCGACAGGCCTGCACCTCGAGCAGCGGCCCGCCGGCGAGCATCATGTCCATGCGCGCTTCTCCTCAGATCGGGGCGGCGCGCCGGCGCGCGAATTCGTAGAGGGGCCGCCACAACAGCCGGTTCAGGATCACGACGAAGCCGGACATGACCGCGATACCCAGCACAATGTGTGCGGTGTTGCCGTCATTCGTCGCCTCGGCGATATAGGCGCCGAGGCCGCGCGCGACCAGCGTGGTCTGGCCCCAGGAAGCGACCTCGGCGACGATCGTCGTATTCCAAGCGTTGCCCATCGCGGTGATCGCGCCGGTGACGAGGTAGGGGAGAATTCCCGGCAGGATCACGCGTCGCCACCAGAGCACCCCGCGGACGCGGAAATTGGCCGCCGCCTCACGCAGGTCGCCCGGGAAAGCGGCGGCGCCGGCGATGACGTTGAAGAGCACGTACCACTGGGTGCCGATCAGCATCAGCGGCGTCAGCCAGATATTCGGATCAAGCCGGTAGCGCACGATCAGGATGACGATCAGCGGGAACAGCAGGTTGGCGGGAAAGGCGGCAAGAAACTGCGCCGCCGGTTGTGCCAGCCGCGCAACGCGCGGGCGGAGGCCCATCCAGACGCCGATCGGCAGCCAGACCAGAATCGAGATCGCCACCGCGGCGAGCACACGCAGCAGGCTGAAGCAGCCATCGATCAGCGTCTCGCCGAAGGCCGCGAGCGTCAGGCCGGCGGAAATGAAAAGAAAGATGCGCCAAAGCGCGACGGCGACGATCAGGGCGACAATGACCAGCCAGAGCCGGTCAGCAGTCCGGGACGGGGTGCGTGAAATCGGGGCGCGGCTTTGCCGAGGTGCGAGGCGGAGCCCGCCAAGTCCCGCGAGCACCGCCCCGATCGTCCGCGATCCGAGCCGGAGCAGCCGGGTGCGGCGCAGCAGCGCCAGTACCCAGGGCTCCGGCACCGGGACGACAGCCGTCGTCTCGACCCGGAACTTGTCCGCCCAGGCAACCAGCGGGCGGAACAGAACCTGATCGTAGATCAGGATCACCACCAGCATCGCCGCGATCGCCCAGCCGACAGCGGCCAGATTGCGATGGGCGAGTGCCAAAGCGACGAACGAGCCAATGCCGGGCAGGGTCCAGGTATGGCTGCCGACCGTGATTGCCTCTGACGCGACCACGAAGAACCATGCCCCCGACATCGAGAGCATGGTGTTCCAGACCAGGCCCGGCATGGCGAACGGCACCTCGAGCCGCCAGAAGCGTTGCCAGGCAGAGAGGCGAAAGCTGCGTGCGGCCTCGTCGAGATCGGGTGGAACGGTCGTCAGCGACTGGTAGAAGCTGAACGTCATGTTCCAGGCCTGGCTGGTGAAGATGGCGAAGATCGCTGCGAATTCGAGGCCGAGCACGCGGCCGGGGAAGAGATTGACGAAGAAGACGACTGTGAAGGACAGAAATCCGAGAATCGGAACCGATTGCAGGATGTCCAGCAACGGCACGAGGATCACCTCGGCACGCCGGCTCTTCGCCGCCAGCGTGCCGTACCCGAGCGTGAACAGGATGGAGCAGACCAGAGCGGCGAACATGCGCAGCGTGGTGCGCACCGCATAATAGGGCAGGGCCGCGGGATCGAGATGCACCGCCGCCAGCCCGGCGGTGGTGAGCGGGGCGAAGGTGCCCCTGACCGCCGGGGCGACGCCCATCAGCGCTCCGAGCACGGCGGCCGCGGCGATGAAGTCCCAGGCGTTCGGCAGCCGCGGCCGGATGGCCATGGCGGGATAGGTGATGTTCGGCATGGGGCGACCCCGAAGGGGGTGGGTGCGGGCCGCCTCTAGCTGCTTAAGGGCTGCTTGTCAGCACCCGAAACGCCGCGCGCGCGTGGTGGTTTCGTGACGGTCCGAGCTCAGAGACCGGTGCTGCCGAAGCCGCCTGCCGCGCGCCCGGTATCCGGCAGATCTGCAACCTCCTGCCAGAGAATCCGGACCACCGGGGCCAGCACTGCCTGGGCAATCCGCATGCCGCGGGTGAGAGTGAAAGGGGCATCACCCGCATTCAGCAGGATCACCATGATCTCGCCGCGGTAATCCTCATCGATCGTTCCCGGGCTGTTCGCGAGCATCACTCCGTGCCTGAGCGCAAGCCCCGAACGCGGCCGGATTTGCAGCTCGAAGCCGGACGGCAGAGCGACCTCGAGGCCGGTCGGCACCAGCGCCCGCCCGCCAGGCGGAATACCGAAGGGTTCGGCGATCGCGGCGGCAAGATCGAAGCCGGCCGCGCCAACCGTGGCGTATGCAGGCAGCGGCAGGTCGGCGGCGTGCGCGAGACGGCGCACCGGGACGGTGAGGCTGCTCACGAGCCGAGCGAGGCGGCAATGCGCGCTGCCAGCCGGCGCGCCACCTCGGCCTTCGGCAGTCGCGGCCATTCCTCGAGGCCGGCCTCGCTCACCAGCAGCACGGCATTCTCGCCGCCGCCCATGATGCCGCTTCCTGGCGTGACATCGTTGGCGATGATCCAGTCACACCCCTTGCGCTTCAGCTTGGCCGCGGCATTGGCGCGAAGATCGTCTGTTTCGGCAGCAAAACCGATGACGCGCTTCGGCCGGAGCGGCCCGGCGGTGGCGAGGGTGGCGAGGATATCGGGATTGGGCACCAGGGTGAGCTGCGGCGCGCCGGCGCCCGCTTCCTTCTTGAGCTTGTGGGCGGCTGCCTCGGCCACGCGCCAGTCGGCGACCGCGGCCGCGCAGACGGCGATATCGACCGGAAGGAGGGCCTGGCAGGCGGCGAGCATTTCGGCTGCCGTCTCGACGCGGCGCACCGTGACGCCGGGCGGGTCGGCGAGCGCGACCGGGCCCGAAACCAGTGTCACGCCGGCGCCGAGAGCGGCGAGTGCGGCGGCGATGGCGTGGCCCTGGCGGCCCGAGCTGCGGTTGGCGATGTAGCGGACAGGGTCGATCGGCTCATGGGTGGGGCCGCTCGTCACCAGCGCCCGCCGCCCGGCAAGCGGGCCGACAGAGAGGAGGGCCGCGATCGCGGCCAGGATGGAAGGCGGCTCGGCGAGCCGGCCGGGGCCGAATTCATTGCAGGCCATCGGGCCTTCCTCCGGGCCGACCACGGCCACGCCGCGGCCGGCGAGTGTCGCCATGTTGGCGACCGTGGCCGGATGGTGCCACATCCTGACATTCATCGCCGGGGCGATGAGCACCGGCTTGTCGGTGGCCAGCAGCACCGTGGAGGCGAGATCGTCTGCCAGTCCGGCGGCCATCTTCGCGATCAGATCGGCCGACGCCGGTGCGACCACCAGCAGGTCCGCAGCGCGCGAAAGCTGGATGTGGCCCATGCGGCTTTCGGCGTCGAGAGAGAAAAGCTCGGTCGTGACGAAGTTTTCCGTCAATGCCTGCAGCGAAAGCGCGGAGATGAATTTCTCTCCGCCCGCCGTCAGCACGGCGCTGACATCGGCCCCGTCCGCCCTGAGGAGGCGCACCAGCTCGAGCGCCTTGTAGGCCGCGATTCCCCCGGAGACGATCAAGAGGATACGCCGGCCGGCGAGAGCGCCCATCTTTCAGAGCCGCCAGCCGGAATGGATGGCGGCGATGCCGCCGGAGAGCCGCTCGAAACCGATGCGTGCGAAACCGGCTTCGGCAAGCATGAGGGCAAGGGTCTCGGCGTCGGGGAACATGCGGATGCTTTCGGCGAGGTAGCGATAGCTCGCCGCGTCGCCGGCAACGATCCGCCCGAGAAGCGGAAGGGCGCGAAACGACCAGGCATCATAGAAGGGCGTCAGGGCGGCGACCTCGAGCCGTGAGAACTCGAGGCAGAAGAAGCGCCCGCCGGGCTTCAGCACCCGCCGCGCCTCGGCGAGCACGGCGTCCTTGTCGGTGCAGTTGCGCAACCCGAAGGCGATGCTGACGGTCGTGAACGTGCGGGCGGGGAGGGGAAGTGATTCTGCATCGGCAACGAGGAAGCCGAGCCCGGCAAGGGCCGCGCGCGCGAGAGCGCGGCGGCGCGCCACGTCGAGCATGGCCGGGTTGATGTCGGCGATGAGGACGGGCCCGCCCCCCCTGGCGCGCCAGGCAAAGGCGATATCGCCGCTACCTCCGGCAAGATCGAGGAGCCGCGCGGCCGGGCGCGGATCGAGCAGGCTGGCCAGCCGGCGCTTCCAGAGACGATGGACACCGAGCGACATCAGGTCGTTCATCAGGTCGTAGCGCGGCGCCACGGCAGCGAAGACCTTGCCCACCAGTTCGGCCTTGGCGGCCCGGGGGACCGAGCGGAAGCCGAAATCGGTGGTCGCTGGATTGTCGCTCATGCCCGGGCAGCATAGCCTCTCACGCACCGATGCCGGAACTCCCAGAAGTCGAGACCGTGATGCGGGGCCTCGCGGCGCGGCTCGCGGGGCGACGGATCCGCGACGTGCAGGCGCGGCGGCCGGATCTGCGCTGGCCGCTGCCCGCGCGCCTTGCGGAGCGGCTGCGCGGCCAGCGCATCGAGGGATTCACGAGGCGCGGCAAATACATCCTGGTTCGCCTTTCGGGCGGAGAGAGCCTGCTGTTGCATCTTGGCATGTCGGGGCGGCTGCTCCTGACCCAGGGGGACCAGGCTCCGACCGCCCACGAGCACCTGGTGCTGGAGGCCGAGGGGGGATGGCGCCTCGGGTTCGTCGATCCCAGGCGGTTTGGCAGTGTCGATCTCGTTCCGACGGGCGAGGAAGAGAGGCATCCACGGCTGGCCGGCCTGGGGCCGGAGCCGCTCGGTCCCGACTTCACCGCCGAGAAGCTTGCCGCGCACCTGGCCAGGCGCCGCACTCCGATCAAGACGGCGTTGGTCGACCAGGGCATCGTGGCAGGGCTCGGCAACATCTACGCATCGGAGGCTTTGTTCCGCGCCCGGATCAGTCCGCGCCGCAGCGCCGCCCATCTTGGCCGCGCGCGCATCGAACGGCTGTTGGTTGCGATCCGCGAGACGCTGACCGATGCGGTCGCCGCCGGCGGGTCGAGTTTTTCAGACTACGTGCAGCCGGATGGTACACTCGGCTACTTCCAGCACGCATGGCAGGTCTATGGCCGGGAACGCTGCCCCGTATGCCCGGGCCCGCCTCTCTGCCGCGGGGTCGTGAGGATCGAGCAGGCCGGGCGGAGCAGTTTCTATTGTCCGCGTCTGCAACTCTAGGGCGTATTAACTCGACATAAATCAACCTATGTTGTAGAGAGCAGCACGGACGGGCTGGCCGGGCCAGCGTGGCGACCGGGCAATGGGGAGGGGGACGATGCCGCACGATCCAGCG
The DNA here is from genome assembly GCA_030041255.1 of Acetobacteraceae bacterium. Classification (GTDB taxonomy): domain Bacteria; phylum Pseudomonadota; class Alphaproteobacteria; order Acetobacterales; family Acetobacteraceae; genus JAKAWQ01. The sequence goes on from JASHOF010000163.1 coordinate 38,446, forward strand.
GATGCGGCTGAAAACGGCGGAGACGTGGCCGCCACCGCGAACTACAACCGGCTGGTCAACCTCAATTTCAGCGCTGACGAGCAACGGCTGAGCAACTTCCTGCGCGCTCTCTACCGGGCATCGCATGCGCAAGGCGATATGACGGCGATGCCGTTCCTGGTGGGTGGCGCGCTGGTTTATAATGGAGCCAATATCCGCATTTCTGGTGATGGCGGCGTTTTTTATTGGCTCTGGAACAACGCCCCCGGCCTGAGGACGGCGCCCCGCACCGGCCTGTTGAGCGGTTCGTCGCATCAGTCCGACCTTCCGCAATATGAAATCTATTTACAGGGCGCGGGTGTCTTTCTGGTCGGGATGTCCAATAATTTTCCCAATGTAGCCGGCCCGCATACCTGGTTTCAGAGCGAGAAGCACGCCGCGATGGGGAACTGGGGTCAGTGGGTTCTGCATGGCACGACCTATTTTGAGCATGCGGTGTCCGGGTGGCAGCAGGTCGGCGCATTCGGCACCTCGCCGTACAGCGAGAAATCCAACAACGCCCTGGTTGTGCTGGCCGGCAACTATCCCGCCTACTGAAACGTCCGGCCTTCGCGAGGGTCGGCGGTTGGTGACGCCTTGCCCGTGACCACGCTGCTCGCTAGTGTGCCGACTCCACCGCTTGATACCGTAGGATGCACCCTAGTGGTCGGCACACACCTCTTTATTTTCAGTGGCCTGCCAATCCCCTTTCGTTTGCTGCCGGCGGCAGCAAACGTCGGGGGCAGGACACTCGTGTGCCGACTCCAACGCTTGATACCGTAGGATGCACCCTAGTGGTCGGCACACACCTCTTTATTTTCAGTGGCCCGGAAGCCGCTTGACGAACGCGAGGGCGGATTGATGAGCGGCGAAGCAGGGCAGCGCACGATCAAGACCGAGCGGCACGGACGGGTCGGCCTGATCCGGCTCGACCGGCCGGAGGCACTGAACGCGCTGTCCGACGCATTGATGACGGAGCTTGGCGCCGCCCTCAAGGAGTTCGATGCCGATCGGACGATCGGTGCGATCGTCATCACCGGTTCGGAGCGCGCATTTGCCGCCGGGGCCGATATTCGCGAGATGCGCGGGCGGCGGTTCCCGGAGACTTTCCTCGAGGACTTCATCGGCGTGCGCTGGGAGGCGCTGCTCGGCGTGAGAAAGCCCGTGATCGCGGCGGTGGCGGGCTTCGCGCTTGGCGGCGGCTGCGAACTGGCCATGATGTGCGACATCGTTTTGGCCGCGGATACGGCAAAATTCGGGCAGCCCGAGATTACGCTTGGAGTGATTCCAGGTGCCGGAGGGACGCAACGGCTGACCCGCGCTGTCGGCAAGGCCAAGGCCATGGAACTGGTGCTGACGGGGCGCATGCTCTCGGCGGAGGAGGCGGAGCGCGCGAATCTCGTGGCGCGCGTGGTTCCGGCGGCGGAGCTTCTCGCCGAGGCGATCAAGCTCGCGGAGAGAATCGCTCAGCTTTCGCCAGTCGCGGTTGCGATGGCCAAGCAGGCGGTAAACGTCGCCTTCGAAACGACGTTGCGCGAGGGAGTGCGCCATGAGCGGCAGCTCTTTCTCTCGCTGTTCGGCACCGCGGACCAGCAAGAGGGTATGGCGGCGTTCCTCGAGAAGCGCAAACCTGAATTCGGTGCGCGCTGAGGGGTTCGGAGCAGCGGCTGGCTGCCAGCGTTGCCGGTTGCTTGACTTGCCGGTGCGTGCTCTTTAGAAGGGCTGGTCCGCGCCGATCCGATGTTCGCGGTTCCACGTTTGCAGCAGTTATCCAGAGTTCCGCTCTCGATCGGGCGGCACGGAGTCAATGAATATGGCCAACACCGCATCCGCAAAGAAGCGCATCCGCCAGGCCGCACGGGCGACCGAGCGCAATCGCGCGCGCAAAGCGCGCATGCGCACGTTCGTGAAGAAAGTGGAAGAAGCAATCGACGGTGGTGATCGAGCCGCCGCCCAGGCAGCCATTCGGGCAGCGCAGCCGGAGATGCAGCGGGCGGCCGGAAAGGGAGTGGTGCACCCCAACCGGGTGGCACGTAAGCTCTCGCGCCTTTCCGCCCGCATCCGGGGGCTCGGCGCAGAGTGAAGTGAATCGTCGCGCGCGCACGATGCTTCGGTGCGTCGCGGAACGGACATCCTGCATTTCCGATATCAACTTCTCTTTGAAGCTGTGTTCTTTCGTGATGTTGTACTGTGACGTGGCTGTGACAGATTTGATCTCGGGGTATACTTCAATGGACTAGTGCGTTTATTTCGTTTTTTACTTTGTCCGTGCAAATTTGATTTGCCTCGCTCGACATCGCCCGTTAATTCGTGTGCTTGGCCGCAACGCAACGCGGGCCCTTCCACAGCGGTTTCGTCGATTACAACGGCGGGCAATACGGGGAGGCGGCGGAACTATAGGCTGCCGCTGGCGGGTGAGTGTTGGTGACGACAAGCGGTTGCCTAGCGGAAGCGGAAGCTTCCCCAGAACTGGTTCCCCCCCTCGAACGGGTTTCCCCAAGGGAAAACAGCGTGACCAAGGTCGCAGGCGAGTGGGGCCGGGTCAGGCAGCGCCTGCAGGCCGAAGTGGGCGAGGCCGAATACCGCGCCTGGCTGCGGCAGATGGCACTCGGCACCGTTGATGGCGACGAGGTCACGCTGCATCTGCCAACGCGCTTCCTGCGCGATTGGGTACGCAGTCATTACGGCGAACGGTTGAACGCACTCTGGCGCAGCGAGAATCCGGCCATCCGCCGCGTCGATATCCGGGTTGGCCGCAGTTTTGCGGCAGCGGACTCGGAGAGCCCGCTCGCGGAGCCCGCTGCCAATTCGCCAGGCGCCGCCGCCTGCACGGCGAATCCGCAGGCCAGGCCGAACTCCGCGCGGCTCATGGAGTCAATGGACGGGCGGGACGCTTTCGGCGTCATGCTCGAGCCGCGTTTCACGTTCGAGCGCTTCGTGGTCGGCAAGCCGAACGAGTTTGCCTACGCCTGCGCGCGGCGGGTGGCGGAACGGCCGGCTTCGTTCGGGTTCAACCCGCTCTTTCTTTACGGTGGTGTGGGACTCGGCAAGACGCACCTGATGCACGCGATTGCCTGGGAGCTCGCCGAGCGACCAAACGAACGGTGGGCGTCCGTTGCATACATGTCGGCCGAACGTTTCATGTACCGCTTCATAGCCGCCATCCGCAGCCAGTCGACCATCGAGTTCAAGGAGCAGCTTCGCAGCGTCGGCGTGCTGATGGTCGATGACCTGCAGTTCCTGATCGGCAAGGACAATACCCAGGAAGAGTTCTTCCACACCTTCAATGCGTTGGTTGATGCCGGCAAGCAGATCGTGGTGTCGGCGGACAAATCGCCTTCGGATCTCTCGGGGCTGGAAGCCCGGCTGAGGACCCGGCTCGGCTGCGGCATGGTGGCGGACCTGCACGCCACCACTTACGAACTCCGCCTCTCGATCCTGGGAGCAAAGGCCGCGGCGGCGGCGGTGGCCGTTCCACCGAAAGTGCTCGAGTTCCTGGCCCAGCGCATCACGTCCAACGTGCGCGAGCTCGAAGGAGCCCTGAACCGCCTGATTGCGCACGCGAACCTGTTCGGACGCGAAATCACGCTGGAGACCACGCAGGAAGTCCTGCACGACATCCTGCGTGCCCACGACCGACGGATCACAATCGAGGAGATACAGCGCAAAGTTGCCGAGCACTGGAACCTCCGGTTGACCGACATGATCTCCTCGCGGCGCGCCCGTGCCGTGGCGCGCCCGCGCCAGGTCGCAATGTATCTTGCCAAGCAATTGACCAGCCGCAGCCTGCCCGAGATCGGAAGGCGATTCGGCAACCGTGACCATACAACGGTGATGCATGCCGTCGCGCGCGTGGGTGAACTGATGGAACGCGACGCCGCGTTCGGTGAAGAGGTCGAGAACCTGCGTCGCATGCTGGAAAGTTGATCCGGCGGACCGGCGCGGGCGCGACGGCACCGCGGCCCTGCAACCGGAACGATTCCCTCTAGTGTCCTGCCCCCGACGTTTGCTGCCGCCGGCAGCAAACGAAAGGGGATCAGTTCGCCACTGAAAATAAAGAGGTGTGTGCCGACCGCTAGAGTGCATCCTACGGTATCAAGCGGTGGAGTCGGCACACTAGGGGCGCGGGCGGGGACGCTGGCGCCCCGGGTTCGGTGGCACGGGCGCAACCGCGAGGTAGCGGGAGTGCCGGCCCGGATTCTCGGCGACCTGAAAGCTGCGGGCACGGGCGAGCACGGCACGATCGGCCTCGGTCAGCCGCTCCGCCTCGCGAAGATGCTCGGCCCAGCTCGGCATGCCCCACATTTCGAGCCAGCCATCACGGTGGCCGAGTTCCTTGTGGAGCTGCCAGTACCGGGCACCGGCGCGGCCGCGTACCTGCTGCAACTCGGCCATGATGGCGAGGAAAAGTTCGCGCGCTTCGGGCGGCACCCGATAGTGCTCCGTCTCCAGAATCTGGCTGCGGGCGCGGGCAAGGAAGTACGCTTCGGGCGGCGGCGCATCGGCCGCTGTCGCCACGGCCTCGAGCGCGAAACGGCCGGCACCCAGGGCGAGGCCGATGCCGAGCACGGCCGCCGTGGCCATCGTCCAGGGCAGGCCGACCTCCATGCCGAGCCAGCCCCAGCCAAACGCACCGACAACCAGCGCACCGTTCGAGAAAAGCTGATAGATGGCGAGTGCACGTGCCCGGACCCAGGGTGGAGCGGCAAGCTGGGTGGCGGTCTGGGTCAGGGAGCCGGCAATCACCCAGCCGGCCCCGAACAGCAGCATGGCCAGCGCCGCCAAGGGCCAGTCGCGGGAAAGGGCGAGGAGCAACATCCCGAGGCAGGAGATGAGGCTCGCGGACATCGTGAGGTCGCCGCGCGGAAAAAGGCGATGCAGCGTCGGCAGCAAGATGCCGGTGCCGACCGCTCCCACGCCCATCAAGCCGAGCAGCCCGCCGAACACCACGGCCCCGAGATGGAGCTGTTCTTTGACGACCAGCGGCAGCAGCGCCCAGGGCGCGGCCGTCGGCAGGTAATAGACGGAGATCCGCAGGATGGCCGCCTGCACCCTCGGCGTGCTGCGGACGAACCGGACCCCGGCGGCCATCGCACCGACCAGATGCTCGCGCGGCAAGGTCGAGGAGTCCGGGGGGCGACGCCACATTGCAAGAGCTTGCACCGGGGCGAGGAACGACGCGGCGTTCAGCGCGAAGGCCAGTGCGGCTCCGAAGGCTGCGACGATCGCCCCGGCGAGAGCCGGGCCGAGGGCGCGGGCGATATTGAAGCTGACGCTGTTCAGGGCGACCGCCTGGCCGAGATCGTTGCGCGGCACCGTGTCGGGAATGATCGCCTGCCAGGCGGGGCCGTTCATGGCGCTGCCGACGCCGACGGCGAAGGTGAGCGCAAGCAGGATCCAGGCATCGATGGCGCCGATCGCGGTCAGCGCTGCGAGCAGCGCGGCGGCGGCCAGCATGCCGATCTGGGTCAGGATCAGGAACCGGCGCCGATCGACGATATCGGCGAGCGCGCCGGCCGGCAGGGCCAGGAGGCAGATCGGCAGAATGGTTGCGGCCTGGACGAGGCTGACGGTGAGGGCGTTCGGCCGGAGGATCGTCATCAGCCAGCCGGCGCCGGTGTTCTGCATCCAGGTGCCGAGCGAGGTGATGAGGTTGGCCGCGAAAAGAGAAAGGAAGACCGGATGTTCAAGCGGCTTGAGCGCGGCGGGCAGGCGCATCCGGCGATATTTCCCCGCTTCGCCGGGCCGCCGCAACTGTCAGGAAAAGTGGAGGGCGGCTCTTTGCTTTGCCGGGCGATCCGCGCTCGGAACGGCGCGCGCTCCGGGAATCACTCCTGCCTTCTGCGACCGGGGCACGCGGCGATGCCTGGCCCGTCACTCCTCGGCCCGATGCACGTCGTGCACGGCAACGCCAATGTCGGGGCCCGGGATCTCGAGCCAGGATTTGTGGCGCAGCGTGCGCTCGGTGTCGCGGTAGCCGGCATCCCAGTGCTCGTGCATCGAGAGCGCGCTGAACTCGTAATCCTTGACCTCCCCTTCATAGGCGGCGCGCTGGTAGATCATATGGATGAGCGATATTTCGGACAGGTGGGCGAGCGTCTCCTTGAGCGCTCGCTCCTCCGCGGTGAGCCGTTCCTCCGGCACCTTGGCAAGCAACGCCCGCAACTGCACGTTCTTGGCGTGCAGGGTGCGGAAAAGGTCGGTCGTCAGCCGCGTGCGGCTGGAATACTGGATATCCTTCTGCCGTGCCGCGACGCCGACGAGGTCGCGCGGAATGCTGCCGTGCGCGCTGAACAGATCGACCTGAAAGACGAGCAGGTTCTGCGAGCCGGCCGATTCGAAGACGTGCTGCAGCGGCGTGTTGGAGACCAGCCCGCCGTCCCAGTAGTAGTCGGTCCCGACCTCGACCATCGGCAGGCCGGGCGGCAGGGCGCCACTGGCCATCACGTGCTCCGGCAGGATCTCGCCCTCGGTGCTGTCGAAATAGATGAAGTTGCCGTTGCCGACATTCACCGCGCCGACGGCAATCCGTGTCGCGCCGCTGTTGAGCCGATCGAAATCGACGAGGCGGAGCAATGTCTCACGCAGCGGCGTGGTATCGTAAACGCTGGTCGCGCCCTTTCCGCCCCGCGGCCGGAGCCAGGCGGGCGGGTAGTTGGGCTTGAAGAACCCGTCCTGGCCGAGCGTCATCGTCAGCCACGCCGACCAGACATTGTGCATCCTTCTCATCGCGTCGCCGTCAGGCGCCAGCGGCCAGACCGGACGGGCGGTGATCGTCTCCCAGAATTCGCGTAGCCGCTCCACCCGCCGCTCCGGCGGATTGCCTGCGATCAGCGCCGAATTGATGCCGCCGATGGAGACGCCGTTCACCCAGTCGGGCTCGAGGCCCGCCTCATGCAGCGCCTGATAGACGCCGGCCTGGTAGGCGCCGAGTGCACCGCCGCCTTGCAGGACCAGCACGACGTTCTGGCAGCGCGGGGGACGCCAGGTGGCATGCGGGGGGAGGGGCGGCGGCAGCGGTCCGGCATCCATTGCGTATCGTCCTGTAAAATCCCGGCTTTCCTATAGCACACGCGACCGGCAGAGCCGACTCGATCAGCGCTGGAACAGCCGGCGGGCTTTGCATCGACTGCCGGCTGGGCCAGAGTAACAGCAGCGGTAGCCAAGGGAGAAAGCCATGAGCCAAGCCCAGAGCAAATCCGGGTCCCTGGGGGGCAAAGTCGCGCTGGTGACCGGATCGACGAGCGGGATCGGTCTCGGGATCGCTCGTGCCCTGGCCGGCGAGGGCGCGGCCATCATGATGAACGGCTTCGGGCCGGCCGATGCGATCGGCAAGCTGCGCCAGGACCTGGCTGCGGAATTCGGGGTCAAGGTGGCCTACAACGGCGCCGATATCAGCAAGCCCGCGGAGATCACGGCGATGGTCGCCGCAACCGAGAAGGAACTCGGCAGCCTCGATATCCTGGTCAACAACGCCGGCATCCAGTACGTCGCCGAGCTGGTCGATTTTCCGCCCGAGCGGTGGGACGCGATCATCGCGATCAACCTCTCGGGCGCCTTCCATGCCATGCGGGCCGCCTTGCCGGGCATGAAGAAGCGTGGCTGGGGGCGGGTGATCAACATCGCTTCCGCGCACGGGCTCGTCGCCAGCCCCGAGAAGGCCGCCTATGTCTCCGCCAAGCACGGGCTGGTCGGGCTGACCAAGGTGGCCGCGATCGAGACCGCCAATGACGGCATCACGGTCAACGCGATCTGTCCGGGCTGGGTGCTGACGCCTTTGGCGGAGAAGCAGGTTGCGGAGAAGGCGAAAGAGAAGGGCGTCCCCGAGGCGGACGAAATGGTGGCGTTCGTTTCCGAACAGCAGCCGATGCACCAGTTCTCGACGCCGCAGGAGATCGGGGCGCTGACGGTGTTTCTCTGCTCGGACGCGGCGAAGACGATCACCGGGGCGCCGCTTTCGATCGATGGTGGCTGGGTGGCGCACTGAGCGGGCGGCCGCCGGCCGGCGCTGCCCCGCTTCTTCTTCAACTGCATTGCGACCAGCCGCAATGCACGCAGGTGAGGCAGCCGGCCTCCCGAACCAGGCCGGGCTGGCTGCATCTCGGGCAGAGCGGCCCGAGTTCCGGGCGAGCGGCGGCAGGGTTGGGGGCCGGCGGCTGGCGGGCTGAGAGAAACCCGATCTCGAGCATGTGCCGCTCGATCACTTCGCCGATCGCGGCGACGAGGGAGGGGACGTAGCGCCCGCCCTGCCAATGGCCGCCGCGCGGATCGAACACCTGCTGGAGTTCCTCGGCGACGAATGCGACCTCGCCGCCGCGGCGGAAGACGGCGCTGATCATGCGCGTCAAGGCGACCACCCACGCATAGTGTTCGAGGTTTTTCGAATTCACGAACACTTCGAAGGGGCGCCGCTGGCCATCCTGCCCGAGGTCGTTGATGGTGACGTAGAAGGCGTGCTCGCTCTCGGGCCAGCGGAGTTTGTAGGTGGCACCCGTGAGCTTCTCGGAGCGCACCATCAGTTCGCCCGGCAGGGCGGCGGCAGCGGATTTTGCGCCTGAAAGCTCGAGTACGGCGCCGGTGATCGCATTCGGCCGATAGGTCGTGCAGCCCTTGCAGCCGCTTTGCCAGGCGTCCCGATAGACCTCCTGGAACGCCTCGAAGCTGATATTTTCCGGCACATTGACGGTTTTGGAGATGGCGCTGTCGACATGGCGCTGCACCGCCGCCTGCATCCGGACATGCTCGGCGGGGGTGAGATCCTGGGCGGTTACGAAATGCGCCGGAACGGGCGCATCGGCGCCGAAGCGGGTACGGAAGAGGCGGAACGCGTAGTCGGAGACTTCCTCCTCGCGGCGGCTGCCGTCGGGCTCGAGCACCTTGCGCGTGTAGCTCAGCGCGAAGATGGGCTCGACGCCGCTCGAGACGTTGTCGGCGAAAAGCGAGATCGTGCCGGTCGGCGCGACCGAGGTGAGCAGCCCGTTGCGGATGCCGTCGCGGCGGATCATCTCGCGCAGATCGGCCTCGAGCCCGCGCACGGTCTCGGCTCCGAGATAGCGGTCGCGGTCGAACAAGGGGAATGAGCCCTTGTCCCGGGCCAGGCCAGCCGAGGCCCTGTAGGCAGCGGATTCGATAGCGCGGGCCCAGAGGGCGGCCCGCCCGGCGGCCTCGGCGGAGCCGTAGCGAAGGCCGCACATGACGAGGGCATCGCCCAGCCCGGTCATGCCGAGGCCGATGCGGCGCTTGGCGATCGCCTCCCGGCGTTGCGCATCGAGCGGGAAGCGGGAGACATCGATCGCGTTGTCCAGCATCCGGACCGCGATGGCGGCCAGCCGGGCAATCTCATCGGGATCGATGCGCGCCTCTGCGGTGAAGGGGTTTTGCACCAGGCGCGCCAGGTTGAGCGAGCCGAGCAGGCAGGCGCCGTACGGCGGCAGCGGCTGTTCGCCGCACGGGTTGGTGGCGTGGATCACCTCGCAATAAGCGAGGTTGTTGCGGGCATTGATGCGGTCGATGAAGAGGACGCCGGGCTCCGCGTAGTCGTAGGTGGCGCGGGTGATGCGGTCCCAGAGCGCCCGCGCCGGGAGGGTGCGATAGAGCGTGCCGTCGAAAACGAGCGGCCATTCCGCGTTCGTCTCGATGGCGGCCATGAAGGCATCGGTGACCAGAACGGAAAGGTTGAAGTTGCGCAATCGCCCGGGCTCGCGCTTGGCGGCGATGAAGGCCTCGATGTCGGGATGGTCGCAGCGCATGGTCGCCATCATGGCGCCGCGGCGGGCGCCCGCGGACATGATGGTGCGGCACATCGCGTCCCACACGTCCATGAACGAGAGCGGCCCCGAGGCATCGGCGCCGACGCCTTTGACCGCGGCACCCTTCGGGCGGAGGGAGGAGAAGTCGTAGCCGATCCCGCCGCCCTGCTGCATTGTCAGCGCCGCTTCGCGGAGGTGGGCGAAGATGCCGCCGAGGTCATCTTGGATGGTTCCCATGACGAAGCAGTTGAAGAGGGTGACGCGGCGCTCCGTGCCGCCACCGGCCAGGATGCGGCCGGCGGGCAGGAACCGGAAATCTTCGAGAGCGTGGTAGAACCGGTTTTCCCAGGGCGCGGGCTCGGTTTCGGCGGCGGCGAGCGCGCGGGCAACCCGGCGCCAGGTGTCCTCGATCGTGCGGTCTATGGGTGTCGCGTCGTCGGCCTTGAGGCGGTATTTCGCTTCCCAGATCTGGCGGGAGATCGGGGCGATCCGGGCGCCGATCGAATCAGCCAGGGGAATGGTCTCGGTATCCAACTGGGCTGCTCCTGAGCATTCTCCACCCGCCGCGGCGGCGGGCGCCACCCCGGACTCGCATCGGCACGAGTGTGTCCAGCGTGGCTGAGCCTGCTCTCTCTGGCCTAGCCGAGCGGGTTCACGTGCTTGACGGGAATCGCTTTGCGATTCCCGTCAAGCACGATCCGCCCTCAAGAGAGAGTCGGAGCGGCGGCCTTGGCGCGCAAGCCCGGCCGCGCGGCGCGTGACGTGACGCTGCGGGCCGGCTAGAGCGTGTTCAGGTTGACTGAACACGCTCTCCTTTGTCTGACCGAGCGGATTCACGCGCTCCTGGATCGCTTCGCGATTCCAGTCGAGCGCGATCCGCTTGTCTTATGCCGGTGAGGCCTTTCGAGGCACAACGAGATCG